>NZ_JAKRDR010000039.1:0-1714 GCF_022345765.1 Corynebacterium nasorum | reverse complement strand
CGTGCTGTCAAGGGGTGAATGCGCCACTTCGACCGGGAGGTAGTTGTGACGCGTTGGACTCCGAAGGATGTTAAGGATGCTGCTGTTGAGCGCGTGGTGGCAGGCGAGGCAGTTAGCCTGGTCGCGCGTGATGTGGGTGTAGGCCCCGAATCGGTTTACGGTTGGTTGAGGGTAAGAGGTGTCGAACCTCCAGGCAGGCGTGCGAGTCGTTTGCGTGATCCGTTTGTCCGTGAGGCTGTTGGGTTGGTGCGTGCAGGTATGTCGATCAGTCAAGCAGCACAGACTGTTGGAATATCGACTGGCTTGCTTCACAGCAGGTTAAAGAAAGCTGGTGTAATCGAAGTGCGGCCTAGACGCGCCCACTTGTCACCTGATAAACGTGCCCAGGCCGTGGAGCGAGTGCTTGCTGGTGAGAGCTGTCAGACAGTGGCTGATGCTATCGGTGTGCATCCTTCTACCGTGTATGGGTGGATAAGGAAGCAGCGGTATGCGAAGTTACGCCGGCAGCGACATCGTCGAACGCCTGATGAGGCGGTGGTGTCTTTGCCAGATACAGGCAAGAAGCTGGGTAAAGATTCTGTTATGCCAGCACCGATGAAAACTCAAGCCGTTGATGGATTTCCTAGCGGCGTATTCGACAAACACGCCTTAGTAGGGCGTGGTCGCAGGCTTACTGTTGAAGACCGTGTTGCTATTGAAGCGGGATGTCGTGTCGGTGATTCGGCACGAGCCATCGCGCAGAAAATAAATAGGCACCACAGTGTCGTCGCTCGTGAAATCACCCGTAATGGTTGGAAGATCGTCGATGAGGACGGCACAGAGCAGCTGCGGTATAACGCCCACAACGCTGCTGTTTCTACTGCTGGTCGGATGGTGCGGCCAAAACTACGCAAGCTCGATGAAAGCCCAACGCTTCGGGGTGTAGTAGTCGATTGCCTTGCCCGCAGGTGGTCACCTGGGCGCATTAGTGCATGGCTTGAGCATGCTTTCAGCGATGATGAAAGCATGCGTATTTCCCACGAAGCGATCTACAGTGCCTTATACATTCAAGGCAAAGGCAGCCTGCGAGCCGAGCTTGAAGAAGTCATGAAGACTAAAGACGTACTTATCCGCGGCGGCTCAACACGCAAGCGTCGTGCCCGAAACGCTGGCGTGTTAACCGGTCGCCCTTGGATCAAAGGTGCTGAGATCACCCACCGCAGCCCGGAAGCTGATGACAGGGCTATTCCCGGGCACTGGGAGGGCGACCTTGTTATTGGTAAAGGTGGCAAAAGCGCGCTGATTACCCTAGTAGAGCGCACCAGCCGTTACACCCTGCTTGGACACCTTCCCGATGAGCACAGTTCACACACCGTGGTCGCAACCCTGCAGGACATGGTCAAAGACCTCAACACCGAGCAGCTAAAGACCATCACATGGGACCAAGGCGCAGAAATGGCTGTCACAGCACAAGTCCAGATTAAAGACGGCTGCCAGGTGTTTTTCTGTGAACCGCACTCACCGTGGCAGAGACCAACCAACGAGAACACCAACGGCGAGATCAGGCGCAGGTTCTACAAAAAGGGCACCGACTTTGCCACCGTCACACCCGAACATGTCGCGTGGGTGCAAAATGAGCTCAACGAAACACCCCGACAAATCCTCGGCGGCGCAACCCCACGTGAAATACTTAACGAACTATTCAAGCGTGGCGCATCCACCGCTTGATTCCGCC
>NZ_JAKRDR010000038.1:0-1907 GCF_022345765.1 Corynebacterium nasorum | reverse complement strand
GGCTAACTGCCTCGCCTGCCACCACGCGCTCAACAGCAGCATCCTTAACATCCTTCGGAGTCCAACGCGTCACAACTACCTCCCGGTCGAAGTGGCGCATTCACCCCTTGACAGCACGAACGGCATAAATCTTTCGAGTTGACACGTCCCTCACCAGGCTAGGGCCTCCTTTGTCCTTGCAGACATATAGCGGGGATCGTACGTGCGCAGAAGTAGACATACGACTACACAGCTTTCCTCTCGCTGTGTGGCAACTTCGCTTTAACACCTTCGACTACTTGCCTTTATGGTTGGCCTTCTTTTTAGCGGCACGGATCTGAAATTTCCGTTGTGCTTCTTCGCGCCGAGCGATCCGCGAAGCTTTCTTTTTGTTTGCGTTAGCTAGTTCGAAATTTAATTTTGTTGCTTCTTGGGCTTTCGAGGACACACCTGAAGTCTTACGTTGCTCCTTATTGACTTTCCGCTGCAGGCGTTTGGGATTTCCTCGCTGTGGCTCTTCAATAGCGCCAGGTATAGGTACGGAACGATGGGCACGTTTGACTAGGGAAGAACCATTGACGAGTAACCACTCATAGAGTTCGGAATTATTAGGTTCTGGACCGAAAACTACTCGGACGGCGCGGAGCCGGTTGTTGCTGGAAGTCTCGTAGACTCCGCACCAAAATTGACCATCGTGGAAAAGGGTGAATTGAGCAGGCAAAGTTGTCTCCAGGTACGCTAAAGCGGACCTGACGACGCTGGATTCTTTAACTCTCATGAGAATAAGAGCTAAAGCGACGGATAGCACTGGTTAGTGTTATCGCTCAGACTTCCTACTGAGACTGTGCGTTTTGCGCATCAGGATCTTACGGGAATAACGCTAACACACCCTGAGGGCAGAGAACGCAGCCAACTGATGTGGCAGGAATGAATACCTAAGCAGGAGAAGAGACATGGGTACTCAGTGTGGGAGTATTGCGAAACCTCCGCGCGCACATTAGCCTAAAACACGACAGCACAGTTCACCTTTGAATTGCCGCTGCACAATAAAAAGGGCCCCAACCGACTGCTACTCGGTTGAGACCCTCGGGCCTAAAGACCCACGTGAAGAATCGCGCTAACGAACTTCACGACAGCGGTCGCAACGTTGAGGACTCCGCTCACCAAGTTAAGGATTGCAGCTCCTTTGGTGGCGGGGTCTTTTCTTGTGCGACCGGGTGTATCCAATGAGTGCTTACCCATTGTCTACCTCCCTTTTACGTCGTAGGGTTGTCCGCTCGCCTGAAAAAGGGCGCGCGGGACAGCCCACGTCACGCGCGGGCCTTACCGCGCACCGACGAGGAAGTCACGCCCACACCCAGCGGGGTGTGATTGTGAACCAGCACTAACGCTAGCAGCCACACCTGACGAGACCTAGAAGCATGATTCCACCCCTGCCTTTATAAAAGCCGCCCACGAGGGAAAACGCGCACAGAGCTACCCGTAGCTGTACCTGGATCCGTCAATTTCGGCGCCTACATGCTGGGGATGAGCATGTGAACGCGCAGGTAGAACTGCACGCGAGCGGACATTTGCTTTGGCAGATGTCATAGCGTGTGCCGTGCCATATGGCGGAACATGCGCTATGCCATATGTTTCATCATGTGGCTTTTAGATCTATGGCGTCTCTCTTTACGGCTAAACACACCGCGGTGTGCCGAAAGTTCTTCTCTTGCCTGCACTAAAAGAGGAGCGTATTATGGGTATTAGTTATCGACTGACTACCCCAAAGGAGTGATTATGGGCGATTTGGAAAACAAGAAGGACGGCCTCGTAGGCAAGGCAAAGGAAGCCTACGGCGAAGCTACCGACAACAAGGACGTAGCTAACGAGGGCAAGGCCGACCAGGTCACCTCCGAGGCTAAGGACAAGCTGTCCGACGCTGCCGA
>NZ_JAKRDR010000037.1:0-1991 GCF_022345765.1 Corynebacterium nasorum | reverse complement strand
CGATGACATCGCCGCTCAGCCCGACGTCCGCCACCTCGGCGCGCCAGAGCCGGCCCCGCAGGCGCCCCACCTCACAGAACCCGCCCGCATCGTCGTCGCCGGCTCCGATGCCGCCCTCTCGGCCGTGCTCACCCGCCTCATGCGCTCCGATCGCCTCTGGGCCGAAGTCGCCTTCATCCCCGTGTCCTCGGCTACTCCTTCCGCCGCCGCACAGAACTGGGGGCTTCCCACCGACCCGGCCGAAGCCCTCGACTTCGCCCGCACCGCGCCGGTTCGCCCAGCCCCTCTCATCCGCAACGATTCCGGCCTCGCAGTCGCTGGCTCTGCCACCATCTCGGATGCCGCAAACGGCGCTTTCACCGGTGAAATCATCATCGATGACCACACGCTTGCCGCCTCCTCCCCCAAGACCTTCGGCGCACGCCTAGTCCCCATGACCGACGCCCCCGGCATCCTCGCCGCCCGCGCCACTTCCCCCGTCGAGCCTCAGGGCCGCCTCCGCTCGTTGCTGCGCAAGCCCGGCCAGCTCGCCCCTGAATCCGTACGCACCGGCCGCGCCGTCCAGGCCGGCGGCCCACAGCTGCGCGTCATCGTCGATTCGGTCCCCCACCAGCGGCCGGTGACCCGCGTGACCTTCTACCGCCACCTACGCGATCTCCAGATCGTCCGCCCTTAGCCCCGCGCGACGACTTCAGTCCTCGCGCCCCCACACCTCCGGTGGATAGGCCGGATGCTGCGACGTCGGCACGAGGTGCGCCACGGCCGACTCACGCGAGAGCCCGCACACCATGAGCATATCGACCACAATGGAACGCGTCTGACCCAAAATCATATAGGCCGATAACGTGCCGTCCTTGTCAATGATGTCTATCCCGGCGCGCCCGCCCACGATGCGCAGACGCTGCACGAGGTCCGGAATCTCAATCGCTTCGTCGTGCCCATGCTGTTTGCCCTGGCCGTAGAGCTCGCTGATGGCGAGCATGATTTCAGAAAGCTCATCGAGCAATTCCACCTGCGCGTCTGAAACCTTGTCGCGGTCCTCCGTCAGGCCCAATGCCTGGCGGGAGAGCACGCGCACGCCGCGCACCGCGTTATCTACCGGCATGAGGATGCGCTCCAGCGAGCGAATGCTGCGCCGCGATGCCCACAACAGTGGCGAGACCTCCGAGGCCTCCCTGCCCGATTGCGCCGCACTCAGCAGGGTATTCACGCTGTCTTGCGTACCGCGCACCGCCTCGCGCGCATCTCGGATAACGGCGGGGTCTTGCTGGCGGATGCCGTACGTGACGTCGGCAAGAATGCTCGAGGCAATCTTGAGCACCTTCGATACCTCGCGCCGCGCCTCCACCAACGGGGAATTGGGAATCAACGCGATGGTTATCAGGCCAATGCCTGAGCCAATCATCGCATCGATCGCGCGGTGCAGGCCACCCGGGCCCTCCGTGGGTGGAAAAATCGTCGCAATCAAAATCGCGCCAAAGACAATCTGGTTAGTAATCAGCGGCGACTTGGTCAAAAACGAGCCCACCACCAGGCCCGCGCCCACGATGAAGAAAATCTGGAACGGCCCCTGCCCCACAATCTGAAAGAGCAAGTCGCCTACGGCCACGCCGATGATGCCGCCAATCGACATCTCCAGCGCCTTCTTCATCCTGTCCCCACCGGACATCCCTAAAATGATGACCGCGGAAATCGGCGCAAAGAACGGCTGCGGGTGCCCCACCACATCGCCGGCCACCCAGTACGCGAGCGCCGCACCAATGGTCGCCTGCACAATATAAACAAACCGCGAACGGATGCGGTTTACCCGCGAGAGCACCGAGCGGTCAATCACCCGCAGCTTTTGCCGCGTTGAGACTCTTTCCTTCGCTTCCGACATGCCTTCCAGCATAGAAGACCGCCCCTACCATCGCCGCTGTCCCCGCGCATCTCGGCCGCCGGCTAACTTGTGGACAGCTCTTGCCGACGCCCCCTTTCCCCCACCCATCCAC
>NZ_JAKRDR010000036.1:0-2245 GCF_022345765.1 Corynebacterium nasorum | reverse complement strand
TGGTTTGTTGGTTGGTGTGTGCCGGTTGGGTATGTGGAACACGTACCTTTTTGAATGCTGTTTGGTGTTTCGGCTGCATTGAGATGGATTGGTTGGCATGTGATTGTGTTTACCTTTTTTGGTTTCCTCTTATTTTGACCCCGTCGGGTTGAGGGGACTGTTTATTTTTTCTTTGTAGTAATTTTTTGGACGCCAGCATGAGCTGCATTTTGTGTGGTTTGTGGTGGTTTGTTCTTTTGTTGGGTTTCGGGCTTTTCACGGCCTGTTTCGGATTTGTTCTGAAATTTTTTTGTGGAGAGTTTGATCCTGGCTCAGGACGAACGCTGGCGGCGTGCTTAACACATGCAAGTCGAACGGAAAGGCCCTGCTTGCAGGGTACTCGAGTGGCGAACGGGTGAGTAACACGTGGGTGATCTGCCCTGCACTTCGGGATAAGCCTGGGAAACTGGGTCTAATACCGGATAGGAGCCATTTTTAGTGTGATGGTTGGAAAGTTTTTTCGGTGTAGGATGAGCTCGCGGCCTATCAGCTTGTTGGTGGGGTAATGGCCTACCAAGGCGGCGACGGGTAGCCGGCCTGAGAGGGTGGACGGCCACATTGGGACTGAGATACGGCCCAGACTCCTACGGGAGGCAGCAGTGGGGAATATTGCACAATGGGCGCAAGCCTGATGCAGCGACGCCGCGTGGGGGATGACGGCCTTCGGGTTGTAAACTCCTTTCGCTAGGGACGAAGCTTTTTGTGACGGTACCTAGATAAGAAGCACCGGCTAACTACGTGCCAGCAGCCGCGGTAATACGTAGGGTGCGAGCGTTGTCCGGAATTACTGGGCGTAAAGGGCTCGTAGGTGGTTTGTCGCGTCGTCTGTGAAATTCCGGGGCTTAACTCCGGGCGTGCAGGCGATACGGGCATAACTTGAGTACTGTAGGGGTAACTGGAATTCCTGGTGTAGCGGTGAAATGCGCAGATATCAGGAGGAACACCGATGGCGAAGGCAGGTTACTGGGCAGTTACTGACGCTGAGGAGCGAAAGCATGGGTAGCGAACAGGATTAGATACCCTGGTAGTCCATGCCGTAAACGGTGGGCGCTAGGTGTGAGGGTCTTTTCACGACTTTCGTGCCGTAGCTAACGCATTAAGCGCCCCGCCTGGGGAGTACGGCCGCAAGGCTAAAACTCAAAGGAATTGACGGGGGCCCGCACAAGCGGCGGAGCATGTGGATTAATTCGATGCAACGCGAAGAACCTTACCTGGGCTTGACATACACCGGATCGGGCTAGAGATAGTCTTTCCCTTTGTGGCTGGTGTACAGGTGGTGCATGGTTGTCGTCAGCTCGTGTCGTGAGATGTTGGGTTAAGTCCCGCAACGAGCGCAACCCTTGTCTTATGTTGCCAGCATTTGGTTGGGGACTCATGAGAGACTGCCGGGGTCAACTCGGAGGAAGGTGGGGATGACGTCAAATCATCATGCCCCTTATGTCCAGGGCTTCACACATGCTACAATGGTCGGTACAACGCGCAGCGACACTGTGAGGTGGAGCGAATCGCTGAAAGCCGGCCTTAGTTCGGATTGGGGTCTGCAACTCGACCCCATGAAGTCGGAGTCGCTAGTAATCGCAGATCAGCAACGCTGCGGTGAATACGTTCCCGGGCCTTGTACACACCGCCCGTCACGTCATGAAAGTTGGTAACACCCGAAGCCGGTGGCCCAAACTTGTTAGGGAGCCGTCGAAGGTGGGATCGGCGATTGGGACGAAGTCGTAACAAGGTACCCGTACCGGAAGGTGCGGGTGGATCACCTCCTTTCTAAGGAGCTTTATTATTTGGGCACAGTTGTGCCTTGTCCTGCCACTTTGTGGTGGGTGTTGGTTGAGTGTGCGAGTGTCATGCTGCCAACGTTGTTTGTTTGAAAATTTCCGGGTGGAAGATACACCTTTAAGACAAAGACCGAGTGTTTGAATGGCGCTTTGTGACACACAGTCTCGTGCACAGTTTGAAAAAAGTATTTGTTTGTATGTTGGTGCATTGTTGGGTGTCTGGGGCATTATCCCCTTTTTTGGTGCCTGACCATTTTGCTGGTGTGCATGGTTTGTGTGTGCTGGTTTGTGGTTGGGGTGTTGTGTGAGAACTGTATAGTGGACGCGAGCATTAAACACTCATGGCAGGCTGCGCTTTTGTGTGGTGTGTTGTGTGTGTTTGTGTGATTTCTTTTTTGTGTTTATTTTGTCAAGTTCACTTGTGTGGC
>NZ_JAKRDR010000035.1:0-2728 GCF_022345765.1 Corynebacterium nasorum | reverse complement strand
CGGGTGGCTAGACGCCGGGCGCTGTAGGCGCGCCCCCGGGGCTGGACGCGAGGACGGAGCGCGCGCCCGCACGCCGGGAGCGGGAGCGAGGACACCCCTAGGTGCCCGCAGCGGGAGCGGGAGGCGGAGGACGCACGAACGACCGCAGCGGGAAGTCCCTGGTCAGGGGCGTGCCCAGCTGGCCCGAGCAATGGCTAGCCGAACGAGCGGGTGACGGAGTGCCGCGCACCGAAAATCGCCGGAGGGGTGCCGCGCCAGAGAAAATTCGGGGTCTTTTATGCAGGTCAGCAGGCTGTGTCTACAACGATAATTGGCGTTCGAAAAGTTGTGCAAATGTGTGTTCCCGGTTTAGGAATAGGGCGATAGTTAACCGTTTTCCAACATTTGCGCAAGTTTATGACCGCAGGTAGAGCTACCAAATCGGGCGGCGTGATGGTACCATTTTTATTGTAAAACTTTCCGATCGTTAGGAGACTCGAAACAATGTTCGAACTTAAATTTGCTGTAAATGAAGCTCTTTGCTTGGTAGACGAATTGGAGGTTAGCCCTCGCTTCGTCTACAAGGACAACAAGCGCACCGACGAACAAGAGACGCGTGACGGTAAGAAGCTGTGGCGAGTGAAGGGATTGGCCCCAATTGTCGAGGTCAACGGAAAATCCGCCATCGATACGGACGCGACTGTCGTGCTGGCGAGCGCCTCGGAACCTGATGTGTCTGGTGTCGGCTCGCTGGGCGAGAAATTGCCGGTCACGGGCGATTTCTCGGTGACTCGTGTTCAGTATGGCGAGGCTAGTGGTCGTCTCGACTTGGAGGCTATCGGCACCCCGGCTGCTTCTTCCTTTGCTCCGCGCCACGGTGACGATGACTAGAACCCTGGCGGGTCCAGGGGTATCACCCCCTCAATCGCGGCGCGTATGCGCGCCGCGATTGAGGGGGTGCGGGGGCTTTAGCCCCTGCCGATGGTGCCGTGACCAGGCAAAATGAGAGTCGCGAGATGATCGGCTGATGGGAATCCCCGCCCCTCTCTCCCCGTCCTTGCCCCGCGCGAATGCGCGGAAAATCGCGGATATAAGCGCGCCTGGTGGATACAAACGGCGCGGAAGATAAGCTAAGGAAAAGACTTTGAAAAACGGAGAAACCCCGCGCGAGCTAGCGACTCGTAATGCGCGGGGTCGAACTAAGAGCGTTAGGAGGGCTCTTTGATGACTAGCGTAGCAGCCAAAGGCGATACACGCTATACGGCACTCCAGGAATCCTCGTCGGAGGACGGCCAGGGGGAAAACGGCGACCACAGCAAGCGGGCTACGCCCGCTGGGCTTGTTACATGTCCCAAAACTAGGCGTGTAAGCGAAAGCCCTGGTCAGCGGCCTGTAAAAAATCGCTTTAGATCGGAAGATGAGTGCCGCCAGGCGGCTGCCGCCATTGGCGGCAACGCCTGGAACGGGCGCGAAGGCCCGGTTCCTCAAATCGAGATTTATCCGGGCCTTATTCGCCTGACGGCTCCGGATCTGAATCGTCGAGAGCGGACTGCTAATAGGCAGGCCGACGCTCCGATAATTATGCCGTCTGACGTGGAGCCGGGAGAGCGTTATATCCGCGAGTGGTCGCGAAAGTCCAGGTCACGTATGGTTTCGTCCATTGCGGAGCTCGACTCGGCTCCGATGCTGGCGCAGCCCGGCAGGATGGGCATGGTCACGCTTACGTATCCAGGTGACTGGCAGGCAGTAGCCCCTGATGGCGAGACCGTAAAAAAGCATCTGCAAGCCTTTTTCCGCAGGCTAGAGCGTGACTTTGGCGTGAAAGTCATTTGCATTTGGAAGCTGGAGTTTCAGTCTCGCGGTGCGCCGCATTTCCATATTCTGATGATGATCCCGCCGGGCCGTGCAGGTGAGGACAGGGAACTCGAGTACATGCGCCGCCTGTACGAATGGGAGCGTGGTGAGCGGTCTGCGAAGCCGCGCCGGAAAAAAGCCGTCGGCGACGGTCTGCCTTTCCGGCAATGGTTGTCTCTGACCTGGGCGGACATAGTCGGAGTCGAGGATCCCGTGCAGCGCAGACTGCACGAAGCCGCAGGTACGGGTATTGATTACTCGGAAGGTGAGAGGGCCCGCGACCCTAAGAGAATGGCCGTGTATTTCGGCAAGCACGGCGAATTTGCCGCGAAAGAATACCAGCACAACGTTCCCGAGCTGTGGAAACGCAGTGGCAAGTCCGTCGGAAGGTTCTGGGGTTACCGGGGACTGCGAAAAGTGCACGGCACGGCTCATCTCACGTCCGATGAGATGCTTCTTGCGGGTCGTACGCTGCGAAAATACGGTCAACGGACGTACATCTGGAAAGACGGGAAGAAAATTTTTCGTCCAGTGCTCGTGCACCGTATGAGGGACAGGCGTGCAAAAACGTGGGTCTCGCCGGCTGGAGTGGAAATCGTGCGGTGGAAGCAGCGTAAGCAAACGGTTCGTGCCCGTCGTATGACGGGGCACAATGCCACGGGTTTTCTGGTTGTCAATGACGGTGTAGCAATGGCGGCTGACCTGCAAAGACTCCTCGAAATCTCTAGGCGGGGTAGCCCTCCGGCGGTCGGTAGACGCGGCCCGGCAAGCCGCCGGGTGGCTAGACGCCGGGCGCTGTAGGCGCGCCCCCGGGGCTGGACGCGAGGACGGAGCGCGCGCCCGCACGCCGGGAGCGGGAGCGAGGACACCCCTAGGTGCCCGCAGCGGGAGCGGG
>NZ_JAKRDR010000034.1:0-3376 GCF_022345765.1 Corynebacterium nasorum | reverse complement strand
AGGCTACACCCACATCACGCGCGACCAGGCTAACTGCCTCGCCTGCCACCACGCGCTCAACAGCAGCATCCTTAACATCCTTCGGAGTCCAACGCGTCACAACTACCTCCCGGTCGAAGTGGCGCATTCACCCCTTGACAGCACGCCCGTTGCCACAACATCCAGGAGTCCAATTGTTTCATGCCGATTTAGAGCACTACTTAGCCATTGTTGAGCGGGTTTATGTTGCGGTGCAGCGGAGTGGAAGGCATAAACGAGAATGTTGACATCAGGAATGATCATCGAGTACCGCCCACACAGCTTCTTTGTTGCTGAGATCAACTAGAGCCGGTCCGCCGCAATCGAAGGAGGGCAGGTTAACGGGGGTGTCTTCGGTACTGATGCGGGCTTCCTTCTTGAGGGCAGCGCGGACCGCCTCTTCGACGTATGAGCTCAAAGTGACATTGTTGGCTTTGGCTTGGACCTTCGTTTCTTCAAGGAGTTTCGGCGGGAGGTTTATCGTCGTGCGCATACCTTTAGGGTAGAAAGCATCAAGTCATCATTCAAGAGGTGCAATGATGTATCTGCCTTCAGGAAGCCGTGAAAGGTTGACTGGTGTCTTAATTCAGTGCGAGCGTCAGGATCAGTACTCCGATGGAGAATGCGAGCATGCCTAAGCAGTTGATCCAGAATGCGCTACCGAGGAAGTGGGCGCGGACATGGGCTGCTGCGGCCGCGCAGAAATAGGCGATGACTCCAATCATGGCTGTGATTCCTACGCCGGGGAACCAGAGGCCGGCAATGAGTCCTACGGCGGCGAGGCACTTGATGACAATGAGCGCCCACCACCAGTCCTTGGGGAGTTTGACGCCGCTGAGGCAGGCTTCGATGAAGGGGACTGGTTTGAGGGAGAGGGCGGCGTCGCCAAGCAGAATGGCTGCTAGTAGAAGGGAGGGCCAGGCTGGGGAAGATTCTAGGATCATTGGGTTACTCCGAATGCGGTGTTGAGGCGTTCGATCGATGAGGCGGCTTGGGATGTGAGGTGCTCGGTGTCGTAGATTCCGGCGGCCCAGCCGATGAGTAAGCCGAGGTAGACGTTGTACAGCAGGTCGGCGTACTCGGCCGCATCGGCGCTGCTGAGCCTGGTGCCGAGTCGCAGGGTGATTTCATCGGTCAGGAGCGTTTTGAGTGCGGTGAGCGCTTCGCCTTGATTGCCTTGTTGGATGAGTGCTGCGCCAAAGGCGCGGGAGAGCTCTTCGTGGCCGGTAAACATCTGGAGGAAAGGTCTCAGGACATCGAGAAGGCTATCGGATTGTCCCCGGATGTCATCGTGGAGTTCTGAAATGTGTTGGCCAATGGTGCGGATGAGCAGCGTTTGTTTGTCGCCGACTCCCATGACGGTTCCCACGCTAACGCCAGCTTCGGATGCGATAGTCCGGATGCTGGTGGTGGCGTAGCCCTGAGTGAGGAAGAGTTCGTAGGCGGTGGCTAGGACCTTGCTGACGGTGCCAGCTTTGGCGGCCGAGCGCGATGAGTGAACGTGTTCAGTGAACATGTTCAAAAGGGTAGCTCTTGATGGTTTCGAGGTCAATGACGCCGAAGTGTTGACAGTTGGCGCTAGGCCAGCGTGGGGAAGACGCGGTCGCGCAGCAGGTGTGCAAGCTCGCGGTCGGGGGCTGCTGGGTTGACCCAGGCGGTGTCGCCGATTTCGGCGGCGGCATGGGGTTCGTCGGCGGTGACGGTGCGGGTGTAGGTGAAGATGGTGCCGACGACGACCTCGCCCGGTTCGTTGGCGGCGGGAGCGTCGAAGGTGCCGAGTTTGTTGAGGCTCTCGGCGTCGAGGGTGAGGCCTACTTCTTCGGCAACTTCGCGCAGGGCGGCGTCGACAAGCGCCTCGCCCGCCTCGGGCTTGCCGCCGGGCAGTTGGTACTTGGTGGAGGACTTCTTGCGCACGGTAAGCACGTGGCCTTGTGGGTTGCGGATGACGACGGCTGCTACTTCAATCATGGCTGCTGATTGTAGGCGGCCTAGAGCAGCGGCAGGAGCACGAGGGCGAGATTGAGTGCGATGACCAGCGCGGCAAGCGTCCAGCCCACGGCCATAGACCAGGGTTTCGCGGCGAACTCACCCATGACGTCCCGGGAGCCGGCATAGCGGAAAAGCGGGATGATGGCGAAGGGGATGCCCAGGGAAAGAAGTGCCTGGCTGACCACCAGTGCCATAGTGGGGTCGACCCCGCAGCCGATGATGACCAGCGCCGGGATGAGCGTGACCAGGCGGCGGACTAGTAGGGGGACCTTGATGTGAAGCAGGCCGTCCATGATTTCGGAGCCGGCGTAGGCGCCCACTGACGTCGAGGCGAGGCCGCTGGCCAGCAGGCCGATGGCGAAGAGAACGCCGGCCAGCGGGCCGAGGTGGCTGGCAATCGCCGTGTGGGCCCCGGAGATGGTCTCTGTGCCGTCCACGCCGTAGAGGGCCGAGCCCGCCAGGACCAGCAGGCCCACGTTGACGAGCCCGGCGATGGACAGCGCCACGGCGATGTCCGCGCGGGTGCCGGCCAGCACGTGGGGGATTTCCAGGTCGGGGTAGCGCTGCTTGGTCAGGGAGGAGTGTAGGTAAATGGCGTGCGGCATGACGGTGGCGCCCAACATGGAGGCGGCCAGCAGGATGCTGTCCTTGCCCTCTAGGCGGGGGATGAGGCCGCCGGCCACGTCGGCGGGGTCGGGCGGGGCGATGGCGAGGCCGGCAAGGAAGCCGATGCAGATGACCAGGAGCAGGCCGATGACAAGCCCCTCGAACCACTGGTTCTTCTTCTGGAAGATGAGGAGAATGATGGAGACCGCGCCGATGATGAGCGCGCCCGCGAACAGGGGGAGGTTGAAGAGGAGTTGCAGGGCAATGGCGCCGCCGATGACTTCGGCGAGGTCGGTGGCCGCGGCGATGAGCTCGGCCTGGGCCCACATGCCTAGGCGCGCGCGGCGGGAGAGACGCTCGCCCATGATTTCCGGCAGGGAGCGGTGGGTGACTAGGCCCAGTTTGGCGGAGTGGTACTGGATGAACATAGCCATGAGGTTGGCCACGACGAGTACCCACACCAGGAGGTAGCCGTAGTGGGAGCCGGCGCTGATGTTGGCGGCTACGTTGCCGGGGTCGACGTAAGCCACTGCAGCAACGAAGGCGGGGCCGGTGAGGCTGATTAAGGTCTTACGCATAGGCATCTCCATACCAAAAGTTCAACTACTTGAAGTCTAGTTTTCATCGCCATATGTTCAAGCCAGGGGGCGGAATCAAGCGGTGGATGCGCCACGCTTGAATAGTTCGTTAAGTATTTCACGTGGGGTTGCGCCGCCGAGGATTTGTCGGGGTGTTTCGTTGAGCTCATTTTGCACCCACGCGA
>NZ_JAKRDR010000033.1:0-3362 GCF_022345765.1 Corynebacterium nasorum | reverse complement strand
TTTGTTGTTTGGTGTCGGCGGTGACTTACTCTCCCACAACCTCCCGGTTGCAGTACCATCAGCGTGTGCAGGCTTAGCTTCCGGGTTCGGAATGGGACCGGGCGTTTCCCTGCAGCTATTGACCACCGACAAACCTTCAGAACATTGTTTCCCTCTTCATGGGTGTTTGGGTGTTGTGTCAGATACTGCATAGTGGACGCGGTCACGACAGTGACTGTTTCTTGTTTTTGTTGCTTTTTGCCAGCACACATAGTGTGTGTTGGTGTTTGTTGTGGTCAATTAGTACCAGTAGCCTTCACACCTTACAGTGCGTCCAGGTCTGGCCTATCTACCCTATCGTCTTTAGGGGACCTTAACGAAACCTCATCTTAAAACAGGCTTCCCGCTTAGATGCTTTCAGCGGTTATCCCTTCCGCACGTAGCCAACCAGCGATACCCCTGGCGGGATAACTGGCACACTAGAGGTACGTCCGTCCCGGTCCTCTCGTACTAGGGACAGCTTTCTTCAAGTTTCAACGCGCGCGGCGGATAGAGACCGAACTGTCTCACGACGTTCTGAACCCAGCTCGCGTGCCGCTTTAATGGGCGAACAGCCCAACCCTTGGGACCTACTCCAGCCCCAGGATGCGACGAGCCGACATCGAGGTGCCAAACCATCCCGTCGATATGGACTCTTGGGGAAGATCAGCCTGTTATCCCCGGGGTACCTTTTATCCGTTGAGCGACACCACATCCACAAGTAGGTGCCGGATCACTAGTCCCGACTTTCGTCCCTGCTCGACATGTCTGTCTCACAGTCAAGCTCCCTTGTGCACTTACACTCACCACCTGATTGCCAACCAGGCTGAGGGAACCTTTGGGCGCCTCCGTTACATTTTGGGAGGCAACCGCCCCAGTTAAACTACCCACCAGGCACTGTCCCCAACCCAGATCATGGGCCAAGGTTAGATGCTCAATCCGATCAGAGTGGTATTTCAACAACGACTCCACCACCACTAGCGTGATAGCTTCCAAGTCTCCCACCTATCCTACACAAACCGAACCAAACACCAATACCAAGCTATAGTGAAGGTCCCGGGGTCTTTTCGTCCTGCCGCGCGTAACGAGCATCTTTACTCGTAGTGCAATTTCACCGGGCCTGTGGTTGAGACAGCAGAGAAGTCGTTACGCCATTCGTGCAGGTCGGAACTTACCCGACAAGGAATTTCGCTACCTTAGGATGGTTATAGTTACCACCGCCGTTTACTGGGGCTTAAATTCTCAGCTTCGCCAACAAAGTTGACTAACCGGTCCTCTTAACCTTCCAGCACCGGGCAGGCGTCAGTCCATATACATCAACTTAACGTCTTCGCATGGACCTGTGTTTTTGATAAACAGTCGCTTCCCTCTATTCTCTGCGACCCCACAACGCTTCCAGCCGCACGGACCTTCACGTCGTAGGGCCCCCCTTCTCCCGAAGTTACGGGGGCATTTTGCCGAATTCCTTAACCACAGTTCACCCGAACGCCTTAGTATTTTCAACCTGACCACCTGTGTCGGTTTAGGGTACGGGCCATACACACACATCGCTAGAGGCTTTTCTCGACAGTACAGGATCACCACCATCAACCCCAATGGGTCTACGCATCACGCCTCAACCAAAAGTGCGGCGGATTTACCTACCACACGGTCTGCACGCTTACACCACCAATCCAATAAGTGGCGTGGCTACCTCACTGCGTCACCCCATCACTTGAACCACACATCAGGCCCCACGACATCAACACCACCAGACTTCAAAGAAGACCAGCAATGCATCCGCGGTGGTTAGTATCAGTGCTTTATCATGGGCGCGCATGTACGGGTACCAGAATATCAACTGGTTATCCATCGACTACGCCTGTCGGCCTCGCCTTAGGTCCCGACTCACCCTGGGAAGACGAACTTGACCCAGGAACCCTTAGTCATCCGGCGGATAGGATTCTCACCTATCAATTCGTTACTCATGCCTGCATTCTCACTCGCACACAGTCCACGCCTCCTTGCGGTAACGCTTCAACCCATGCACGACGCTCCCCTACCCAACAAAAAATTGTTGCCGCGGCTTCGGCGGTGTACTTGAGCCCCACTACATTGTCGGCGCAGAACCACTCGACCAGTGAGCTATTACGCACTCTTTCAAGGATGGCTGCTTCTAAGCCAACCTCCTGGCTGTCTTCGCGATCCCACATCCTTTTCCACTTAGTACACCCTTAGGGGCCTTAACCGGCGATCTGGGCTGTTTCCCTCTCGACTATGAAGCTTATCCCCCACAGTCTCACTGCCGTACAACACAATTAGTGGCATTCGGAGTTTGGCTGACATTGCTAAGATTGTAGTCCCGCTCAACCAACCAGTCGCTCTACCTCCACCAAGCTATAATACGACGCTGCACCTAAATGCATTTCGGGGAGAACCAGCTATCACGGAGTTTGATTGGCCTTTCACCCCTACCCACAGCTCATCCCCGCAGTTTTCAACCTACGTGGGTTCGCGCCTCCACAACCTCTTACAGCTGCTTCACACTGGCCATGGGTAGATCACCCCGCTTCGGGTCCAGGACATGCCACTTGACACCCCATTAGGATTCGGTTTCCCTACGGCTACCCCACACGGGTTAACCTCGCGACATGCCGCTGACTCGCAGGCTCATTCTTCAAAAGGCACGCCATCACACACAAAAAGGTGCTCTGACGGATTGTAAGCACATGGTTTCAGGAACTATTTCACTCCCCTCCCGGGGTACTTTTCACCATTCCCTCACGGTACTCATACACTATCGGTCACACTGAGTATTTAGGCTTACCGGGTGGTCCCGGCAGATTCACAGCAGATTCCACGAGCCCGCTGCTACTCGGGCAACCCAACAACCCACACATCATCATCTTCAGCTACAGGACTCTCACCTACTCCGGCAGGCCATTCCAAACCACTTCACCTAACAACAATGCGCAAGCACGATGATGGTAGTCACCGCACATCAGGGCCCACAACACCGCACACACAACCCCTACCAGGTATCACATGCACACGGTTTAGCCTCATCCACGTTCGTTCGCCACTACTAGCAGAATCATTATTATTTTCTTCTCCTACGGGTACTGAGATGTTTCACTTCCCCGCGTAAACCCCCACAACAGCTATGAATTCACTGAAGGGTAACCCCACATAACCAGGGCCAGGTTTCCCCATTCGGACATCCTCGGATCAACGCTTAATTGACAACTCCCCGAGGCTTAACGCAGCCTTTCACGTCCTTCATCGGCTCAGCATGCCAAGGCATCCACCATGCGCCCTTAATAACGAACACACAAACCACCACACACAAAAAGCGCGGGCGGCCA
>NZ_JAKRDR010000032.1:0-5369 GCF_022345765.1 Corynebacterium nasorum | reverse complement strand
GGGCGCCGGCCACTACCTGGGCACAGCGCATCAAAGGTTATTTCTCAGTGGCAAGGCGGCGAATGCCGCCGCGGCAGCAAGAAGGTGCCGGTTAGTGTTACCCCGGCACCTCTGTAGCACGTATCAGACCAGCTCAGAAAGGGTATTCAGGTGAAGCAATGCGTAGCAAACGTTGTAGCAAGACTACGCAGTCCCGGTCATGGATGGCCACGATATCAGCAGAAAAAATGAGCCGAAAGGAGATAGAAGAAGCACTAACCTCATACAACTACCTAGGCCAGCTCGAAGAAGGCGAAGAAGACGGATACCGCCACTGGCAGCTAATTATCGACGGCGGACAATCTCCAATCCGATTCTCCACCCTCAAAAGAAGACTTCCAACCGCTCATTTGGAGCCTCGCAGTGGTCCAATACAGCAGGCCATTAACTATGTCACCAAAAAAGAAACCCGCGTCTCTGAAGAGCCAAGGCTAGAACACGGCACGATCCGACACAGTGACGAAACGGGGCGTCGCAAGGATGTCGAAGTAGTCCGCGAAGCAATCCTTGAAAAAGGGCTTTCTGCCGACGAAGTCTTCCTTCAAGTCCCCGAATCCAATCGCATGACCGCAATGGTAGAAAAACTCGTCGCTGCGCGAGATCGATCCCGCCACACTAAGCCTCGCCAGCTAGAAGTCATCTGGCTCTACGGGCCACCCGGAACAGGGAAAACCAGCCTCGCTGTGGAGATGGGAGGTAAAAGCTATTATCGAGTGACCGACTACCAGAACCCTTTTGATGCATACTCCGGAGAAGAGGTGCTAATTCTCGATGAATTCGACGGCGAAATGCGGCTTAGCACTCTCCTCAATGTCCTGGATATCTGGCCTACGACACTCCCCGCCCGCTACGCTGACCGCGTCGCCGCCTACAACCAAGTAGTGCTCATCTCTAACGAAGTACCCTGGTCCTTCTACGCGTGGGCCCCAGTATCTCGACGACAAGCCCTCGCTCGACGCATCAACACAATCATGCACGTAGACACTGACGGCGCTCACGACGTTACCGACCACTCAAGCAAATTCAACGAACCCACCGTAACTATTTAGGTCACGTCCCGAACCCCTTCCTGAGGGAGGGCTCAGAGGGAGCGCCGTGCCTCTTGTCGCTGAAAACAGCGATAAAAAGGCACGTATACAAGGAAAATAGACTCTTCGACTCTTCCGTCGGTCAGGACGTCGGTCGCTTATACGTGGCTACAGTCATTACTTCTGTAGCCCCGGCGGCATGTGTGCGTATCTCTTGGTTAAGCTCAGCTATATTGCTCAACGACCGTAGTCCCAGGTTCGGCGGGCCGTTTCACCCAAGCCTCACGGTCTTGGGGAGCACCTGGCGGATACGCACGCGCGAAAAGAAGCCAGGCTCTAACCCTGTACTCTCTGCTCGGTAAAAAGCGAGGAACTTCTATTGATTCGGGAAACCATCCCACGCGGATTTGTGAATCTCTCCGCGCGTCTAACTAGACACACAATCCATGTGCAAGTAGACTGACTATTGAATTGTTACAGCAAGAAAAACCCTAGCTCATCAGAGCTAGGGTTTTTCATATGCCACGCCGTGCTTCATCATGAAATACTTTCTTATCTTTAAAGAAGCACGGTTAACAAAGTCTTTCCGCATTGTTAACGAACAGGGAAAACTTTACCAAGCATTCATAGCCAGTTTGTTGTGCAGCTTCATTCTCATTTCATAGTGTCCTAAGCGTAAGCTTCGCGTTCACTTAGGAAGGAATTCAATGAAGCTGAAGAATAAGTTGGCGGCAGCTGCTATTACGGGTGCATTGATTGTTCCGGCTCAGGCTCAAGCTATGGAGGACTACTTCACTAGTGTAGACGTCGAGAACACGCCTCAAGGAGAGCGTGTACACGTGCATCACAAGGGAGGCCGAAATTATCCGAATAATGCTGCTACCACCGATAAGCTGCACAATGAAATGTGGGATGAGTACAAGCGAAAGACACCAGCACATCTTCATGGGCAAAATATGCATGATCAGCTCTCCTGCCATATCTCGAACGCTGGATTCAAGGATCCCTGGAATCTAGAAAGCTGGCGTCCAGATGTTGGGTATAATAAAACTGTTGTTGCTCTATGTAATCCATAGCGAGAAGGAGCGTATTCTTTGAATCGCGCACTATGGCCGGTACTGCTAGCAGGAATCTCAGGCCTAATTATGCTCTCTGCTGGAGGTTTCTTGTTTAGTGCGGGAATGTCTGCCAGTGACGCAGGCGCTGGGCAACAATCCGGTAACGGCGTCATTCCTTTACTTCTAGTGGGAACTGGAACTGTACTTGTGATTCTTGCCTTTATTTTCTCCGGCCCTCTATTCGAGAAGAAGACTCCAGTCGACGACCGCTAACCACTTGTTGTATTGGCTTCCTTCATTCTCTGCTCTTCTGGATTTAGTACTGTTGCCTCAGTGATGCTTCTAAGATGAGTGAGATGAACACCATCTACTATGTCCCCCAAATTATTTTGGGGGACATAGTTTTATGCAGGGGATTCGGGGGGGGAAATTATAGGTTATCCGCGTTAATGCAGAGTTTATTTTTTGATCCATTGGCTGAGGCGTTGTAGGGGGCTGCGCCTTTCTATTGGTGGGTTCTTGGGCTCGGTTTCGGGCTTGGGGTGGGTTTTTTCTTGGGTGGTGGTGAGTTGTTTGTGTGGGGTGGTTTCTAGTGCGTTGATGGTGGTTTTGAGGGCGTCGATGGTGTCTTGTTTGGCTTGGATGAGTTGTTGGGCCTGGTGCAGTTGTTGTTCGGCGTAGTGTGCGCGTTGTTTTTCTAGTTCTAGTGCGTGCACTAGATTTTGGTGGTCTTGTGTACTGGTTGCACTGGTGGGTTCTTCGGGGGTTTTGTGTGTGATGGTGTCGAGTCGTCCGCTGTTGATGAGGTCGCCGATGGGGATGTACCAGGTGTCTTGTTTTTGCTGGGCTCGGGGGAATTCTCCGCGGGTTCTGGCGCGGGTGATGGTGGATTTGGCGACGCCGGTGAGTTTGGCTGCTTCGGCGATGGTGAGTAGTTGGTCGAGGTGGTCGTCCATGTGTGCAATGGTAGCGGTGTAGTGCGGTGCACTAGGCGCACCACGCTGTTGTATGTGGTGCGCTGTGGTGGTGCACCAGGTGGTGCGGCGGGGTGTGTGGGGATGTAGGGCGTGGTGTGTGGCTCCATGCTGGGGGAATAGGGGAGGCGGACATAATACCCGTTATCGGACATCTATTGCGCAGTTAAGGCTGTAGGGGTGTGCATCTTCAGGTACCGCAGGAGGCTTCCTCCGTAGGTCTACTCCCCCCGCGTCGCGTCGGCATCGCTGCTACGGATGAAATTTTTAGCAACGGATTTTCCCTTTTCTTTCAGAGAAAACAGTTTTCAACTGCAAAGGAATACCTGGGGGTCACCTGCATAAATGCCGTATGCGTCAATAATTATGGTACGCCGTGCCGTACGTCATGACGTACGTCAAACATTCCAGAATGCCACATTCCCTTTACCCCCGTCAATCCCCACCCCCTTGCGGGTGGGGGCGGAGTATGCGTAGTCTCAAGGGTGCGCACAGCGCAAAAGTCCCCTCGGGCGTGCTTGCCGGCTGACCCGAGAGGACTCAATTCCCCTGTATATATAGAAAGGAGACGAGCGAATAATGCTCAATCTCAGTATCCCATCATATCTGGTGCCTGTCTACCAGACCCTCGAAGGCGTGCGCGTACGTACAGTACCAACGGAGCCCGAGACTAAGGGCGACATGCCTAAAACAAATTCCTATTTCCCAGGATGCAGCGCTTGGAAAATGCAGGTTTCGCTCGTCATGAGCGAGGAGGAAGGCGCGGACGAGGCCTTAGAGCGCGAGATTCGCCGACAGTCGATCACTGTCTGGGCACCAGAACGTCCAAGTGTCTCTGTCGGAGACAAAGTTCGTTTCACCGGCCTTATGGCTGGCGCGGTAGACGGAGCCATCTTCCTGCAGGCCACAGGAGTAGAGAAGCTGGAGGATACCCATGAGATCCTCTAGCAGTGAAGAACTCCTAGCGCCTCTGAACGAAGCCGTGGAGGGTCTCCAAGAGAGAGTCATCGACTTTCTTCCCTGGGCCATTTCATTCATCGTGGTGGCCATCACTCTGTGTATAGCGGTGCCGTGGTTGTGGAGAAGAGCCTGGTACGGAGGCAATAAAGCGGCTAGGCGTGTTCAGACATCACGCAAGGCGCTAGGAGAGGCCTTCGACCTGACCATCAATCAGGTCAGACGGGACGGGTCTATACGCATCGCTCCAGGCGAAACCGCCAAATGGCTACGGCCAGGGCTCGAGGCTGAGCTATCGCGCTTTCTGCACGCCCCAATTCGACTGACCGTGAGTGAAGGACTGGCAATAGTAAAGACCCCCGCCGAAATCCCCGCTTCCATACAAGGAAGGCCGAAGTTCTCTCCGAACTCTGGCGACCTGGTTATCGGTGTGGACACGACTACTGGAGCCCCAGCTGAGATCTCAATTCGCGAAAAATCGGGAATGCTCATGGCCGGAAAACCCGGCAGCGGTAAAACCCTTGCCCTTAAGGCTATTAAACATGCTCTACACTCCTACGCAGATATCACCGTCTTCGACGGTAAACGAGACAGACCAGAATCCTTCTGCACCAAGGCACTCGAGATCCAGAGATGCATGGAAAAACGCCTTAACAACGGTCTTGACTACTGGACAGAGGACGAAAAAAGTCGCCCAAAACTCTTAGTTCTAATCCTGGATGAGGCGCAGCGGTGGCTTAGTCCAGAATCTAGAAGAAAACCTGACAAAGAATCTGCGCAGATGCGGGAATCTCTCATACGCGACCTCGTCCAAAGAGGCCGAAGCGCCGGGGTGCTGGTCATACTAACGACTCAGCGTATGACCGCTGATGTCGTCCCAACAGGCATCCGGGATCTATGTGGTGTGAAAGCGATTGGCCGGGTGACTCGCCCGGAAGATGCTGAGCTGGTCCTTGGTATACGCCCAGGCGAGGGCGATCCTAGCCCGACTTCAGCAAAACCGGGGCAACTTGTTGTCGACGATGAAACAAGGCCTCTGCGAATGATCCAGGTCTACATGCCCAGAGCCTAAATAAGCCGTTCTGGGTGTCTTCGGTAGCGGCAGAGCGGCCGGAGCCGGATCTCCCAGCGGGAGGACGCCGGCGTAGGACGCGGCGACGCGAAAGGAGACCCCAGAACAAGGCGCCCGATAGGGCGCCGGCCACTACCTGGGCACAGCGCATCAAAGGTTATTTCTCAGTGGCAAGGCGGCGAATGCCGCCGCGGCAGCAAGAAGGTGCCGGTTAGTGTTACCCCGGCACCTCTGTAGCACG
>NZ_JAKRDR010000031.1:0-5557 GCF_022345765.1 Corynebacterium nasorum | reverse complement strand
AAACCTCATCAACAATCTTGGCACCAGCAACAACCTCATGAGAACCATCCTCAAAATCAGCATTCGTGCTGATCTTCGGAGTCTGCTTAGAAGTTACAGTCTGATCCTCATCATCGATGTCGCGGTGTTCGGTAATCTTCTTCTCTTCGTCAGAGTTCGGAGTTTCCTTACCGTTCTCGTCGACCTGCTTGGAGTACAGGTCCTCGAATGCGACAGCAGCCTTGATGACACCCTCAACATGGTCGTTGACCTTGATGTCAACAACCTGCTCGCCGGCAGACTTCTTCGGGGTGAAGGTTACTTCGCCCTTGCCGACGACATCGTGCTCACCCTCAGCATTCTCTGCCTTGTTACGCAGCTCAGCCTTCAGGGTGTATTCCTTACCTGGCACCAGGTCGGTGTAGGTAACGGTGTCCTTGACGGTGACGCCAGCCTTTACTTGCTTAGCGTTGTCAAAATCAGCGTTGGTCTTAATGGACGGGGCCCACTTGGTGTTAACGGTCTGCTTCTCATCGTTGATGTCTTCGTGAGTAGCAATCACGTTTTCATCGGTGGAGCCAGTGGTCTCGTTGCCGTCCTTATCTACCTCGGTAGATACCAGCTTCTCGAAGGCAACCGCAGCGTCAACAGCAGGATCTGCCTTGTCGTTGACAGTGATCTCGACGTCCTTCTTGCCGGCGGACTCTTCCGGAACCAGTTCCTCGGAGCCTTCACCCAGTACGGTTTCGCCATCTGCCTTGGAAATCAGCTTCGCCTTCAGGGTGTACTTCTTGCCCGGAACAAGGTCCTTATACGTCACAGTGTCAATAACCGTGGCGCCCTTTTCTACACGGTTGCCATCTTTGATCGAAGCTTCCGTTTCAATCTTGGGCTCAAGATCCTTCTGTTGCTCGCTAGTAGTAGGAGTCGGTTCTGGATTGGGTACTACATCAGTCGTCTTATCCGGGGTCGTCTCGGAGGTAGTGTCCTTCGGAGTGGTTGTTTCAGAACCAGACGGCTCAGGATTCTCGGTCGTCTCGCTTGGAGAGGTCTCGCCACCCGGATTCTCAGGAGAAGTGGTCGGCTCCTCAGAGCCTCCACCATTGTCCGGCAGTCCTGGCTGATCGATTGGCATAACACGCTGGCCTCTTGGCAGACCATTGGGATTGCCATTAGGGCCGACAATCGTGATGTAATACTCCTCTGGCTGCTTTTCAATTTTAGCAGCAGCGTCGGGAACCTCCCGTAGCTCTGGGCCATTCTTGCCTTCAGCATTCACAATTTCGAAACCTGTGAGCTTAGTAAATTCATCAGCGGAGCCGTGGAAGTTCTGGTAAGTCGGCCCGACTAAGTCACCTAAATCGTGACCCAATACCGCGTGGGCAGCTTCCTGCGCAGCCGACATATGGCCTACCAATACCGCCAAGTAGACCCAGTAATTATTGGAGGCCTCTTTGTCGTTAGCTTCATAAGCTTGCTTCAATTTGATGGCCAAAGAGATTGCGGCATCACGATAACGGTCTTCGACATCAAGCTTGGCAGCATTGTCAAGTGTGTAAGAGTATCGGTTGTTCATTGGTGCATTGACGCCAGGATCAATACACAGTGCCCAACCTACGTCGTTGTTGGCGTTGCCTTGGGCGGAAGGGTTAACTTTCTTCCCCTCACGGTAGGCCTTTTCGGCTTCCGCTTTAGTAACCGGCTTGCCTGCCCATACCACATTTCCCCATTCGGGCTCTGAGCCCACTCCACCCTTATAATAGGGATCCGCAAAGTTATCGTTGGCAGTCGGCATCGGAATTCTATTGTTAGAATCCTCCGCTTTCGCCCCCGGAACGGTGACCATGGCCGCAACTACCGCAATTGCAGCGAGCACTGCGGTAAAGACCATCCACCCCTCTCGGGTTATGTTTCTTAATTTACTCATTCTTTCCTCTTCGAGCGGTACAAATACTTACATTCGTTTTCCTGTACAGCGAGTGTCTTCGCTGAGCAGAACCTGAAATTGGGACTTGAACACACTGCGGTTAATCAGGGTTTTGAACCCGAATCTGGATTAACTCTTATTGTGCTCTCAGGATAATATCACGGGAAAATTTAAGGCGCCAGCCAGAAAATATTGGAAACCTGCA
Organism: Corynebacterium nasorum; assembly: GCF_022345765.1. Taxonomy (NCBI): domain Bacteria; kingdom Bacillati; phylum Actinomycetota; class Actinomycetes; order Mycobacteriales; family Corynebacteriaceae; genus Corynebacterium; species Corynebacterium nasorum. The sequence goes on along the minus strand of NZ_JAKRDR010000031.1, from coordinate 3,446 downwards.
CGTTATGCAGGATTTCTAATCTCATACCCACAGGTAGATGCTTTTATTTTTACGGACAACCTAGTATTAAATACATATGTTCGACGCTCGCTAAGCACTTTCTAAGGCTAAAGAGTTAAGCCACTAGCTTAACCAATACTAATATTGGACTTAATTAGACCCATGTAAACACTTCCATACGCTGCGTTTTATCTAACTTCGTGCAAATTCAAGAGAGAGATTCGCACGGACTTTCTTCGCATTACTCCAGAATTATCCGTAGAAAGTTGGTGTTACAGGAGTGGCTGGAGAGCATTCGAAATGGGCGTGCACACGTTCGATATACCAGACGTGTAGTAAGCCTTAACCTTATTGCCATTCACCTTCAAGAAGAGATGTGTGAGCAAAAACTCTTCCTAGGGTCGCCACAATCACACTTGGGGTCTCGCACAAGAGTGAGGGAGAATTGGGCAAAGAAAAATCCGCACGGGCGTCGGCAAACGGATGCTTTACCGAGGCCGCAGTGCGGATCCTGGAATGAACTAAGCCTTAAAGAACGGCAGTGACCTGGTAACCCTTCTCCCGCAGGAGCTGGGAGACTGCCTCGAAAGTAACGTCGTCTTTGTCTGGGTTGTAGGTCTCCGGATTCAGGGCAATATTGGCGGTGTCGCCCTCATAGCGGACGCTGATGAAGTCATAGCCGGCTTCGGCATGCGCGGCGTCGATAAGAGCCTGCACGTCGTCGGTGTTGCCCTGTTCAGCAACAGCAACCTGCTCCTGCTCAGGTACCGGTGCAGCCTCCTGCGCCGGGGCACCCAAACCAAAGAAGCCCATAATCGTGGCGAGTAGGCCACTCAAAAGCTTGATAATCATTAAAGTAACTCCCTGTGTATAGTGCGCGGAAATAGGGCCCGCGAAAGCTGAAAATTCTCTGTACTTAAAGCCTGCTTAATTTTAACTTAGCGTTTAGGTATGTACAACAGAGAAAGACTTAATTCCGCGCGTTATGGCCGTGAGGGCAGCTAAAATGCACCAATATATCTCAGCACCTGTGCTTCGCCCCCTGGGGTGGGGCTTGCTAACGCTAGGGGAACGGGGAATTGCCCAGGCAATAGGAAGACCTGGGTTGTCTGCCTGATGGTTGTAGGAATCCGCACTTTATGAACAAATGTGTACTACTGGGGCAGAACCCAAACAGTGGAATCCCACGCGATTCATAAAGGAGCGCTTCAGCATCACATCAAACTGGTTAGCCTAGCAGGCCGGCGACCTGCTGCAGATACCCAGCCGGTTCGTGAATGGCAAAATCTGGGTAATACACTGGCAGACGATGCCACTAATCAGTGCAGGAACCTGCTCTACCCGTGGGGAAGCCCGAGATATTCACGGTCAATCTATAAAGCTGAACGTAGCCCAGGAACAGCAGCAAGACCCCCGCCGATTGCGTCCGAAATACAGTGGCATCGCTCGATGTCCGAGAATCCACTGGATAGGCTTGGCAGAAGGAAGCACCCAGCTTAATCGATGCGGCTTGGACAACAACCGTTGTGACACCTTCATTCCTGCCCTAACCCCTCAACAAAGAGGGTCCCGTCGCGCTCCAATCGTTCACTGCAAGCGAAGGTAGATCAGTTACCACCCCTACAATGGCGGCGGTCTTAGAAGTGATACCTTCACCTTAATTGGTCACTGTGTCGAATATGCCGATGCTTAGGAGGACTGAAGGTATCGTGATTTCTTTGGTATTTTCAATAAACTTTTTAAAGTAAATTGATGGTGTTATCTACTACTGTCGCTTGGGAAAGAAGTCTTATCGAGCGCGTTAGTAGAGGTGTCACTCCTCCCCTCCTGTAGCTACGCACTGAGCTTACGTAGAAATGCCAAGAGCCCCGCGCCGCAGTGGAAGCACTGCGCGGCGGGGCTCATTCGTCGGTTGAGAGGGAAATTGCCTTACTGATCTTCCATCACATCGTGGCGCACAATGGTCTGGTCGCGGCCGGGGCCGACGCCGATGTAGGAAACGCGGCAGCCGGACAGCTCCTCTAGGCGCAGGACGTAGTCTTGGGCCTTCTGCGGCAGCTCCTCAAAGGTGGAGCATTCCGTGATGTCCTCGTCCCAGGCGGGCATGGTCTCGAAGATGGGCTCGGCGTGGTGGAACTCGGACTGGGTAAGCGGCAGCTCATCGTAGCGCTTGCCGTCGACGTCATAGGCCACGCAGATAGGAATCTCACCGATGCCAGTGAGAACGTCCAACTTGGTCAGGAAGTAATCGGTAAAGCCGTTCACGCGGGTGGCGTAGCGCGCAATGACGGAGTCGTACCAGCCACAACGGCGCTTGCGGCCGGTGTTGACGCCGATCTCGCCGCCGGTGGTCTGCAGGTACTCGCCCCACTTATCAAAGAGCTCAGTCGGGAACGGGCCAGCGCCCACGCGGGTGGTGTATGCCTTGATGATGCCCAGGGAGGTCTTAATGCGGGTTGGGCCAATGCCCGAGCCCACGGAAGCACCACCGGCGGTCGGGTTAGACGAGGTCACGAACGGGTAAGTGCCATGGTCCACATCCAGCATGGTGGCCTGGCCGCCCTCCATGAGTACGTGCTTACCGGACTCGAGGGCTTTGTTGAGCTCGAGCTCAGCATCGATAACCATCGGGCGTAGGCGATCGCGGTAGCTCAAGAAGTAGTCCACAATCTGGTCTGCCTCGATGGCCTTGCGGTTGTACATCTTCACCAGCATCTGGTTTTTAATGTCCAGCGCAGACTCGACCTTCTGGCGCAGGATGGACTCATCAAAGATGTCCTGGACGCGAATGCCAATGCGCGCGACCTTATCGGCATAGGTCGGACCAATGCCGCGGCCGGTGGTACCAATCGCGCGCTTGCCCAGGAAACGCTCCTGCACGCGGTCGAGCGTCTGATGGTAAGGGGCTACTAGGTGCGCATTGGCGGAAATCTTCAGGCGCGAGGCATTCGCACCGCGGGCTTCGAGGCCATCAATTTCATCAAAGAGCGCCTCGAGGTTAATTACCACGCCATTGCCCAGCACTGGGGTAGCGTTCTCAGACAAGATGCCGGCCGGCAGGAGCTTCAGCTCATATTTATCGCCGCCTACCACGACGGTGTGGCCGGCGTTATTACCGCCGTTCGGCTTGACCACGTAGTCAACCTTGCCGCCGAGGATGTCGGTCGCTTTGCCCTTGCCTTCGTCGCCCCATTGGGCGCCGACAATGACGATCGCTGCCATTGTTTAGTCACTTCCTCATTATTGAAGCCAAAATACTCTCCAACTTTACACTTTCCCGGCCAAAAAAGCGCGCGTAGCATGGTGCGCATGCGTTTTTTGTTCCTCCGCTGCGGCGCCCCGGACATCCCCATGCCCGCTGAGGCCCATGATCTCTCGGCCATTCCTACCCGCAAAGAGCTCGCGCTTATCGACGCCTTCCTATCCCCCCTCCTTCCCACCGACCC
>NZ_JAKRDR010000030.1:0-6670 GCF_022345765.1 Corynebacterium nasorum | reverse complement strand
CCAGGCTACACCCACATCACGCGCGACCAGGCTAACTGCCTCGCCTGCCACCACGCGCTCAACAGCAGCATCCTTAACATCCTTCGGAGTCCAACGCGTCACAACTACCTCCCGGTCGAAGTGGCGCATTCACCCCTTGACAGCACGGCATAGAAAAACGCCGACCGCGGATGGTGCTGCTTTCCTATGTCACCTCGGAAAGCGATCCCGCACGGCACGTGCGCCGCGGATAATAGTAGAGGTTCTGCTCTTTAAAAGCCACTAGCGTGAAGCCAATAGTGTAAACCCCCGCAGACATTCTTGATGCGCGGCTTCCATATCTGCGCTCGTAACCAGTCGTGCGTTGTGGGCTCGGCCCCAGTGGTTTCGCAAGTCCGCAACGCTCGTCCCCCGCAGTAGCGACGATTCCGCTTCGACATCAACGGTAGTTTCTACAACCTCGAAGTCGATCTGCTCTAAGGCGATCATGCACGTCAAAAGGTCGTGGATTTGGGCCTGATAGCCTTCCCCCTGCGCTTGGTGGAATTCAAAATAGTAGCGCAACACATCCGGCAGGATTTGTGCCATAGGGTGTCCGTGCAATAATTCCATGACCGCTTCTAGGCGCTGTGGGGTAATGAGAAACTGCTCTGTTAGCTCAAGCGAACATAGTGTGGTGGGAACGCGCGGGGCAGATGAATGAAAGTGCTGGGCGGCGGCGTGCGGATCAACCCAAAAGTTCCATTCCGCGGTCGGGGTGGTATTTCCCCGGTAGTTAACCGCGCCGCCCATGATGGTAATGGCGCCAAACTGCGCGACGGCTTCACTATGGGCTTTTTCAAATGCTGCAAGATTGGTGACCGGCCCGGTAACAATCAACTGCAGATCGTGATGAGCGGCTAGTGCTTCTTTCCATAGACGCTGCCAATCGCTGTGGTGCAGCGTGGTAGTAGGTGCAGTGGCATAGCCCAATCCCGTCGAACCATGGGTCTCAGGGGTTGTGGTGAGATCCACCTTCAAAGGGCGGGTCAAACCGGGGGCTACGGGGACATCGGCAAGCGAGCACAAATCCAGGATCCAGCGGGCATTGGCCGCAGTCTGATAGGCCTCGACGTTGCCGGCTGTAGTGGTAACGCCCACCAGCTCAATTTCCCCGGCCTGATGAAGGCCCGCCAAATACATCAGGGCGAGGCAATCATCTATGCCGGGGTCACAATCAATTAAAATAGCTGGAGGCGTGGCAATCATAGTGCCAGCCAGTCTAACGCCTTACTTGATGGAGCTCACCGGATTGTCGCCATCTACAAAGGCGAGCGGGGATTCCGGCAGGGTTTCGCGGCCGAGGGCCTCGACAATGACATCGGCGACCAGCTCGCGCGAAGAAGTCATGGACTCCTGTAGCGCCTTATCCTCGATCTGCTCCAGCCCCTGTGCTGGTTCCTCGGTCAGCATTGCTGGCTTGAGGATAAGGTGCGGAAACTCTGCCTGAGCAAGGCGATTGTCCACTTCCTTCTTGGACTCAACGTAGGCATACCACTTCTCGTCGGCGGGATCCGTGGTGGCTTCCTGGGAACCGACATAGGAAATCATGAGGTAGGCAGGCAGGTTCTTTCCCTCCTGCTGCAGCGTCTCCATAGCGTCGAGGGTGGCGAGGGCACCATCGCGGTCAACGGCCCACGTAAGGTCTGCCCCACCGCGGCCGCCGTTGCCAGCGCCCCACACTACGGCGTCATAAGCGGCGAAAAGCTCCGCCCACTGCGCAACGGTCTGCTCGGTAATATCGGCCAATACCGGGGTCGCGCCGAGCTTTTCAATCTCAGACTTCTGCTCAGGGTTGCGGATAAGGGAGTGGACCTCGTGTCCGGCCTCCACCAGCTTTGGGGCGGCCAACAGGCCGACCTTGCCATGTCCACCGATGTACAGAATCTTCTTTTTATCAGTCATACCTCCCCACCGTAACAACGACGCCTCTTGCCCGCAGCGACCCCGGCCAGTACCGGTGGCAAAATGGCGGCGGTGGCTGCAGCGAGCAGATAGAATTGCTTGCATGTATGCCATTATGACCGTCACCGGAGCCGATAGCACCGGCATTATCGCCGCGGTGACCACTACCCTTGCCCAACTCGATATCAACGTCATTGACGTGTCCCAAACACTCATGGGCGGTTACTTCACCATGATCCTCCGCGTCGAATTTGATGCGGATAAGGTCTCCATCCAGACCATCAAGGAGCATATGCGCCCCGTGGCGGAAGAAAAGCACCAGTCCATCCGCATTCAGTCCGAAGACCTCTTCACCGCCATGAATGAGATTTAAATGAGCACGCGTTTTAATACCACTAATATCTTGGACACCATCGAGATGATTGAGAACTATCGTCTCGATATCCGCACCGTAACCATGGGCATCTCCCTCCTTGGATGCACCCGATCCACTATGGACGCTACCTGCCAGGCCATCTATGACCGCGTCACGCAGCAGGCCGGGCGCCTAGTGGAGGTATGCGAAGGCATCGAAGGCGAGCTGGGTATCCCCATCGTAAATAAGCGTATCTCCGTGACCCCAATATCCTTGGTGGTAGCCGGTGTAGAAGGAAACCCCGTCGACGCCGCAAAGGCACTGGACAAGGCAGCCAAAGAGGTAGGAGTCAACTTCGTGGGCGGCTATTCCGCTCTGGTCGAAAAGGGCGCTACCACCGCGGAACAAAAGCTCATAAGTTCCATTCCAGAAGCGCTGGCTACGACTGACGTCGTGTGTTCCTCCGTCAATATCGCCAGTTCCCGCGCCGGTATCAACATGGATGCGGCAAGGAAGATGGGCGAGGTTATCAAGGAAGCTGCCGAGCTGACCCAGGACAATTCCGCCATTGCCTGCGCCAAGCTGGTGGTCTTTGCTAACTCTGTGGGTGACAACCCATTTATGGCCGGCGCGTTCCACGGCATCGAAGAACCCGATTGCGTAGTCTCCGTCGGCGTTTCTGGCCCAGGTGTTGTCGACCGCGCCTTGGGATCGCTCGAAGGGGCCAGCCTGGACCAGGTAGCGGAAGAAGTCAAGAAGGCCGCTTTCAAGATCACCCGCGCCGGGCAACTAGTGGGCACCATGGCCTCCGAGCGCCTTGGCGTACCCTTCGGCATCATCGACCTTTCGCTTGCCCCTACTGCCGAATTGGGAGATTCGGTGGCCCACATCCTTGAGCATATGGGATTGGACCAAGTAGGCACGCACGGCACAACTGCTGCTTTGGCTCTGCTTAACGACGCCGTAAAGAAGGGCGGCATGATGGCCTGCTCCCGCGTCGGCGGTTTGTCTGGCTCCTTCATCCCGGTCTCCGAGGATAAGGGGATGATCGATGCGGTTAAGTCTGGCTCTATCTCCATGGACAAGCTGGAGGCCATGACCGCCATTTGCTCGGTGGGCTTTGACATGATTGCGCTGCCGGGCGATACCTCGGCCGCGACGATTTCGGGCATGATTGCTGACGAGGCCGCCATCGGCGTGATGAATCATAAGACCACGGCGGTACGCGTGATCCCGGTTCCTGGCGCCCAGGTGGGCGACGAGGTGAGCTTCGGCGGCCTGCTGGGCTACGCACCGGTGATCCCGGTCAATGAAGTAGGCAACGCGCAGTTCATTAACCGCGGCGGCTTCATCCCCGCTCCAGTGCATGGATTCCGCAACTAAGGAGAGCGGCAACTGCGCCGCTGCCTAGTCCGCGGCGTGCTCTTCGCCGGGTTTCTCCGACTCCGCCCTTTCGGCGAGGTTGTCCTGGAAATGCTGGTAGGAAGATTCCAGCTGTTTTAATTCCACCTCGCCGCCAACTTGGCGGCGGGCATCAGAGTAGATGGCCCGGGCGGCGTCGGCAAGCACGCTCCGGCGCTCAGCAGTGCGCAAAAGGGCCACTACCTTGGCCAGGTTATCCAGCAAACTGAGGTAAATCTCCGCGTTATCGGCGGCGTCCCGCCGAATCTGCGCGAACATCGCCTCCACAATTTCCTCATAGCTGAACGTTTGGTAATCGAGGCGAAACTCGCCGTTAACGTGCACAATGCCCTGCGGAAGCCGCTTATCCCCGATGACGGTGAGGATCTGGGTAAAGCGGTCAATGATATCGATGACCGTGTACGGATCATTGACACCAGTACTCAATGCGCGGGCAGCAATCTCCGCCAGGTGCCGGGCGGTAAAACGAGGGTCGTGAGCTGAGGCATGCTCCCTGTACTGGGTGAGCACGATATGGCGCTCAACATTTTCCGGCAGGCGCGGCACACCGTGCGCGACAACCTCGCCTTCCAGTACCAAGTCACCCGGCGCCACGCCGAGGTGCACCGCGCAATTCTCCCGTGCCGCTGCCTGCGCAATGGCGTCATAGTCGACGAACTTGAGGTAGCCAGTTCCACTGCTGCGCCGCTTTTCCGCATCCACGTAAAATTCTGGCCCAGGAGCCTTGGCCGCTTTTTCCTCTTCGCCCCGCCGGATGAGCCGGCGCATGTGGTCCTCTACGTCTTCGGCCACCACGTGAACTACGTGAGACATACTGATCGATTGGGCAATATGGACGATGAAATAAATGAGGAAGATTACGCAGGCGATGGCCAACAGCACCGTTACTGCTACGTTCAAGGAAGGAACATATTCTTCTTTCCCATTACCGCCCGTTTGCACCGCACGTAAAGAAAGAAGGGCAAAAATGAAGGTTGCAAGATAGATCGCCAGGGTCGATTGTATAGAGCGATCTTTTAGAAACTCATGCAGCAGGCGCGGCCCCATTACTGTGACAACACCAGAAAGTGCGGTCAGCGTGATGAAGAAAAGGGTGCCAGCAAGGGACAGCGACGAGGTAGCTACCGCGCTTAGAATCCCTTGGGCACTATCGGCGCTGCCATCATAAAAGGGGGTGGCTGCCACGCGAAAACGGCTACCGACCGCGATGAGCAACTCTGCGCTGACGGCGGCAACGGCCACCGCCACTGCAGGGATTAGCCAAAACTTTTCCCGCCAGGCAGGCATCCTCTCCAGTAGCGTCTTCATGTTTTCCTAAGCTAGCTCCACGATTTCCATGTAGTCATCGGACCACAAATCTTCGTCACCATCGGGCATGATGATTACGCGTTCCGGGTCCAAAGCCTTGACCGCGCCCGGATCGTGCGTAACCAGCACCACGGCCCCCGTATAGGTTTTTAGCGCATCGAGTACCTGCTCGCGCGAGATTGGATCCAGGTTATTCGTCGGCTCATCCAGCAGCAGCACATTCGCGCGGCTAGAGACCAGCGCGGCCAAGGCTAGGCGCGTCTTCTCACCGCCGGATAGAGTGCCCGCGGGTTGTTCCAACTTCTCGCCGGAGAACATGAAGGCACCAAGCAGACTACGCAGTTCCTGCTGATCCGCGTCTGGGCAGGCGTCAATGGTGTTTTGCCATACAGACTTATCCGGATCGATGGTGTCGTGTTCCTGCGCAAAATAGCCGATCCGCAAGCCGTGGCCGCTGACGATGCCACCTTCACCGTCGGTGCGCTCCACTCCGGCCAGCAATTTCAACAGCGTGGTCTTACCCGCGCCGTTATAGCCCAGCACCACTACTCTTGACCCTTTATCGATGGCCAAATCCACCCCGGCGAAGACCTCTAGGGAGCCGTACATCTTGGTCAGCCCCTTGGCATTCATGGGTGTCTTACCGCACGGTGCCGGCTCGGGGAACTTAATATTGGCCACCTTATCGGCCACCCGCACCTCATCGAGCTGGCTCATCATGCGCTCAGCGCGGTGGAGCATTTGCTTGGCCGCAGCGGCCTTCGTTGCCTTAGCACCCAACTTAGCAGCCTGCTTTTGCAGGGCGGATGCCTTCTTTTCCGCATTGGCCCGCTCTCGGCGACGGCGCGCTTCATCGGTAGCACGAGCATCGAGGTATTTCTTATACCCCATGTTGTATACATCGGCCTCGCCGCGAACCGCATCGAGGAACCACACCTTATTACACACGGCCTCAAGCAGCTCGACGTCGTGAGAAATCATAATGAGCCCGCCCTCATGTTTGGACAGGAATTGGCGGAGCCACGTAATAGAATCCGCGTCCAAGTGGTTCGTCGGCTCATCGAGGAGCAGGGTGGTCTGGGATTTTCCGGACCCCTCGGTAGCGGCAAAGAGAATTTGCGCTAGCTCCACGCGGCGGCGCTGACCACCCGAGAGAGTTTTGAGTTGCTGGTCTAGGACGCGCTGCGGCAGACCCAAATTATCGCATATTTGCGCGCACTCGGAGTCGGCTTCATAGCCGCCAAGCGACTCGAATTGCTCCTCCAAGCGGGAGTATTTCCGGATGGCCTTATCCCGGAACTTATCGTCAGTGGCCGATTCCATAAGCTCTTGTTGCTTGGCCATGCGGCGCTTGAGATCATCCAAACCGCGGGCGGAGAGAACGCGCTCTCGCGCGGTCTGTTCAATATTTCCTTCGCGGGAATCCTGGGGCAAATAACCAATGGGGCCCGAACGAGTAACTGAGCCGCCATAGGGCTCGGTCTCCCCTGCCAAAATGCGCATAGTCGTCGTCTTGCCCGCGCCGTTGCGGCCGATAAGCCCGATGCGGTCACCGGGTTGCACACGCAAGTGCTGCCCTGGGGCTTCGAGAAGCGTGCGCGCTCCTACCCTGACTTCGAAATCATTGGTTACAATCACGAAGAAACAGTCTAGCAATTGACG
>NZ_JAKRDR010000002.1:0-281253 GCF_022345765.1 Corynebacterium nasorum | reverse complement strand
CTCATCCCGTATGCCTTAGTGCTGCTGCACCTGCGCGTGTTCTATGCCCGCGAGGAAGCCTGGACGCCGACCTTCATCATCGCCGGCATCACGCTGACCAAGATCGTCCTTACGCTTTTGGCCCCGTTGATGACGTCCAACCCGGACCGCGTGGTGATTTTGCTCGGTACGGCCAATGGCTTTGGCTTCGTCTCCGGTGCGGTCATCGGTGGCTTCTTGCTCAAGCGCAAGCTCGGCAGCCTCGGCGGCAAAGCCGTCACGCAGACCGTGCTGTGGGCTTCTGGTGCCGGTCTCGTAGGCTTGGTTGTCTCCTGGGTGCTGTACTGGGGCGTGAATTACCTCCTTCCAGAGAATTTGCCCTCCATCGTCTCGCTGATCAAGGTCGCGGTGCTTGGAGTCATCTTCCTCATCGCCACCGGCCTGGTGCTCTCTAAGTCCTCCTTGCCGGAGGTCCAGAACCTGGCCCGCGCCTTGCAGCGCATCCCGGGCATGTCCCGCTTCATCAAGGTCGATTCCTCCAAGGCTATCGAGCTGGAGGAGCCCGACGTGCCGGAAATCCGGCCGGTATTCACCCAGGATGCCTTCAATGCCACCCTGGTACCGCCACCAATGTCCGCCGGTATCGTCCGCGGCCCACGCCTCGTGCCGGGCGCCCCGGTATCGGATGGTCGCTTCCGCTTGCTCCAAGATCACGGTGCGGTCACCGGTGCACAGTTCTGGCAAGCACGCGAGCAGTCCACCGGCCGCCTAGTCGCATTGACGTTCGTCGATACCAATAGCCTGGCACCGATTGCGCCATCGACTCCGGGAGTTGCCGCCCGCCGCTCCGCCGAGATTTCGCGCAATACCCGCCGCCTTGCCGAGCTGGAGCTCGATACCGTGGCGGATAATATCCAAGTCCTGTCCTACCGCACGGGCTGCCTGGTGGTGGCGGATTGGTTCGAGGGCACCTCCCTCAAGCAGGTGGCTGAGGCCGATAACCTCGACCCCCATTCTGTGGCTCGTGCTACTGCGCCGCTATTTGCTGACGCCGCCGCTGCCCACGATGCCGGCCTCATCCTCGGAGTGGAACACCGCGACCGCTTCCGCGTTTCTACCGACGGTGTAGTCAAGGTGGCCTTCCCCGCCGTACTGGATGGCACCTCCGCCGCCACCGACCGCGAGGCCCTCAGCTCCGCCCTGGAGCTGCTCGTGGAGTCCACGGAGCCTTCGCCGAAGAAGCTGCGCGATATTTCTGAAGATGCCAACCTCTCGGCCAACGAGGCCGCCCAGCGCGTCGAGGACGCGCACTTTGCCCTCGATAGTGCTGATGAGGACAGCCGCGAGGAAAAGATGGAACAGCTGCAGGAGGCAAAAGCGCTGACCTTGGCCGGCATCGCCCAGCGCCTGCACGACTTCGCACCGGAGGAACCGGAGGAAGCACCCGAGGCCTTGCCGGTAAAGGCAGAAGAAGAACCGGCCCAAGAGGATGACCCGGCCCAAGAGCCTGGCTTCGGCGGCCGCGGTTATTCCGGTTCCGGCGTCATCGTTATCGGTATCTTCGCCACCATCTTCGTCGTAGCGATGGCTGCATTGACCACCTGGATCATGTCCTTGCTCAGCGATGTAAAGGCGTCTAATCCGGTCAGCGAAACCATCCACGGCAGCACCGAAATTCCGGATGCCCCGCCGGTGCGTCTCCAGCCTTCCTCTGCGGTTACCGTTCCTGATAACAAGGACGATGCTGCGCTTATCGACGGCAAAACGGCCACCACCTGGTCCACCGAAGAGGAGGACACCGGCGTCCTCGTCACTGTGGATTCGCCAACGCACTTCGCAGTCTTGCCGGTGGTGCAATCCAATTCGGCTGGGGCGAAATATGCCGTCTATGGCGTTAATCGTGACCGCTTCAACCCAGAAAACCCACAGGCCGGCTCTCTGTACCAACTGGCAAGAGGCAAGTTCAAAAACGGCAAGGAAGACATCGAGCTGGAGAAAACCCCCGAGCAATTCGACGGGCTGCTGCTCATGATCACCGAGCTCCCCAAGTCCAATAAGGCAACCATCGCAGACATTGGGCTCGTTGGACAGCCCTAGGAAAACTTCGGATACATGAACCCACATTGCAGTCCATGAAATGACGGCCGAACTGAAGAAAATCGCCTTCAGTTCGGCCTTAGTTTTTATTTTTCTTCAACACAAAACTTCATGAGCTGCGCCTTCTAAACTTTTTTACTTCAAGTATTGACCATTTAGGAGTAGTGCGTACACTGTGGGGTGTAACGCAAGCAACAATTTTAGGAGTATTCACTATGTCCCTCGCACCAGGTACCTACGCACTCGATCCAGCCCACACCGTTATCGGATTCGTCGCCAAGCACGCAATGGTCACCAAGGTCCGCGGCAACTTCGCCGATTTTGAGGGCACCATTACCGTGGCCGAGAACATCGCTGAGTCCAACGCTCAGGCCACCATCCGCACCGCATCCATCTCCACTGGCAACGATGACCGCGATGCCCACGTAAAGAACGAGGACTTCTTCGCGGTAGAGCAGTACCCGAAGATCACCTTCAAGGCCACCAACCTCAACGTTGATGAGAATGGCAACGGCACCGTCACCGGTGACCTCACCATCAAGGGCACCACCAAGTCCGTCGACCTCGATGTGGAAGATGTTGCTACCGCTGAGGACCCCTTTGGTAATACCCGCCTGGGCTTCGAGGCAACCACCAAGATCAACCGCAAGGACTTCGGCATTGACTTCAACGCTCCACTGAAGACCGGCGGCGTGCTGGTCTCCGAGGAGATCAAGATTGAGCTCGAGGTCTCCGCTATCAAGCAGTAGACCCGTGCCCCAGACGCACTAGAAGCATTAAGCTTCTCCAAGCCCGCAGCCACCTTCTGGCCGCGGGCTTTTCCTACGTCTTCCGGTATTGCGGTACAGCCACTCCTTAACCCTGGGAAGGCATTTCAGCGTGAACATGAAGACATAAAAAGTAATTTTCATGGAAAATATGGTGCTGCGTGGAGGACGGTAAGTGCGTCACCGTTGAAATGAAGTACATGGAGGTACCAATCACGGATACTTTCTATGGCGTTGACCTTAATCGTCACCCCGCCGAGACCGCACAGGAGAGCACTGAACGAGTCGCACAAGAGCTACAACGCCAAGGAATCCGCACCGAGACAAATAATTTCCTCATCTTATTGCCTGACCACTTAGTCGCAATCGAAGTGAACGAAGGCGTTGCTTGGTTCGATCCTGACTATTGGAGTCTTGAGGACTTTCTTGAAACGTCGTTCCTTGCCTAGTGAAAAGTAATCCTTGGATGTTAGCGAACGAGGCGGCGGCATGATTCAACGGAAAATAGTTAGAATGCACACCAACTGTGATGACGGTTTCAGTTTCCCACTTTGTACTGCGATATATGCCTAAGGGCGCTGTGCTCGTAAAGCGGAGACTCTGGAATTGTTCTTGATCCATGTTGCGGCATGAGGATCAATGAAACCCGCTATTTCTTGGATAGCGTTATCAACGGAGTCGAGATGTGCGACTTCACGGGCTCTATCGCGCTGTTGAACGATTGATTCGTGGTGAGAGCACCTATTTCTCATTTCATAAACAATGACTACAAGCTCTTCGAACTGCTGTCTGCTGTCAGGGGGTTTCTTCAACGCCCTCTTTACCTGAGGCCAGATGCTTGCTTGATAGTGGTTACTTAAAAGGTAACGCCAGAAGTCGAAGCTGAGTTCAGCAATGATTTTTCCCGGTAACGCCCCTCCTCCTCCAGCTCGTCTTTTCGCTTTGCGGATATTCTTCTTTGCCGCAACGTTGAAAGGTATTCGATCGTCATCAAACCATCGGTCACCGTACCTTCTGGTTAGGGCACTGTGAATGCAGTTTCGAAGAAGTACTTCAACATGCTCAATGTCAGCGAGATAGGTCTTCGTGAGGTGAGTATTCCAAAGGTATAGCGCCTCTGGTGTGGGGTGATCGGCGTACCGGCTCATCCGCGCGGATGAAAACCATTGGGATAGCGGTACGGGGGCCAATCTTGGATTACTCATTATGGAAATGCTAATCTCTATCTTGAAAGCCTCGGAACGATCCCTGCACTACGAAAGTAGGAGTAAATCGCCGAGGTTATTGATTTTTCCGGACGATTAATTTCTTGCACGTCTTTAGATCTAGTCGTGAGGCCCACCTTACTGTGCACCTGAGACGGCAACTAGGTTCTTTCGCAAATCTTGCGTGCTGAGATGAGATCGCCCACCTCCGCGCGAGGTTGCGTCCTCTAGTGTGGTGTAACGCTTGCTGATGGTCACTGACATCTAGCGCCGCTTGAAGAGTATGGGACGGGCAAAACTAGTCCAACAGGTCCGCAGCGAGGTCCCAATACCCGCTGGGTATTTTGCTCCTAGAAGGCAGCGGAACTTAGGACCCCAACCCCGCACCCTACGTGACGGAGGTAACTATAGTTCCTAAGTATGACCGCACCACAAAATAAGACGCAGCACGAATTGCTCCAAGAACGCGCGGCAGCGGTGGACCTGCGCGCCTATCACCTCCACCTTGATCTTTCGGAGGTACTCGATAGCCCCACCTACCGCGTGACTACCCGCCTCGAGCTGACCAGCAATGAGCCCGAGCTCTTCCTGGATTACCTGGGCGAATCGGTCGCGGAGTTAAAGGTCAATGGCACCCAGCAGGAGGTGGACTTTGATGGCAGCATCATCCGGCTACACGGCGTGCCGGTAGGGGAGGAGCTGACCATCGAGGTCACCAGCCACTCCCGTTATTCGCGCACCGGCCAGGGCCTGCACCGCATGCACGATCAGGCCGATGACGCGACCTACCTGTACTCACACCTCGAGCCTTCCGATGCTCGCCGCATCTTCCCCTGCCTCGAGCAGCCGGATCTCAAGGCCGTCTTCCACGTGCGCATGACCGCACCGAAGCAGTGGCAGATCCTCTCTAACCAACCGGAAGTCGAGCGCAGTGAGGATGGCGATCTCGCCACTGTTACCTTCGCGCCGACACCGCCGCTGTCGACCTACCTGACTTCCTTCGCGGCAGGCCCTTACCAGTATCAAGAACGCACGTGGACCGCCCCGGATGGCAGCCACTCGGCACAGTTGCGCGCCTTTGCTCGCGCGTCCATGCTTGAGTACCTCGACGAGGAAATCTTGGACCTTACTGCCCAGGGTATGGACTTTTTCCACCAGAACTTTGGCTATCCCTATCCGTGGGGCAAGTACGATTCCATCTTTGTACCCGAATACAACCTCGGCGCGATGGAAAATCCCGGCCTGGTGACGTTTACGGAGAACTACATCTTCCGCTCCCGCGCTACCCGCGCGCAGCACGCCGGCCGTGCAAATACCATCCTGCACGAGATGTCCCATATGTGGTTCGGTGACCTGGTCACTCCGCAGTGGTGGGATGACCTATGGCTCAAAGAGTCCTTCGCGGAATTTATGGGCGCGGATTCTTCCGTCCACGGCACCGACTACACCGAGGCCTGGGCCAATTTTGCCGGCGCCCGTAAAAATTGGGCCTACTTGCAGGATCAGCTGCCCACCACGCACCCCATCAAGGCGGAGATCCCGGACGTAGATGCCGCGCGCCAAAATTTCGACGGCATCACCTATGCCAAGGGCGCGGCGGTGCTCAAGCAACTGGTGCACTATGTCGGTCGCGATAATTTCTACGCTGGGGCGCGCGACTACTTCCAGGAGCACGCCTTTGCCGCCGCCACCTTTGATGACCTCCTGAAGGCGCTAAAAAAGCACACAGACCGCGATCTTGATGCTTGGTCGCAGGCCTGGCTACGTACGTGGGGTCCAGATACGCTCATCCCGGAGCTGCACACCGAAGGCGAGAAGATTGCGGAGCTGGCCATCCTTGCAGAAGCCGAGGACGTCTGCCGGCCACACCGCCTGACCGCCTCGCTTTTTGATGCCGACTTACACAAGTATCGCGAGATCGACATCGATCTCCCCGCCGGCGATGACACCACCCGCACCATTATCGATGAGGCGGCCGGCCTTCCGGCCCCAGAATTGCTGCTGCTTAACGACGCCGACCATACCTACGCCAAAATCCGCTTCGACGACACCTCCCTAGAAACGGCAGGGAACCGCCTGACCGAAATCGAAGATGATCTCACCCGCGCTATCATCTGGACCGCACTATGGAACCTCACCCGCGATGGGGAAATGTCGGCGATTGATTATGTGGGGGTCGTCGTCAAGCACGAAGCCTACGAGACCAACACGACGCTGCTGGCTACTGCCTGCGCAAATGCCAATTTTGCGATTGCCCATTATGTTTCGGAAGCCGACCGCGAGCAGGTCCGCACCGACTATGCCGAGGCGATCTGGGGCCATCTGGACGAGGCCGAACCAGCCTCGGACGCCCAGCTTGTACTCGCACGCGCCGCCATCCGCGCACTCGCCGCAACGCCGGAGGAATCAGGCACCACGCGCCTTAAGGCCCTGCTCGCCGGTGACATTGCCGGCCTTCGCTTGGACCCCGAAATCCGCTGGTCCATCCTGCGCGCACTCGCCGCCCGAAATGCCGTAGAACTAGACGAGTTGGAGAAAGAAAAACAGCGCGATAATACGCTGACCGGCGCTACGGAATTCCTCGGCGCCAGCCACGCTTTCCCCACGCCAGAGACCAAGCGTGCCGCGTTCGATAAGGCGCTCACGCCGGGCGCCTACTCCAATGCCGAGGTAGACGCGCTGGTCGCCGGATTCAATGCCCCGCGCTCAGCTGCACTGCAGGAGGCCTTTGCGGAGGAATTCTTCTCCCGCGTGGAAGAGATCTGGGCCGCGCACCCGATTGAGATTGCCAACCGCCTCATCCGCGGCTTCTATCCACAGCTGCCCATGGCCGACGACGCCACCACCCGTCTGCTGCACCGTGAGCTGCCAGGAGCACTGCGCCGCGTACTGCTCGAGTGTCGCGATAATCTGCGGCGCACGCTTCGCGTGCGGGCTGGTCAATAGACTGTACTGTCCAGCGCTCGCGCTCTGCTTCCCCTCGGGTCACACTGTGGTTAACAGTTGTTGATCCGGGGGGAATCTACATATGACACTGAGTCATGACCGCAGTGACGAAGAATTAGTTGATGCTTTCATTGAAGGTGATAATAAGGCCTTTTCCACCATCGTGGAACGCCACCGCACGCGGCTGACCACCGTGGCACGCCGCTACACCAAAAACGATCACGATGCCCAAGATGTGGTCCAGGAAGCCTTCCTGCGCGCCAGCTGCAACCTGCACTCTTATCGCCGCGAATCCGCGCTTTCAACCTGGCTACACCGGCTGGTGAAAAATTCTGGCTATGACTACCTCAACCATCGCTCGAATAGGGAAAATGCCTCATTAGATACGGAGGACTTCGACGACGATCGCAACCCGCTGCTCGCGCATAATCCTTCCGAAAACCTAGCGGAGCAGCTGGCGGTGCGCGAAGCCATGCAGTTGCTGCGCGAGGATCAACGCGAAGCGCTGGTGCTTACCGACGTCGCCGGGTTCCGCGTCGGAGAAGTTGCCACTGCTCAAGGAGTAAAGCCCGGCACCATTAAATCCCGCTGCGCCCGAGCGAGGGAAGTCCTACGCGCGGCCATTGGGTGAGTTTGCTAATACCGACGTTTGTCAGTGTGGCGGGTAGACTCATGGCGTTACGCGAAACCACACACTGATTTAAGGGAGTTAGCAATGACCGTCCACGATGTTGCCATCGTAGGTTCCGGCCCTGCCGGTTATACCGCCGCGCTGTACGCGGCACGCGCCGAGCTCAACCCGATTGTCTTCGAGGGCTTCGAGTACGGCGGCGAGCTTATGAATACTACCGAGGTAGAAAATTACCCCGGCTTCCAAAAGGGCATCATGGGCCCTGAGCTGATGGAGGAAATGCGCGCCCAGGCCATCCGCTTCGGTGCGGATTTGCGCATGGAAGTCGTTGACTCGATAGAGCTAGAAGGCGATATTAAGAAGCTGCACGTGGGTGACGAGTTCTTCGAGGCCCGCGCCGTCATCCTCGCCACCGGTGCCACCCCGCGCCACCTTGGCGTTCCAGGTGAGGAAGAACTTACCGGCCGCGGCGTTTCTACCTGCGCTACGTGCGATGGCTTCTTCTTCAAGGACCACAATATTGCGGTTATCGGCGGCGGCGACTCCGCCATGGAGGAAGCAACCTTCCTCACCAAGTTCGCGGACTCCGTCACCATTGTGAACCGCTCCGAGAACTTCCGCGCCTCTAAAATCATGCTGGAGCGCGCCCAGGCCAATGAGAAGATTAAATGGGAGACTAATAAGGTCGTCGAAGAGGTCATTGAAGCCGACGGCAAAGTTGGCGGTCTCAAGCTCAAGGACGTCACCAACGGCGAGACCTCTACCTTGGACGTGACTGCCATGTTCGTAGCAATTGGCCATGATCCGCGCTCTTCCTTCCTCAATGGTCAGGTCGAGCTAAATGACAATGGCTATGTTGTAGTTGAACAACCCACCACCAAGACCTCCCAGCTTGGCGTTTTTGCCTGCGGTGACTTGGTGGATGACCACTACCAGCAGGCAATTACCGCGGCCGGCTCCGGTTGCCGCGCGGCAATTGATGCGGAACATTTCCTCGCAGAAAGCCGTTAAATCAGTATGAGCAACGTCAAGAAAGTAACCACCGATACCTTCCGCAAGGACGTCATCGAGTCCGATAAGCCCGTCGTCGTCGACTTCTGGGCCGAATGGTGCGGCCCCTGCAAGAAGCTATCCCCCATCTTGGAAGAGGTAGCAGAGGAGCTAGACGGCGAGGTCACCATCGCCAAAGTCAACGTCGATGAAGAGCGCAACCTAGGTGCCATGTTCCAGATCATGTCCATCCCTAACGTGCTGATTTTCAACCACGGCGAGAAGGTAGACGAATTTGTTGGTCTGCGTTCTAAAGATGACATCGTGGCGCAAGTGAAAAAGCAACTTTAACTGTTAATCTAATTCCTATTAGATTAAGCGTGTAGAAATTCTGAAATGCGGCCCCTAAACACGGGCTGTGAAAGGGGTAAAAGGCGTGAACCGCGTTCTTCGAGTCGGCGATACAAGCGTGCGTGTAGCTGAGGCTCGCGCCACCTTGGCCCGTCTCGGCCTCTTGTCAGATTTCAAGGGGGAACTTTCTGCGTGGAAAAAGCAGAAGTACTCCGAGAGCGACAAGAGCTTTGATGCCAATTTGTCTGAGGTCCTCAAGGCCTTCCAGCAATCGCGCGGCATCGTGCCCACGGGAGAGATCGATGATCTCACCCTGCGCGAACTGCGCCAGGCCTCGTATACGCTCGGCAGCCGTGTACTTGCCTACGAGCCCGCAAATGAGCTCGTGGGTGATGATATCTCGCAGCTCCAGCAACAGCTGCAGGAGCTGGGCTTTTACCAGCAGCGCGTAGACGGCCATTTTGGCACCAATACCTACGCGGCGCTCAAGGAATACCAACACAACTGTGGTTTGCAAGAAGATGGTGTATGCGGTCCCGCCACCATCCGCGCCCTCAGTCTGCTTGGCCGCCGTATCACCGGCGGATCCGCGCACAATATCCAAGAGCGCGAGCGCGTGCGCAACGCCGGCCCTAAACTGGCGGGCAAGCGCGTTGTGATCGATCCCGCCTTGAGCGGCGGCGACGCCGGCCAACAGGTCAAGGGACGCTTTGGTGATATTTCTGAGCAAGAGATCCTGTGGGACCTCACCCAACGCATCGAGGGACGCATGATTGCCGCCGGCATGGAGACCATCATCTCCCGTCCTCGGACCTCCGATGCGGACGTGAAGTCCCGCGCGGAGTTGGCCAACGCCTTCGATGCGGACATTGTCATCTCTTTGGCTTGTGATTCCTACCCCAATGAAAAGGCCAATGGTGTTGCCACCTTCTATTTCGGTTCCGAATCCGGCAATTCCTCGCTTATTGGTGAGACCCTATCCGGCTTTATCCAGCGTGAGATTGTCGCGCGCACCGAGCTGCTGGACTGCGGCAACCACGGCCGCACCTGGGATCTGCTTCGCCTGACCCAAATGCCGGTCATCCAGATCGTGCTGGGCTACCTCACCAACCCAGAAGACATAAAGATCCTCACCAATCCGTCCCGCCGCGACGATATCGCTGAGGCCATCGTCATCGCGGTAAAGCGTATGTATCTCATGGATCAGGATACAGTTGTGACAGGTACCTATAAATTTTCTGAACTCCTTCAAGCTGAGCAGTCCTAAGTCAACGAGATTTGCCCACAAATCTTGGCTCGAAGCGAATCATTCGATTAGTATCTACTGATAGTCTTCATTTCTACTATTTGAATGGATCTTCATGATGGATGCTTCGAGCCCCTCCGCGATCTCTCCCAAGGAAATGGGACGTGTAGTAGCTGCAACCACAATCGGTACGGCGATTGAATGGTACGACTATTTTCTATACGCGGCAGTAGCCGGACTCGTTTTTAACCAAGTAATGTTTTCTCCCTTAACCGGAAGTTTGGCCAGCATCGTGTCTTTCGCTTCTGTGGGCCTATCGTTTTTGTTTCGGCCCCTCGGTGCGTTTTTAGCCGGCTACTATGGAGATCGCTACGGTCGACGAATCGTCCTCATGGTCACACTTTTCTCCATGGGGGGCGCAACCACTTTAATCGGCCTCTTACCTACTTACGAAACGGTAGGTCTATGGGCTCCCATTATGCTCATTTTTCTCCGCATTATTCAAGGCGTATCCGCTGGAGGGGAGTGGGGATCAGCGGTATTGCTAGCGGTTGAACATGCTCCGAACCAGAAGCGTGGCCTTTACGGTGCCGGACCCCAAATTGGAGTTCCCATCGGTCTTCTCATGTCCTCGGGAATTTTATCCATTATGAATAGAATTGCGCCCGGAGATGCATTCTTTCAATGGGGTTGGCGCGTCCCCTTCTTACTTTCCTTCGTGTTGGTTATCGTGGGCTACGTAGTAAGAATCGGCGTCGATGAATCGCCGGTTTTCAAAGTTATAGCGGGCAACAAAAGTCATGAGGGCCCGAATCCCATTGGAGTTCTCTTCAAAAAGCATCTACCTCTTGTATTTGTCGCCGCACTGGTATTTGCAGGCAACGGAGCTGTAGGTTATATGACAGCAGGAGGCTATATTCAAAATTATGCCACCAACCCAGAAGGACCCATTTCCTTTGAGCGCGGTGATGTGCTCAACGCAGTTACTTTGTCTGCCGTAACTTGGTTAATATTCACGCTATTCGCCGGCTGGGTGTCGGACTATATCGGTCGACGAAGGACTTATCTCATTGGATTTGTCGTACAGGCAATTGGAGCTGGAATACTCTTCCCACTGGTAAACTCAGCTTCACTGGGCCTTCTTTATGTCGCGCTTATCTTTCTAACTGTAGGCCTAGGACTAACTTATGGTGCCCAGTCCGCCATGTATGCTGAGCTCTACCCTGCATCCGTTCGTGCATCAGGGGTATCGATATCTTATGCCATTGGATCAATTCTCGGCGGCGCATTTGCACCTATGATCGCTGCATCTTTAGTAGATGCAACAGGCACAACAGTTGCGGTTACAATCTATCTAGTAACTGCAAGCCTCGTAGGTTTTACCGCTATCTTGCTTCTCCAAGAAAGAAAAGGTATCCCTCTTAGCCCTGATTTTGAAACGGAACAATCTAAAAGTCCGTTTATTTTTGGTAAGTAACCTAAACAACAGTAGAACTGAGGCATCCGATTCCCACAATCTTCACTGTGACTATTTTATGGTCAATTCGTGGAGTTTCGGACAAATGATCCGAGTCGAACACGCTCTGCTTGACAGGCTGTAGCTGTCATTGAACGATTCTGAATCAGAATAGGAGAGTAACGCCAACGTCCCTCTCTGACGGCCTTTCAACCCGAGCAGATCAAAAGTGCAATTCAGGGGTGTACCAATTACTTCTTCTACTTTTCACTTTGACAAAGAGTACCGATTTCCTTGCAAGTGAATTGTAAAACTTCACAGAGAGGTATTTAACTACATAAAGCAAATTCGGCAGCAATGCAATAATTGCAAATAATTCATCATCCCAAAGTTAGCAACATTCTATTGAACGACACAAGAACCCCCCCCTTTAGGATCCTACGTCCGTATCAAATCTAAATACCTGGAGACGTCAATCGAAAGTTCAGAAAGCCATTAGCCTGACTTTAGGAGTTAAATAATCAGTGCTGCTACTAAAGCCTGCCTTGGGATTAAAAGATCGAATATTTTAAGTGACCGCAAACTAGCATTTGTTTAAACTTTCCATCTTTCGAAAGTTATCCACCTGGCTGCATTAGTGCCATGATGCGCTCAAAATCTTCTTGATCACCAAATTCCACGACCATCTTGCCCTTGCGTTTGCCCATGGTCACGGTGACTTTGGTGTCAAAGCGGTCCGATAGGCGCTCGGCAGAATCGGTGAAGAACTGCGGCTGTGGCGCCGACTGCTTCTTTTTTGATTCGGCCGGCTTGCCATCGCGCTTATAAAGGGTGACTGCCTCCTCAGTGGCGCGGACAGACAGGCCCTCCGCGATGATGCGGTTGGCTATATATTCCATCGCCTCCGTGTCATCCAAAGATAGAAGCGCACGCGCGTGGCCGGCGGATAAGGTACCAGCGGCTACACGTTTTTGTACCTCTACCGGCAGCTTAAGCAGGCGCAGCATATTGGTCACCTGTGGGCGCGAGCGGCCAATGCGGTCCGCCAGCTCGTTCTGGGTAACGCCAAATTCTTCCAATAGCTGCTGGTAGGCGTGGGCCTCTTCCAGAGGGTTGAGCTGCACGCGATGGATGTTTTCCAGCAGGGCATCGCGCAGAAGGTTGTCATCCTTGGTATCGCGCACGATGGCTGGAATAGTAGCCAGACCCGCCTTGGAAGAAGCGCGCCAACGGCGCTCACCCATGATGAGCTCGAAGCCACCCTCCTCGGAAGGGCGAACAACGATGGGCTGCAAGAGGCCAAACTCGCGGATCGAATGGACGAGCTCGCCCAGCTCATCCTCGTCGAAGACGGTGCGTGGCTGCTTCGGATTAGGGATGATATCCCCAATGGAAATCTCACGGTAGGTCGCACCGATGGGAGCCGGGGTGGCCTGACGCTTCTTCGAAGATTGTGAGCCAGAACCCTGTTGAATGGTGGGCGCGCCCTTTACACGCTTGCCGTCGCCGCCCTTGCGGCCAGGCTGCGGGGTGGCATTTCCCAAGATGATATCCGCCGCGGAATCTCCCAGCCGCGGCTTGCGGGTAGGGGCATCAGGGCCGGATGGGATGAGTGCGGCGAGACCCTTGCCGAGTCCACCTTGCTTCTGTTCTGCCATGAGTTCCTATCCTTCCAATTCCGCGTAAATCTCTGGGCTCACGCCAATCGCCCCGGTGGTCGGGTGCGGGCGATAATCGCCGCGCCGGTTAAGCTCGCGCGCCGCCGCAAGATAGGCGCGGGCACCGGTGGACGAAGGAGCGTAATCAATAACCGTAGTACCGTATCCCGGCGCCTCCGAAACGCGCACGGAGCGCGGGATAACATTGCCCAACACCACAGCACCAAATTGCTCGCGAACGTTATCTGCCACATCTTCTGCCAAGCGCGTGCGGGCGTCATACATGGTCAACAGCACGGCAGAGATATGCAGATCCTCGTTGAGGTGTTCACGGATCATGGAAATATTTCCCAGCAACTGGCCCACACCTTCGAGGGCGTAGTACTCGCATTGAATCGGGATGATGACCTCTTCCGCGCACGTCATCGCATTGATGGTAAGCAAACCTAGCGATGGCGGGCAGTCAATGAAAACGTATTCGAAGCCATGCTCCTCGAGGAAGCCGTTGTGCAGGGCGTCATAAAGCCGAAATTCGCGGCGTACCAAGGACACCATTTCGATCTCCGCGCCAGCCAAATCAATGGTGGCGGGGATGCAGAAAAGGTTCTCGTTGTGCGAAGAAGGCTGCATAGCCTTCTCGGCACTGCAGTCCCCGAGGAGCACCTCATAGCTGGAATCGGTGCCGGAATTGTGTTCCGCACCCATGGCCGTGGAAGCATTTCCCTGCGGGTCAAGATCGATCACCAGCACTTTCTTGCCCTCTGCGGCAAGCGCTGCGGCCAAGTTGGCGGCGGAGGTGGTTTTGCCTACGCCGCCTTTCTGGTTAGCAATGGTGATAAGGCGCGGATTAGTCATGCCGTCTACTTTAGTTCACGCGCGGGACACGAATGATCGTGGTTCCCTCGATGGTTCTGACCTCGGCCTTTCCACCGCCGGCCTTCTTGATGTCAGCGGCATCGCGTTCTAGTTCCTCATGTACCGAAGAGCCCTTCAGTGCGATCATCTCGCCCCCCTTGCGCACTAGCGGCAGCGACCACTTCGCAAGCTTACCCAAGGGCGCGACGGCGCGCGAGGTCACCACATCGGCCCCCGCCACGGCCTTTTTAATCGGGCCTTCCTCAGCACGGCCGCGCAGGACCGTCACATTGTCGAGCCCTAGTTCTTCTACCACCTCGTTGAGGTAGTTATAGCGCTTCAACAGCGGCTCAATCAGGGTTATCCGCAGGTCTGGGCGCGCAATGGCCAGTGGAATGCCAGGCAGTCCGGCACCCGAGCCTACATCGATGACCGTAGTGCCCTCGGGGATTGCCTGCTTGACGACGGCGCAGTTAATAATGTGCCTGTCCCACAAACGCGGCACCTCCCGGGGGCCTATAAAACCACGAGTGGACCCGTCTGTAGCGAGCGAATCATGGTAAGCCTGCGCGAGGGGCAAGCGGGAGCCGAATACTACTGACGGGTCCATCTTGGACACGATGGGGTTCTCCTCCGTGTTTATTTGTTTTTGCGCTGTTTCTTGGTGCGGTTGTCCTTCTTGCGGGCACCCGGCTTAGGTGCGGAAGTCCGCTTGGCCTCAGCCTTCGCGGCTTCCTCTTCTTCTTCCTCGCGGTCCATCTTGGCATAGACGATGCGGGTTTGGAAGAAGGTCCAGACCGTATTGGCCATCATGTAGAACAGCAAACCGATTGGCCAGATGAAGCCGGAGAAGATCAGCATAGCTGGCATGACCCAGAGCATCATCTTGGACATCATGGCCATTTGCTGTTGCATCATTTCCGCATTCTGGCCCTGTGGCGCTTGGGTCTTACCGGCGGCGCGGCGCTGTTCCTGGCGGTTTAGGCTCATGCGGGCGTTGAAGTGCGTCATAACCGCAATCACGGCGATCATCGGAACGATGATAACGGCGGCCTGGCTGGTGGTTACGCCCTCCACAATCGGCGAGTTCAAGCGCAGGTTGGTCACCAGCGGGACATCGAAAATCTTGGCATCCAAGAACTGCTGGACCAGCTCCGGCTTAAAAATGTAGTTGGCAGTATTTGCGTTGTCCTCAACGGACATTGGATCGCCACTGGGGTGGCCAATGCCACCGGCTACGGCGACGGTGCGGTCGAAGGAGCGCAGTACGTGGAACAAACCAACGAACATTGGAATCTGCACGAATACCGGCAGGCAGCCGGCCATCGGACGAACGCCGGATTCCTTGTAGACCTTCTGCATTTCCTGCGCGGCCTTGGTCTGATCGTTGCCGTACTTCGCACGGATTTCCTGCACCTTAGGCTGGATTTCCTGCATCTTGCGCGAGGAACGAATCTGGCTGATGGTCGGCTTGACCATTAGCGCCTTAAGCGTCCAGGTCAACAGCACAATGGCCAGAATCCACGTAATGCCCCAGGATGGGTCCATCACGAGGGAAAGCAGCCAGTGCCAGAACCATAAAACGGCCGAAATTGGCCAGTAGATGAAATTAAGCACGAGTGTTTAATCCTCAGTTGTTGTTGGGGTCCGGAACCGGATCAAATCCGCCCGGATGCCAGGGGCCACATTTGCAGACCCTGGCAATTGCCATCGCCGTACCCTTGAATGCGCCATGTTTGGATAGCGCTTCAAGAGCATAAGCACTGCATGTCGGTTCAAACCGACAGGTCGATACCATCTTAAGGCCAGAGACATGTTTTTGGTAGAAACGAACCACTTTGACCATTGGTGTGGCCAATCCTCTGGCTGGGGGAATCTCCTCCCCGCGGGAATTTAGATATCCCATTGCTTGCGCAGTGCTTTAGCAAGATCTTTTTCTAATTGCTCACTGCTAGCAGTGGCGCTAGCGGGCAATGCACGAATGACCACATCCACGCTGGCGGGCAGCTTGGGAATGAAAGTCATGCACACATGGCGAAGCCGCCGGGAGGTGCGGTGGCGAACCACTGCATTCCCGACGGCTTTAGAAACAATTAAGCCAAAGCGCGGCCCAGTGGCTGCGATTTCGGCCTCCTTGTCCGTACCTGCGTTATCGCGCGCATGCACGACTACCGTACGAGTGCCCGCCCGGCGACTGCCCTTCATCGTGCGCCGAAACTGTGTCGGCGATGTGAGCTTGTGCTGGGCCGGAAGCATAACTTACGCAGTCAGCTTTGCGCGGCCCTTCTTGCGACGAGCCGCAACGATTGCGCGACCTGCACGAGTGCTCATGCGGGTGCGGAAACCGTGCTTACGAGCACGACGACGGTTGTTCGGCTGGAACGTGCGCTTACCCTTTGCCACGTTAATTCTCCTTGAAGTTGTGCGTAGGCACACCACCGCTAACAGCGGCGCACCCACTGATGATTAGATTCCATGAACCTGACGCATCACAGTCTCTCCGGTGCACGGCGAGCCGACGGGCCCAGCCAGTGCGAGGTGACGCTGTCACTTTCACGCGCAACTCTTTGTTGCAATAGACCATGCCAGATTACGTGATTTCTGCCGCTAGAAACAAATCGACACCCGGGTACACCCGAAATTACATAAATGTTTTTTCCTGCAGCTAGGCGGCCAGATTCCGGGCTCTTACTGCGCCGAATCCACCGCACTGGAGGACCTATCCAGATCGGCGTCCAGGGGGTGAATTTTTCTCACTAGACACACCCGCCGCTTCGGCGGTACAACAGAAGAATCAAATTCCACAGCCAAGCCTGGCATGTGGATAACTCTAAATCAACGCTTGAGACTTTTGCAGTTTCCGCAGCTTAACGCCATAAACCGGCCAATGAAGAGTTATCCACAGCCATGAACTAAGCTGTGAATAACTCTTTCATCCACACCTGTGGATAACTCTGTGGAGATCGAGGTGACTCGATAAAAACCACTGTGAAAACCACGGTGGAATCCACGGTGAAAATTGTTATTCAATGTCCACCCGTTCCCGACTGAATTCCACAAAGGTAGCCTGTTGTGACTGACCCACAAGCGAACCTGCATGCCATTTGGCGCGCGGTCGTTGATGACCTGCTCGCACAATCCGAGCAACCCAATTCCGAGGTCCCTAGTTTTTCCCATTCACAGCGCCTTTACCTCCAACTGGTCCGCCCCATCATGATGGTCGAGGGCTACACCCTCGTTGCCGCCGAGAACCTCGACGCCAAAAATGTGGTCGAAAATGAACTGGGTGAGTACATCGCCAAGGCCTTGACCCGGCATCTCGGGCGCCCCTGCTCCTTCGCGGTTACCTTGGCCACTCCGCAGGAACCACAACCAGCGGCCACAGAGCCTTCTCCACAGGCAGCTCCGCCGCAACAGCAGCAGGCTCCGCAAGCGCAACAACCCCAGCACACGGAGCCTCCCCAGAACTACATTCCGCGCCCGCAACACTCTGATACCGGTACGCAACCAGCGCCCGCACAAAACAACTGGCAATCCAGCCATGCCCCAGCCAGCTTGGATGAACTTGCCCAGCACTATAACCAGCAGCAGGCGCAGTCCGCGGGAAATTTCACCGATGCTAGCTCTAACTCCGCTCGCATCCCGCGCGAGGCTCCGGCACATGATCCCAACCGTGAAACTTCACTGAATCCGAAGCACACCTTCGATAGCTTCGTTATCGGTTCTTCGAATCGTTTTGCCAATGGTGCAGCCGTTGCTGTGGCCGAAAATCCCGCCCGTGCATATAACCCACTATTCATCTGGGGTGGCTCTGGTCTAGGCAAAACGCACCTTTTGCACGCCGCTGGTAATTACGCCCAGGTGCTGCACCCGGGTCTGCGCGTGAAATATGTGTCTTCGGAAGAGTTTACGAATGACTATATTAATTCGCTACGTGATGACCGCCAGGAATCCTTCAAACGGCGCTACCGCAACCTCGACATCTTGATGGTCGATGATATCCAGTTCTTAGAGGGCAAAGAATCCACCCAGGAAGAGTTCTTCCATACTTTCAATGCGCTGCACCAAGCCAATAAGCAGATCATTTTGTCTTCGGACCGCCCGCCGAAGCAGCTGACAACGCTGGAGGATCGCCTCCGCACGCGCTTTGAAGGCGGACTTATTACCGATATTCAGCCGCCAGATCTGGAAACGCGTATCGCGATTTTGATGAAGAAGGCGGCAAATGACGGCACCGAGGTGGATCGCTCCGTGCTTGAGCTCATTGCCTCGCGCTTTGAATCTTCCATTCGCGAGCTCGAAGGCGCTCTTATCCGCGTTTCGGCCTATTCCTCTTTGGTAGATGAGCCAATCAACGTAGAGATGGCGGAAATCGCATTGCGCGATCTGGCCCCGGATTCCGCTGATCGGCAGATCACCGCTACCTCAATCATGGAGGTCACGGCAGACTTCTTTGATATTGATGTGGAAACTCTGCGCGGCGCCGGCAAGAAGCGCGCGGTAGCGCATGCTCGCCAGCTGGCAATGTATTTGTGCCGCGAGCTTACCGAGCTATCCCTGCCCAAGATCGGTGAACAGTTCGGCGGTAAGGACCACACCACCGTCATTTATGCCGATCGCAAAATCCGCAAAGAGATGACCGAAAAGCGCAATACCTATGACGAGATCCAGGCGCTTACCCAACGCATCAAGAATCGCAGTCGCGCCTAAGCCTTAGCGTGCTGCCTCAGCGCTCTCCTTTATATAAGGAGGGCGCTTTTGTTTTCCCGATCCCGCTTCCCAGATTTCGCCGGGGTCACTTGGGGTTGAAACCAGCTAGAAAGCTAGACAGAATCCTCCACGCCGCACCGGCACACCCGTGTAATTTCACAAATAAGGCCCGAAACCCTCTAAAAAGGGCCGTTTATCTGCAAGAAAAGTTATCCACAGCGTTATTCACACTTGTGTAATTTCATCTTTGTAATTCATGGATCTTGCTCACAGTTTTAAATTCCACAGGCCTTGTGCTGGGAGAACCACCCTGTGATCAGTGTTGTGTGTAGATCAGTGATCAAATGACAAAACCTGTGGATAAAACGGCGATCCCACTAGTTGTCCACAATTCACCCCGATTGATCACAGCAAGATCACAAGATTTGCCACACCCCGGATCTGCGCCATGAACTTGTCATTTACCTAGTTACGCACAGATTGCACAGCGCTTATTACTACTACTAAATTATTTCTCTGATCTGTATAGAAGAAAGAGGGTGTGTGGAATTCGGCCCGCCCCGCCTCCGGCCAGGCGCGGATCGAGCGGGCAAAGATGGAATTACACGTTGTGGCGCACCGCGCCCAATGCGGTAAGTTGGAAGCCAGTCTTTTGTAAGTAACAAATTTCCTACTTGCCTCAGAGGAGCTCTTCGCACCATGGATGAAGCCGTGTCATTTCGCGTTGCTAAAGATGACCTTGCCAACGCCGTAGCGTGGGTTGCTCGCAGCCTGCCTTCCAAGGTCACTCAGCCCGTGCTTCGCGCGATGTTGATCACCGCGGATGACAATGGTCTTGAGTTCACCGGCTTCGATTATGAGGTTTCTACCCGCGTCCGCATCGCCGGCATGGTGGATGAGCCCGGACAGATTGCGGTAGCCGGCAAGCTCCTCTCCGATATCGTTGCTTCTTTGCCCAACAAGGAAGTAGAGATCTCCCAGGTAGATTCCAAAGCACTGGTTACTTGTGGTTCCTCTCGCTTCGAGCTGCCACTGATCCCACTGGATGATTACCCTCAGCTTCCGGTATTGCCAGAGGTTACGGGCACTATCCAGCCACAGCTTTTCGTCGAGGCCATCCACCAGGTCGCTGCCGCAGCCGGCAAGGATGACACCCTGCCTATGCTCACCGGTGTGCACATGGATATCCATGGCAAAGACATTGAGATGACGGCAACGGACCGCTTCCGTCTGGCCATGCGCACCTTGGAATGGGAGCCCAAGTCCCCGAACGTGGAAGCCAAGCTCCTGGTACCTGCTAAGACCCTCCAAGAAACCGGCCGTTCCTTGGATCCACATCTCAACATTCCAGTGGAGATCGCCGTTGGCACCGATGACAATATTGGTGCCGATGGTCTCTTTGGTCTGCACGCGGATAATCGCGAAACCACCACGCGCATGCTGGATGCGGACTTCCCCAATGTTCAGCCGCTGCTGCCGAAGAATCACACCAATATTGCCTCCATTGAGGTGGCACCGCTGCAGGAAGCAATCCGTCGCGTTTCTTTGCTGACGGATCGTAATGCACAGATTCGCATGGAATTCGCCGATGGTCAGGTAACCCTATCTGCCGGCGCGGATGCCGGTAACGCGACCGAGACCTTGCCGTGCGCTTTCCATGGCCGCGATGAGTTTCTCATTGCCTTCAATCCGGGCTACCTCAAAGATGGCTTGGCCGTCATCAACACCGACCGCGTGGTCTTCGGCTTCACCGAGCCTTCCCGCCCAGCCATTATGATCCCAGAACCGGAAGAGCTGCCTGAGGCCGATGAAGATGGCAACTTCCCCACGCCAGAGACCAACTTCACCTACCTGCTCATGCCGGTTCGCCTGCCGGGCTAATGTACGTCAGGGATCTCGATGTTCGGGATTTTCGCTCGTGGCCCGAACTTAATGTGCAGCTAGGGCCGGGGATCACCCTTTTTGTCGGGCGCAATGGCTTTGGCAAGACCAATATCGTCGAAGCCATTGGTTATACTGCCCATCTTTCCTCCCATCGCGTATCTCACGATGCGCCGTTGGTGCGTCAGGGTGCCGATAGTGCACGGGTGTCTATTACCGCGGTGAACCAGGGCCGCGAGCTCACCACCCATTTGCTGATTAAACCCCACGCGGCCAATCAAGCGCAGATCAATCGCACGCGCCTGCGCAGCCCCCGTGAGCTGCTGGGCGTGGTAAAAACGGTGCTCTTTTCCCCGGAGGATTTGGCCTTGGTGCGCGGGGAGCCGGCCGGGCGGCGCGCTTATCTCGATAGCATCATTGCCTCACGGACCCCGCGCCTTGCGGGCGTGAAGGCCGACTATGACAAGGTGCTCAAGCAACGCAATGCCTTGCTGAAATCAGCCTCCGGCAGCCTGCGCCGTGGCTATTCCGATAGCGACGGTGCCGCTGCATTGGCTACCTTGGATACCTGGGATGCGCAGCTTGCCTGCCTCGGCGCCCAGGTAATCGCCGCGCGCCTTGCGCTTGTCGACGCCCTCTTAGACCACAT
This sequence comes from Corynebacterium nasorum, assembly GCF_022345765.1. Classification (NCBI taxonomy): domain Bacteria; kingdom Bacillati; phylum Actinomycetota; class Actinomycetes; order Mycobacteriales; family Corynebacteriaceae; genus Corynebacterium; species Corynebacterium nasorum. The sequence continues at coordinate 259,832 of NZ_JAKRDR010000002.1, read as the reverse complement.
CCCCGCCGCTTATTCCGGCCTGGCACCAGAATCGCGGCCGGCGCAGGTGCAATATAAGTCCACGATCGACACCTCGGATCGCGAGGTACTAGAGGCCGTCTTGCTTACCGAGTTGGCCACCGCCCGGCAGCGCGAGATTGAACGCGGCATTTCCCTGGTGGGCCCGCACCGCGACGATCTGGTGCTTAACCTGGGCGATCAGCCGGCCAAGGGCTTTGCCAGCCATGGTGAGACGTGGTCTTATGCTATTGCGCTGCGCCTAGCGGAGTTTAATCTCCTGCGTCAGGAGGGAGGATCGGATCCGGTGCTCATTTTGGATGATGTATTTGCCGAGCTTGACGCCAAGCGCCGCAAGCAGCTTGTCCACCTTGCCGCCGAGGCCGAGCAGGTGCTCATTACCGCGGCGGTAGATGAGGACCTACCGGGGAACTTGGAACCCATCGTGCGCTACCGCGTGAGCGTGGAAGATACCGATACCGGCCGTATCTCCAAGCTCAGTGCTGAGGATGCCGGCGAGGATGGGGATGGTGACAAGGATGAGTGAGGAACAAGGGGGCGTCGGCAAGCAGCGCATTGATCCTGTCACCCAGTACTTTAAATTGGTACGGTCCACCTCCAAGAACCCGCCGAAGCTAACCCGCCCTGTGCCAAAGATGCCGGTGCCCTCTCTGGAGAAGGCACAAAAGCAGGGGTATATGGGCTATCAACGGGGTATCCCTACGGGACCAGATGGCAGGAAGAAACGGCGAACGCTGGCGGTGCCGAGCCTGGGAGCCCAAATCAGCCGCGAGGTAGTCAATCGCGGCTGGGAGCACGACCTAGCCAATGGTTGGGTGATGGGTAATTGGGAGAATCTCGTGGGCGAGCGTATCGCCGCCCATACGCAGCCGCAGCGGATTAAGGACAAGGTTGTCTTTGTGTCCTGCGATAACTCCACCTGGGCTACGGAGCTGCGCTACCTGCAGCGGCAAATCTTGCGGAAAATCTCTGATCGCCTAGGCCCGGATGTCATTGTTGAGCTGCGCATTCATGGGCCCAAGCAGCAGCGAAATTATGAGGGGCGGCAGTGGGTGAAACCACAAGGATCGCAAGATACGTATGGCTAATAGGTTGCACTTGGATCCGACCTTTAAATCCTAAATAACCTCAGAGCGCGCCAGATTCCTATCTCTCACGGGTGTGGGGTGTCTTTCAGTAGGGGGTATCCGTGTAGAATAGTTAAAGTCTTAGAATTAGCTATAGCCAAAAGGAGAGCACGAATCCGTGGCTGAAGAACACGCATATGATGCCGGGTCAATTACGATCCTGGAGGGCCTCGAGGCCGTCCGTAAGCGCCCCGGCATGTACATTGGTTCGACCGGTTCGCGCGGCCTGCACCACCTCATTTGGGAGATCGTTGATAACTCCGTCGATGAGGCTATGGCCGGCTACGCCGATAAGGTTACCGTCAAACTGCTGGAAGATGGCGGCGTCGAGGTCATCGATAATGGCCGTGGTATCCCGGTAGAAATGCACGCCTCCGGCGCACCTACCGTCCAAGTGGTCATGACGCAGCTGCACGCTGGCGGTAAATTCGACTCCGACTCCTACGCCGTATCTGGCGGCCTGCACGGCGTCGGCATTTCCGTGGTGAACGCGCTTTCTACCCGCGTAGAAGCGGAAATTAAACGCGATGGTAAGCACTGGTATCAAAACTTCCAGAACGCCGTCCCGGATGATCTCGTTGAGGGCGGCAACGCCCGCGGCACGGGTACCAAAATCCGCTTCTGGGCGGATCCGGAAGTATTTGAAACTACCGAGTACGATTACGACATCATTGCTCGCCGCCTGCAGGAAATGGCCTTCCTGAATAAGGGCCTATCCATTGAGCTCATCGATGAGCGCGTTACCGAAGAGCAGATCGAGCTGGAAGAAATCGCCGATGCAGAATCCGGCGAGACCAGTGCGGATGAAACCTCCTTCGATGATGCCCCGGACGCTGGCGATACTTTCAACGAAGAATCCGGTGAAGCGGCGGAAGCTGCGGCGGAAAAGAAGCGCCGTAAGAAGATCACCTTCCACTACCCGGATGGCTTGACCGATTACGTCAAGTACCTCAATAAGTCCAAGACCGCGATCCACCCGACTATCGTTTCTTTCGATGCCAAGGGCGAAGATCATGAGGTGGAAGTAGCACTGCAGTGGAACCAGGGCTATAAGCAGTCCGTTCACACTTTTGCTAATACCATCAATACCCACGAGGGCGGCACGCATGAAGAGGGCTTCCGCGCGGCCCTAACCTCCTTGATGAACCGCTATGCCAAGGAGCATAAGCTCATCAAGGAAAAGGATGGCAACCTCTCCGGCGATGACTGCCGCGAGGGCTTGGCCGCCGTCATTTCCGTCAAGGTGGGCGATCCGCAGTTCGAGGGCCAGACCAAGACCAAGCTGGGCAATTCCGAAATCAAGGGCTTTGTCCAGCGTGCGGTGAACGAGCACGTCAATGACTGGTTCGATGCCAATCCGGCTGAGGCAAAGGCCATTATCAATAAGGCCGTGTCCTCCGCACATGCTCGCATGGCTGCCCGCAAGGCCCGCGAGATGGTGCGCCGCAAATCTGCCACCGACCTGGGCGGACTGCCCGGCAAGCTCGCGGATTGCCGCTCTAAGGACCCGAAGATTTCCGAGCTCTACATCGTGGAGGGTGACTCCGCAGGTGGTTCCGCTAAGGGCGGCCGTGATTCCATGTTCCAGGCCATCTTGCCACTGCGCGGCAAGATCTTGAACGTGGAGAAGGCCCGCATGGATAAGGTCCTCAAGAATGCTGAGGTCCAGGCGATTATTACCGCACTGGGTACCGGTATCCACGAGGAATTCGATATCAAGAAGCTGCGCTACGACAAGATCGTGCTCATGGCCGATGCCGACGTCGACGGCCAGCACATTGCTACGCTGCTATTGACCCTGCTCTTCCGCTTCATGCCCCAGTTGGTTGAGGACGGGCACGTGTACCTGGCTAACCCGCCGCTGTACAAGCTCAAGTGGTCCAAGGGCACTCCGGGCTATGCCTTTTCCGACGACGAGCGCGATAAACTGTTGGCCGAGGGTCTGGAGCAAAACCGCAAGATCAACAAGGATGACGGCATCCAGCGCTACAAGGGTCTGGGCGAGATGAACGCCGCCGAGCTATGGGAAACTACGCTCGACCCGAGCACCCGCATCCTGCGCCGCGTGGATTTGGAAGACGCGCAGCGCGCCGATGAGCTCTTCTCCATCCTCATGGGTGACGATGTCTCGGCCCGCCGCTCCTTCATTACCCGCCGCGCGAAGGACGTCCGCTTCCTAGACATCTAAAGCGCAGCACAAAGCCCACCGTGGAAAATACTGCGGTGGGCTTTAATTGTGGCGTTTTAAAGCGCGAGCCCTAGGCCTGGGAGCTGCGCTGATCCGCTACGGCGAATCCCAGGGAGGCTAGGCACATGGCTAGGATGACGCCGAAGCCGGCGACGATGGAAAGCGGCCAGTCCGCGTTCGTGCCGTGCAGGGTGGCAAAGACTATGGCCGTGATGACGGCAAGACCGATGGCCGTGCCGATGCGCTGGCCGGTCTGGAGGACAGCTCCCGACGATCCAGCGTAGGCCTGAGGGACATGTGCCAAGGTGAGCGTCTGGTTAGGGGAGATGACCGAGCCTTGCCCGCCGCCCACCAAGGAGAGCGACAGGACCATCCACCATTCGCTGGTACCCCATTGCTCGGTGGCCCAGATGAGCGCAATGGTGGCAACGAGCCCGGAGATGGTCACCATCATGCCGATAACCACGACCTTGCGGCCGTGGACGGACACTGACCGGCCGGCCAGTGTGGCAGAAATAGAGCTCAACAAAGCGGCCGGAATGCCTACGGATCCGGCAGCGAGGGCGGAGTGCCCGAGACCGCTTTGGAAGTAGAGCGCGACGAGCACCCAAATGCTGGTAATACCCATAAACCACAAGGTGGCGATGATGGTGCCATTGCGAAAGCTCGCAGTAGCAAAGATATTAAGATCCACCATTGGTGGATGACCGGTGGCCTTGTGTCGTCGCTCCCAAAGCACCCATGCCACCAGTAAAAACGCGCCCAGGAGCAGCAGCCACCACACGCCAGGTGTTCCAGAAGACTCCATGAAGGGGAAGAGGATGGCCCACACGGCGGCGCCAAGGATCACAGCACCAATGGGATCAAGGGTGGCTAGGGTCTTGAAAATTCCCAGTTTATTGCCCATTTCATCGCGTACACGAGAAAACAGCGGCCGCGGAAACCACATCAATCCCAAGATGATGGCAATAAGGCCGACGGGGAAATTGACCAGCATGGTCAACCGCCAGCCCAGGTCTGCGCCACCCAGGCGTATGAGCAAGCCGCCAAGTACCGGTCCAATGGCCACGGCGAGGCCCACCGTGGAGCCAAAATAGCCGAAGGCGCGGGCCCGCTCGGGGCCGCGGAAGTACTGCTGGATCATGCCCACGCCCTGGGGATTAAGCAGGCCAGCACCTATGCCTTGGATAAAGCGGGCGGCATTGAGTGCCTCAGCATTAGGGGCAAAACCGGCGACTGCGGCGCTGATGGAATAGATAGCGATGCCAGCTAGAAAGATGCCGCCGCGGCCGACGAGATCTCCGGCGCGGCCGGCCGCCACGAGGATGACGCCGAAAGTGAGCGCATAGCCGGAGAGCACCCATTGCACATCCGAATTAGAGGCCCCTAAACCCGATTGAATAGAGGGCAGGGCCACATTAACAATGGATACGCTCAGCAGCGACATAAAAAGCGCCGTGAGCAAAACGATAAGTACCCGCCAGCGGGCGGGATCTTGGCCGGCGGGGTACTCGGTCTGGTTAGCTGCGGAAGTAATCACTTCCACACTTATACCTGGCGGTGAGAAGGCGATTCAACTGCCGTGAATCTACATATGCTTCTGCAGCACGCGGCCGAAATCCGGAACCGCAGGGGTGAGGAATTTCGAGGCTTTACCGCGCAGGGAGTTATAAGGCTTAGACAGCGCGGGGGAGTTGACCTGCTCGGCGTGCTTATCGGCTACCGCCATGATGGAATCACTTACTTCGTTGCTACGCGGTTCCAGGAAGGAACCGAAATCCTGCTCGGCGCTGCCTGCAAACTCTTGCCAGTGCGGGTCCATAGCGTCGAGGACATCCGGTAGCACGCGGCCTAGCGCCTTGGTGATGATGGCGGAGTCGACCTTTTTCGCGGCGGCGACTGCGCCCTTCAGCGCCATGCCGGTAATGCCCGATTGCTTGGCGACGACCCTCTCAACCAGCTCGCCACAATCGCTTATCACCGCAGTGCGCTGCGGACCTGACATAAGTTCAGAAAGATGTCCCATGCTGCACCACCTTACGCGAGTTAAGCCGGCTGTCCCGGCAGGCCAGGGAGGTTGGCCTGAATGGCAGCAATCTGATCGGCGATCTGGCCCAAGCCAGCATCGCGGGCTGCCTTTTCCAGATCCACGTTGGGGGAGTAGAGGGCCACGGCGCTGGCCAGGGCGGTGACGCCCGCGGCCGCTGCGGTGATGATCAACGTGAGATCCAGTTGGGAAGAACCGGTAGAGGAACCACCAGTCTGGCCCTGTTCAAATTCCGGATTTACCTCGTCTTTCCAGGAATCCGCCTCAGCTGCAGTAGCGGTAGGAGCAGTGACGGCGGTGACAGCTAGGGCAACGGCCGTAAGGCTCGATACGGCGATCTTCTTGACGTGGGACATGGTGCTAGTTCCTTCCTTGGGTCACTCTTCCCAAAACTTAGGCAACTTCTTTAACACTAAGGTAGACGCGCACGGTGAACTTTGCGAACTCTGCGTTATACCCGCTCAGCGCCGGAACGCGGGCTAAAACCTCCGCCATAGCGCGGGCGGCATCGCGGTGGCTATCGTGGATGGCTATTCCTTCCACCTTGGCAGTGCTGGCCGCCGCAGCGGCCGCAAGAGCAGCAAAATTGGTGACGCGGACGTTAAAGCGCGCGCAAAACTCGCGTGCCAAAAGGTAGAGCTGTTCGGTACTCATGATCACCTAGGACTGCGTGGCCGGGCGCGGCGGATTTCCGCCTCCAGCTCAGCGCGGCCGGGGAGGAGGGCGCGGGCGGTGGATTGCACGTGGGCGTCGGCAAGCGTGCGGGCTGCCGCCGCAACAACAGCGCGCACCACCGCCTCGTGCTTGGAGGTGCCCTGCGCGGAAGCCAGTAGCGTGAGCGCGTGATCCTGTTCGGCCGTAAGCCGCAATGTCATTGCCATGCCTCAGTGATACCACGGTGATACCATGCGTGCGGCAATTCGGGCCCTGAAAGGCGCTAAAGGGTAGAATCTGGCGTTATGAGTGACAATAACGACGATCTTTTTGATCGCATATTTCCCATTGACATTAATGAGGAGATGGAGTCGAGCTACATCGACTACGCCATGTCCGTCATCGTCGGCCGTGCCCTGCCGGAGGTGCGCGATGGACTAAAGCCGGTGCACCGCCGCATCCTCTACGCGATGTTCGATTCCGGTTACCGGCCGGAGCGCGGCTACGTAAAGTCCGCCCGCCCGGTCTCGGACACCATGGGTCAGTTCCACCCGCACGGTGACTCCGCCATCTATGACACCTTGGTGCGCTTGGCCCAGTCGTGGAATATGCGCTACCCACTGGTGGATGGGCAGGGTAACTTCGGCTCCCGCGGTAACGATGGCCCAGCAGCAATGCGTTATACGGAGTGTAAGCTCACTCCGCTGGCCATGGAGATGGTGCGCGATATCCGCGAAAACACCGTTGATTTCTCGCCCAACTACGATGGCAAAACCAGCGAGCCGGACGTACTGCCGTCCCGCGTTCCAAACCTGCTGATGAACGGTTCGGGCGGCATTGCCGTGGGTATGGCCACCAATATCCCTCCGCATAACCTCAACGAGCTGGCTGAGGCCATCTACTGGCTACTGGATAATCCAGACGCCGATGAAGAGGCTGCGCTGGAAGCCTGCATGGAACGCGTTAAGGGCCCGGATTTCCCCACCGCGGGCCTCATCGTGGGCGATCAGGGCATCAAGGATGCCTACACCACCGGCCGCGGATCCATCCGTATGCGCGGCGTGACCTCCATCGAGGAATCTGGATCCCGCCAGACCATTGTGATTACCGAGCTGCCGTTCCAGGTCAACCCGGATAACCTCATCTCCAATATCGCGGAGTCCGTGGCCAGCGGCAAGATCGCGGGTATTTCCAAGATTGAGGATGAGTCCTCCGACCGCGTTGGCATGCGCATCGTCGTCACCCTCAAGCGCGACGCCGTGGCCCGCGTGGTGCTCAATAACCTCTACAAGCATTCCCAGCTGCAGACGTCCTTCGGTGCCAACATGCTCTCCATTGTCGATGGCGTGCCGCGCACTCTCCGCCTGGATCAGATGCTGCGCTACTACGTGGAGCACCAGATCGAGGTCATCGTTCGCCGCACCCAGTACCGCCTGAATGAGGCCGAAAAGCGCGCCCACATCTTGCGCGGTTTGGTCAAGGCACTGGACATGCTCGATGAGGTCATCGCCCTTATTCGCCGTTCGCCCACCGTGGACGAAGCGCGCGAGGGCTTGAAGGAGCTTCTCGACGTCGACGATATCCAGGCCGATGCCATCCTGGCCATGCAGCTACGCAAGCTGGCTGCCCTGGAGCGCCAAAAGATCATCGATGAATTGGCGGAAATCGAGCGCGAGATCGCTGATCTGAAGGATATCCTCGCCCGCGAGGAGCGCCAGCGCCAGATTGTCCACGATGAGCTGGCAGAGATCGTCGATAAGTATGGCGATGAACGCCGCACCGAAATCATTCCGGCAACCGGCGATGTGACCGATGAGGATCTTATCGCCCGCGAAAACGTTGTAGTCACCATTACTTCCACGGGCTACGCTAAGCGCACCAAGGTGGATTCCTACAAGGCGCAAAAGCGTGGTGGCAAGGGCGTACGCGGCGCTGAGCTCAAGCAGGACGATATTGTCAAGAACTTCTTCGTCTGCTCCACTCACGACTGGATCTTGTTCTTTACCAACTTCGGCCGTGTTTACCGCCTCAAGGCCTATGAGCTGCCAGAGGGCGGTCGCGCCGCACGCGGCCAACACGTGGCTAACCTGCTGGAATTCCAGCCGGAAGAAAAGATCGCGCAGGTCATCCAGATCCAGTCCTACGAGGATGCTCCTTACCTGGTTCTCGCCACCCAGCAGGGCCGCGTGAAGAAGTCCCGTTTGACCGATTATGAGTCCGCGCGTTCCGCTGGCCTTATCGCCATCAACCTCAACGAGGGCGATGCGCTCATTGGTGCACAGCTCGTCTCCGAGGGCGATGACATCCTGCTCACCTCCGAGCAGGGGCAGGCCATCCGCTTTACTGCGGACGACGACCAGCTGCGCCCCATGGGCCGCGCTACCGCTGGTGTGAAGGGCATGCGCTTCCGCGGCGATGACCAGCTGCTGTCCATGTCGGTAGTCCACGATGGCGAGTTCCTCTTGGTTGCCACCTCCGGCGGCTACGGCAAGCGCACCGCTATCGAGGAATACACCACGCAGGGCCGCGGTGGCCTTGGTGTTATGACCTTCAAGTACACCCCGAAGCGCGGCAAGCTTATCGGCGCCATCTCTGTGGATGAGGATGATGAAATCTTCGCCATTACCTCCGCCGGTGGCGTCATCCGCACCGAGGTGGACCAGATTCGTCCGTCCTCCCGTGCGACCATGGGTGTGCGCTTGGTGAACCTGGCCGACGATGTCGAACTGCTTGCCATCGACCGCAACGTCGAAGAAGATGGTGAGGAAGACGCTCAAGCTGTGGCTAAGGGCGAAAAGACCGTGGATGAAGTCCAGCAGGAGCACAAGGCTGGCGATGCTTCCAAGGATGAGGAGTAATTAATGGCACGACGAGACGTAACGATTACGCGAATCTCGCCTATCTCGGCGTTCCGCGTCGGTCTGGCCCTGTCACTCGTCGGACTGATCGCCTGGATGCTGGCCGTATGCCTGCTTTATATTGGCCTGAACCAGGTGGGGATTTGGGAATCGCTCAATAGCCTCGTCGGCGGCGTCGGCGGCGGATTCGAGGTCACCTTCGGTGTCGTCATCTCCGCCTCCGCGCTCATCGGCGTTATTTTCGCCGTTCTCCTTACGTTGCTGGCACCACTGATGGCGGTTATTTACAACGCCATCGTGGACGTCTTTGGCGGCCTGCGGGTCGACCTAGACAGCCGCTAGCGCCTCTCTTGCGTTTGAAGATACCGGCACCTTCGGGTGCCGGTATTTTTCTTTCTTTCGTGCGAATCTTTCCCCGCTTTTGAGTTGCCGGAAATATCTGCTGAACAGGCGATTTGTGTAAATCCGGGGATAGTATGTAGAGTTAATTCTCGTTCCGCACAAGGGCCTATAGCTCAGTCGGTTAGAGCGCATCGCTGATAACGATGAGGTCGCTGGTTCGATTCCAGCTAGGCCCACCACGGAACAATGGGGCATTAGCTCAATTGGTAGAGCATCTGCTTTGCAAGCAGAAGGTCAGGAGTTCGATTCTCCTATGCTCCACAGCATGTAGTCCGGCTTCCTCTTCGGAGGGGCCGGACATTTTTCATTTCTGCGCTCATTCTCAAGCACTCTGAGAAGTGACACAATGGCGAGTGATTTACTCGGATCACCATTTTCGTCCATATAGACCAGCAAAACCGTCGACGAAAACCGAGTTTTGGATGGACGATATCGTTGAAGACAACGGCTAAGCCAGTCTCGAAAAGGGGGGTGTTCCTATATAGGTTGTCAACTCCGTGGGTGGGCTTGTTGGGGGTGTGAAGGGTTTCTGCTTCGTCTCGTAGATGTTGTTTTGGGTACCTTGAGGAGCCGGTTGGGCTTGCTGTGCAATCGGCTTGGATGGGGGTCTGTTGGCTTTAGGCTGCTGCAGCCTCCTGAGCTGTAGAGATGTCTCGGTAGTGCTCGCCGTTTCGCATCATGGAGAAGAGAGCGTTGAGGCGTCGGCGTGCGAGTGCGACGACTGCGGCGTTGTGTCTTTTGCCTTCTTTGCGTTTTCGTTCATAGAATTGCTGGGAACGCTCGTGGAATCTGGTCGATGCAGAAGACGATTGCCATAGGGCGTTCTTTAATTTTTGTTGCCAGCGCGGTTGGGTGAATTCGGCATAATGGACGTTCCTGATTGATTTGTCCGTGGTGATAGGCCTGTATAGGACGCTAGGTGCGCTGCATCGGGGAGGTCGGACATATCGCCAACAGTCATGAGGATCTGCGCGGCGCTACGTGGGCCGATGCCGGGCATGGATAAAAGAATCTCGGTTTGAGGAATGTCTTGAATGAGCTTGAGTACCTGTGCTTCGATTTCCTTGCGATGCTCGAGTTTGGCCAGTGCGTCTTTGGCGGACATTGCTACGCCAAGTTCGGCGTATTCTGCGCCGGCAATGGACATGGTCTGTCCGTGGATGGCAGCAAGCATGGCATTGATGACAGGCTCGGGATTGCGTGCTTTGTGACTGCGCGCAAAGGCTGCTAGGCGTGTTTTACCGATGCGTCGAATCTTGGTGGGGCCGCCGTATTTTGCAAGTAGGTGGAGGATCCATTTTCGGTGAATCATCTGTCCGCGCAGGACATGTTCGAATGCAGGATTGGTTCCCACGAGCGCGGATCGCATCTGGTTAATTTGGCGTGTGTAGGCTCGGGCGAGGTCTTCGTCGATACCGTTGAGAACTTTTGGCTGGGTAAAGACTTCCTCAACGCGGTCGACGTTGCGCAGGGCGTCTGGAAGGTTAAGACCGGCATGGGCGATGACGTAGGCGTCGCGTACATCGGTCTTTGAGTTGCCGACGTGGATGCGAGAGAGCTGTCGCATCGCAAGCCCTGGTAGATAGCGATCGTCTGCCCCCATGTCTTGGGCGACTGCGACGGTTAATCGGCTGATGTTGTTGGGTTGATCGACAATGACAAGGACTGAGGTGTTGTCGGCGAGGAATTGGCCGAAGAGCTTGCGGAGCGAGCCTTTATGCTGATTGATGCGTTTGGACAGGACTTGCCTGCCTTGGGGATCGAGGACGCAGGCGTGGTGGAAGTATTTGCCGACGTCCACGCCAATGACGAAGTCATAGGCCATGGGTGTGTTCCTCCTAGCGATGAATTAGAAGTTGGACTATTTGAGCTTCATCGCTGGGGGTGGTCGGACATACTTAGTACTGGCATCTACATTACTGTGAGACCTCATACCACCTGGGCTGGGTCAGGTTCCTATTGAGCTGTTTGAGTATGTCACTGTCTTCGGCGGCATCACCCCCGGATCATTTTCAGACAGGGGCGGGAATAAGCCATACCGAAGCCAGCGACTAGTTCTACTGTCCTTTCAGACGGAGGGAACGGAAATAAACATAACCCGCCCAATCGGGTGGACAGGCTATGAATCTTCGGTGCCCTGAGGTGGAACTGCTAACAACGAAATGGGGGGCGATGTTGGACGGGAGCGGCATCTACAAGGTTGCGCGGCAGCGCGCCGAAGAGATGCTCGGTTCGCAGGTGCTGCATCCTTTTGGTCCCGACTGGGACGTATTTAAAGTACGCGGCAAAATTTTCTTGCTGTTGACAGCGGTGACCGGTCAACAGCAAATGATCATTAAGGCCGAGCCGGAGGACTGCCAAGCGCTACAGCAGCAGTATCCATTCATTGCGCCGGGCTACCACATGAATAAGCGGCATTGGGTTTCTGTCTATCCACACGCAGATCTGCACGAACGGCTGGTAGAGGAGTTAGTCACGGACTCCTATCGTTTGGTGGTGGAAAAGCTGCCGAGAGGGCGGCGGCCGATCGATCCGTCCTCTGTGCACTAAAGCCCTTTGTATTAAGGACAATGGCGAGTCACTTTAAAATTAAAGCCATGTTGATAGAATAAATCCCATGACCGAGCGCGATGACTACTGGCTAAATGATGAAGAGCTCGCATCATTTATGTCCTTAATGAGCGTAAATATTCGCTTGACCAATATTTTGGATGCTCAGCTGCGTGATGACGCAGGCCTGAGCTTTTTTGAATACACGGTGCTCTCTCGGCTATCTGAGGCGGAAAATCGCGAGATGCGTATGCGTGATTTGGCGATTACGGCCAATGGATCTTTGTCCCGCTTGAGCCAGGTCGTTACGCGCCTAGAAAAGCAGGGGTGGGTCGTGCGCCAGCCGTGCCCGACTGATGGCCGCACCACCATGGCAAAGCTCACGGATAGCGGCTGGGACAAAGTAGTAGAGACCGCGCCTAGACACGCTAAGCAGGCGAGGAGGTCCGTGATGGATAACCTGACCCGCACGCAGATCCGCCAGATGCTGCAGATCAATGAGCGGATCATAAAGGCCATTGAGAATGATGAGCGTTATGGTGGGCGCTATTAAGCAGCGCACTTTGCGGGGCTATTGCTTGGGATAGCCGCGGCGGGCCGAGACGGTTTTATCGAAAGGGATCCAAAACCGTAGGGCCGCTTCTTGGTTTTTAGAGATACCGATACGCGGTCCGCGTACCCATTCTGGTTCGGAGGTTCGCTCTACAATCTGAATCGGTTGGTGGTTATCTTCCAACGTGAAGCCTAGGGCCTTGCCCAAATTTCCTGGTCCGCGGGCGAGATTATGAAAATCAGTGGTGCCGCGGCGAGCGAAGGCGATATCGGCACCCTCGATGATTTCACCGCCGCGCAGCAGGCAGCCCTGGCCAGTCCCTTCAGGGGCGCAGACGATATTGACGTTGCGGTGGATGCCGTAAGAAATATAGACGTAGAACTTACCCGGCGGACCGAACATGGCCGCATTGCGCGGGGTCTTTCCTTTAAAGGTGTGTGCCGCGGAGTCCTCGGCCCCGAGGTAAGCTTCCACCTCTGTAAGGCGAATGCTGACCCCGGAATGGGTGAGGGTGCAGCCGAGGAGTTGGGGAGCGACGGCGTCGGCAGTCAGGGCAAAATCAATCATTAACCTCGAGCGTAGTAGCGCTTACCTGCCACGGGGGTGCGAAGGAGGCGATCCAAGCTCACGGGCTCGAGGCCCTTGGCACGCAGACCGTCGATGACGCAATCTGCGGCATCCACAGTGGTGGGGTGGATATCGTGCATCAAAACAATGGAACCGGCGCGGGCGCCTTGCACGGCCGCGGAACAGACGTGGTCGGAGTTGCGGTCCTTCCAATCCATGGTGTCGACGTCCCACAGCGCTTGGGAGACACCCTTATTGCGGGTGGCCTGATCCACGGTCGCGTTGGTCGCGCCATAAGGCGGGCGTACCCAGCGCGTGCCTTGGCCGGTGGCCTTTGTGATGGCGGCATTGCCGGCGTCGATTTCCTGGGATACCTGGTCATAAGACAGGGTGTTGAGCTGGCGGTGGCTCTTGGTGTGGTTGCCGATGGTGTGGCCCTCGGCCTTCATGCGCTTGAGCAGCTCAGGATGCTGGTTCGCGTTGGGGGCTAGCACCATGAAGCTTGCGTGCGCGTTCTTCGCCTTGAGCTTGTCCAGTAGGCGGTTGGTCTCGGCACCGGGGCCGTCGTCATAGGTGATAGCTACGCAGTTGGCACAGTCGACGCCACCTTCGCTGCGCGGCTGCGGCTTCTTTGGAGCTGGGGCGGCGGGTGCCTTCTTCCCGGGGGCAGTGTGTGGAAATGCCTGGGAGCTGAAATCTTCGACCTGTGCGCGGGCATCCTCGAGGCGATGGTTGATTTCTCCTTGAATATCCGCGCTTGAAGACGCAGGCAATCGTGGGATTTGCGGTAACTGTGCATGAGCGGCTGCTGGCATGGCGGCGGCAATAAGCACGGTGAGTGCAGAGGTGAGGATGCGGCGCATAGTGTTCCTAAAAATGAGGGAAAATGGACATGATGTGCCCATGACCCTAGCGCCCGAATGTAACCAAAGTGATAGGACATGCCTAAAGTGTCCAAAGTGATTTGAGAGATCTGGGTTTTGAGCGGTTTGTGGTTGCTTCGGCTGCGGTAGTAAAGTGTGTAGGCACTGGGGCATTAGCTCAATTGGTAGAGCATCTGCTTTGCAAGCAGAAGGTCAGGAGTTCGATTCTCCTATGCTCCACAGCATGAAGTCCGGCTTCCTCTTCGGAGGGCGCCGGACTTTTTCAATGCAATGGGTGGATATACGTTTATGTCGCGCCTTTTGTCCATCTAAACCAGCAAAACCGTCGACGAAAAATGGGGTTTAGATGGACAAAAGTCCTGATCTTCGGAAGTCCGGACAGATAGTGCAAGGTCGCGGGGAGGAAACTTTAAGTACAGTAAGTGGGGAATTATTACTATTACGCGAAACCATTAGGAGACTAACCATGGCCGCCAACGTTCGCTACAACGATCCCTTTACCTCCACAGAGAAGAAAGCTTCGGCGCCGGAGGGCGCAGAATACGTTGTGGTGCGCAAACGTGGCGAGGCCGCAGTGGATGGCGAGGTCATGAGCTTTCACGGCACTCGCGAAGAGGCGCGCGAGGCGGTTATGGCCGGGCTGACCGAGGAATTTAAGACGGCCGTGGATAATGAGCCGATTTACGTAACGCACGCCCGCCTGCGCTCGCTTTAGAAGCGTTTCAGCATCACAAAGTGACCCTCGTGGCTGCCCACGTGTTCGAAGCCGAGGTGCTCATAAAGCCCCTTGGCGCGGGGATTATCGGGGTGGACGGCTAGGGAGATGCCGGGGGCATGCAGGGTGTGGGCGAGGGAAATAGCGGCGTCGATAAGCGCGGTGGCAATGCCCTGTCCCTTATAGCGGGCCTCAACCGCGATGGCGATCTCCGGAATGGCGGGCTCGACAAAACCAAAGCCGTGGTTGTCCTCCGTGCCCCAATTGAGCCACACGCCACCGGCCGGGACAAGCTCCTCCCAGGCGATGAAACCGCCCTGGTTGGGATCCCAATTTTCCACGTAGAAGGCAAAATCAGCGGCGAAGTCAGGGGAGAGCTCGCCGTGCTCGTCGCCGAAAGTATCGGTGAGGAAGTTGAGGCGGGCGAGATAGGTGCGGTCAGATTCTTGGGTTGCGCGAAGTTCCATGGAATCCACGATAGTCGCCAGTGGTGCACACGGGGTACGCATGCGAAAATCCCCTCCGCACAGGCCAGTGACCTGTGGGAAGGGATGCGGCTGCCGCTTAGGCTAGGTGGTAATTGCGGACGTCGTGACCGTTAAACTCGCGCTCGATACCGGCCTCGTCTACGGAGTGGAAAGTGGTTCCGTTATCGATGGCGAAGCGCAGGTTATCCACGCGAGAGGAAGGGTCTTTAGACACCGCACCCGCTGGGAAGTAGTACGTTGCGCCGTCTTTGAGCTTGACGGTAAGGGTCTCAAAGCTCATTGTTCATCTCCTTGTAGAAAGATCCCTAATGTGGGAATTCAATCAAGAGATTTTTGTCTAAGCAAAGAAATGAGATCTAGGCAACGCTGAATATACCCCCACGGCGGGGTGGAAAGCGTATTTATTCTTTGACCTACAGGCGGTGCTTGCCCTCGTTTTGGTGGTCATCGGTAATGCGGGTGGTATCGGCTGGCTGAGCTGCTTCTTCTTCGCGGTGCTTGGCCAGCTGCTCGTCGATGGAACCTAGCAGTTCCTCATCGCGTACGGCGCCTTCCTCAACGAGGTCAGACTGGGTGTCATTCTCGCTGGTGGAGGTGTAGACCAAGGTGGACTCAGGGGCGGTGTGCGAAGCGGACTGGAAGTCATCCACGCGCGGTGGGGTCTGGGATGGCTTGTCGTTGGAGCGCAGCCAGTAGTAGGCGGCACCGGCCGCGGCGGAAAGCACAGCGATAATGCCGGCGAAGATCCAGCCCTTGGAGGACTTCTGCTTCTTCTGTTTCTTGGCTACCTTGGCGGACTTCTTCTTGAGGTTCTTCTGCGCCTTCTGAGAATCCTTCTTGGCCTGCTTGCGGGCCTTCTTAGCCTTCTTGGTGGCCTCTTCCTTGGCGTCGTTCAAGCGCTCGGTGGCGTCCTCGCGGTAGTTGTTGAACTCTTCTAGGGCACGCTCGAGGCGGGAGTGTGCGGCGCGGGTGACGGCGCCCGCTTGGCGGCGGGACTCGGCGAAGCTGCCGTTATCGCGCTCGTCCATCTTCTGCGCGGCCTCCTCCAGGGCGGTGTAGGCTTCGCGGGACTTTTCTTCGCGGTAGTTGTTGAACTGGCTCCACAGGTTCGATGCGGTCTTGAAGGCCACGTTCAGTGTCGTGGGGTTCATGGGGTGGAACACTCCTTAACTCAGATTTATCAATTCGCTTTCACCCAGCATAGTGACGTGTCGGGTGGTGTACCACCGTGAGCGCGAAGGCGTGCAGGGGGAACGTGCCAGAAATAGACCGCTTGGTTCAGAATGTGCGATTATTATTCAGCCAATTTTTCGCCAACCTCGCAGTTTGCAGGCTTGCAATGGTAATACCATTGCAAAATCGCTACCGCGCAAACTGAACAGCTTGGTACGTTTTCTCAACATACCGACGACGACCAGCAAAGGAGGTGACCATGAGCCCGCGACTTTCGGCTTCCGCGCCCTTGGATTATGAAAGCGAAGAGGAGTCCCATGTGCCTGAGCGCCTCGCCCTTTCTTTCGAGGTAATCCCACCGCGCCACGATGCCGATGCCGCCAAAATCGACCGCTTATTAGAGGTGCTGGAAAGCTATCACCCCGATTACATCGCTGTGACCAGCTCTCAGCGCTCCGGGTGGTTGGAAGGAACTGCGGCCTTCATCGAGAAGATCTCGCAGAACACTTCCATGCGTCCGCTGGCGCACCTGGCGTGCACGGCCGGCTCGCGCGATGAGCTCATCGGGTGGATTAATCGCTTGGTAGATGCTGGCGTGCGCGGTCTGCTGGCCCTGCGCGGCGACCTCCCCGAAGGGGGCATGCCAGAGCACTACCTCCAGCATGCCGATGAACTGGTTCGCCTCATCCGTGAGTTGGAAAGTCACCAGGCGGCCCGCTTTGCCGCCGGCCGCCTCGCGGTAAGCGTGGCGTGCTACCCCAGCGGCCATGCCGAATCCAAGAACGAGGACGAGGACTTCGACGTCCTGCTTAATAAGCAGCGCCTCGGCGCGGACTTTGCCATCACCCAGCTTTTCTTTGACGCCGAGGATTTCCTCCGCTTCGCCCAACGGGCGGAGTTGGCCGGGGTGAAAATCCCCCTCATTCCGGGGATTATGCCCATGACCAGCCTGCGCCGGTTGGAGCGAATGGGCCAGCTGTCCGGGCTGACTGTACCCGAGAGGGTGCGCACTCAGCTCGCGGCAGCGACAACCCCAGAAGAGGAATACGAAATCGGCATGGAGCTTACCGCCCAATTGGCCCGCACCATCGTGGCCGGCGGCGCGGACGGCCTCCATATCTATACCCACAACAATCCCGACATTACCCAAGACCTGTTATCTCGAATCGGAGTAAGCAATGACGAACACTAACTTCCCCAAGGCGACAATTGAGGGCTACCCTCGCGTCGGCGCTAACCGCGAACTCAAGCGCGCGCTGGAATCCTACTGGGCCGGCCGCATCGATGCGGAAACCTTCGAGTCCGCCGCACATTCCCTGCGCTTGGACACCTATAACCGCTTGCGCGACCTCGGTCTTACTGAGGACTATGCCATTCCTGCCGACGTCGCTTACTACGACCAGGTGCTCGAGACCGCACTGACCGTAGGCGCCGTAGCCGGCGAAACCTTGGATGATGAGTTCACCTTGGCCCGCGGCAATAAGGACACCGCGCCGCTAGAGATGACTAAGTGGTTCGATACCAACTACCACTACATCGTCCCGGAAATTGCTGATGGCCAGGACTTCAAAGCGCACCCACAGCGCGTTATCAAGCTGGTGGAAGAAGCCCGCGCAGCAGGCCACACCGTGCGCCCATACCTCGTCGGCCCGGTTACCCTGCTGGCCCTGTCCAAGCAGGCCGAGGGCGCTACCAAGTCCCCGCTCGACCGCCTGGATGATGCCGTCAAGGCATATCAGGAGGTACTGGCCGAGCTGGATAAGTCCGGCGTGAATTGGGTACAGCTGGCTGAGCCTGCCCTGGTAGCGGACCTGACCATTGCCAACGATGAGGAACTGGCCGCCCACACCAAGCGCGCCTACGAGGCCATTTTGGGCGCGGACAACCGCCCGCAGGTCTACCTCACCACCCCGTATGGCTCCGCGCGCAAGGGCCTTGACGTTCTGGCGGAACTTAAGCCAGAGGCCGTCCAGGTGGATCTTTCCGTGGGCACCCTGGCACTCGATGAGGGCTACCTTGAGCGCGTGAAGAAGCTGAACTCTCACGTGGTTGCTGGGCTTATCGACGGCCGCAATGTCTGGGCCGCCAACCTACGTGACCTGCGCTCCAAGTACGAGGACCTAGAGGGAAGCCTTGACTCCCTCTCCGTGTCTACCTCCGTATCCCTGCAGCATGTGCCGCACACCGTGGAGGCAGAAACCAAGCTGCCTGCCGACGTCGCTACGTGGTTCTCCTTTGCTAACGAGAAGGTCAAGGAAGTCGTAGCCCTCTCCCAGGGTCCGCTGGAGGCACCGGAGGCGTACAACATCAGCGACCGCGCAGTGCGCACCCGTGCTGACTCTGAGCGTATCCACAATGCGGCGGTGAAGGCGCGCATCGAGAAGCTGCCGGCCGGCGAGGTCAAGCGCGAGCCTGCCTTTGCCGAGCGCAACGAGGCGCAAAAGGAACTCGGCCTGCCGCAGCTGCCGACTACCACCATTGGTTCATTCCCACAGACCAAGGAAATCCGCCAAGCGCGTGCGGCGCACCGCAAGGGCGAGCTTTCCGACGCCGACTACAACTCCGCCCTCAAGGATGAGGTCAAGTCCGTCATTGAGCTGCAAGAGCGCCTCGGCCTCGATGTACTCGTGCACGGCGAGCCGGAGCGCAATGACATGGTCCAGTACTTTGCTGAGCTGCTCGATGGCTTCGTAACCACCGAAAACGGCTGGGTCCAGTCTTATGGCTCCCGCTGCACCCGCCCGCCAATAGTCGTAGGTGACATCTCCCGCCCGGCTGCGATGACCACCGAGTGGTCCAAGTACGCACAGTCGCTCTCGGAGCACCACGTCAAGGGTATGCTCACCGGCCCGGTGACGATCCTGGCTTGGTCCTTCGTTCGCGATGACGTGCACCAGTCCGTCTCCGCGGACCAGCTCGGCGTCGCGTTGGCGGATGAGGTCCGTGACTTGGAAGAGGCCGGCATCGACATCATTCAGATCGATGAGCCCGCCCTGCGCGAGCTGTTGCCTTTGCGTGAGGAAGACCGCAAGGCCTACCTGGATTGGGCCGTGCGCTCCTTCCGCCTCGTTGCACTCGAGGCCAAGCCGACCACCCAGATCCACACGCACCTGTGTTACTCCGAGTTCGGCCAAATCATCGATGCCGTTGCCGGCCTCGATGCCGATGTCACCTCCATCGAGGCGGCCCGCTCCCGCATGGAGCTGTCCATCGAGGCGGCCCGCTCCCGCATGGAGCTGCTGGAGGATATTGACGAGACCTTCCACTCCGAGATCGGCCCGGGCATCTACGATATCCACTCCCCACGCGTGCCCTCCGTGGCGGAGATGGCCGAGCTTATCCGCGCCGCGCTCAAGCACGTACCGGTCGAGCGCCTGTGGGTTAACCCGGACTGCGGCCTTAAGACTCGCGGCTACGAAGAGACCGAGGCCTCCCTACGCAATATGGTTCTGGCCCGCGATGAGGTACGTGATTCCCTCTAAGTCCTCTTAGCCTCATAGAATCCCGGCTGGGAAATGGGCAACTTGCCCTTAACTGGCCGGGATTTCGCGCTTTGCTTTGCGGCGCTTGTTGATCCACCCGATGATCATTGGCAGCACAGAAATTGCCACGACGATGAGCATAATGATGTCGATGGAGTGGGCGATGCCGGGGATACCGCCCAGAAGTACGCCGACGAGCAGCATGGAGCCTACCCAGCCGATGCCGCCGAGGATATTCCAGCGCAAGAAGGAGGAGTAGCCCATTTCCGCGGTGCCGGCGGCGAAGGGGACGAAAGTGCGCACGATTGGTACGAAGCGGCCCAATACGAGGGCCACCGGGCCGTGACGCTGGAAGAAGTCTTCTGCGCTATCGAGGTGCTCAGTGCGCAGGACGCGGGCATCGTCCTTGAAGAGTTTGCGCCCGAAGCGGCGACCCAAATAGAAGCCCACTTGGTCGCCTGCGAAGGCAGCCACTGCTGCTACGACAAAGAGCAGCCAGGCATTGATGTCTAGCTCGTGGCGCAGGATTGCGGCGGTAACGAGCAGCGAATCGCCCGGCAGGAAGGGGAAAAGCACGCCGGATTCGATGAAGATGACCACGGCTACGCCGAGCAGAATATAGGGTCCAAAACTGTGGAGCAGGGAGCCTGCATCCATAAGGTTGTGGAGGGAGGACAAGAAATCCATGTGTGGATCCTTTCGTAGTGCTTTCTTTAGTATCCTCTGCACATTGCGAAAATGCTGCGAATCAGCTGGGTGTCCGAATGGAACCGGTATGTTTCTTTTCTCGTCTTGGCTTTCGGGTAAGAAACACCACTAGCGTGGGAGTATGAATCACTCCGCATTCCGCAATAGCCAAGACACCTTCCTTTCTGATGCCCTTGCCGGGCTCATCGCCAACCACCCCGATGCCTGCTGGCACGACGTCGGATTCATCGGCCGCACCACATCGCTGCGCACCGAAGACGGTGATCCAGCAGTGGCGGTGATTTCCGGTGGCGGTTCCGGTCATGAACCGATGCACGCCGGCTTCATAGGCCAAGGCATGCTCGCTGCGGCCTGTCCGGGACTGCTGTTTACCTCCCCCAACGCGGTGCAAGTCAGCGAGGCCACCCAGTGGGCTGACCAAGGCAGGGGAGTAGTCCACGTGGTGAAAAACTACACCGGAGACGTCATGAATTTCACCGTCGCCCGCAATGCTGCTGAGGCGGTAACCACGCGCACGGTGTTGGTAGCCGATGATCTTGCCACTGATGGCCACGAGGATGGCCCCGGCCGTCGCGGCACGGGGGCAACCATCCTGGTGGAAAAGGTCGCAGGCGCTGCTGCCTACCGCGGGGACGACGTGGATAAGGTTGCTGAATTAGGGCAGCGCACTGCGGATAATTCTCGCAGCATGTCCGTGGCGTTGGGTGCCGGTTTTAAGCCGACTACCGGCCGCGAGACCTTTGATCTTGCAACCGGTCAGATGGAGGTGGGAGTGGGCATTCACGGTGAGCCGGGCACGCATACCGAGCAGGTAGATAGCGCGAGCGCCATCGTGAATCAGGTCCTGGATAAGATCGTGCCAGCCCTTAAGTTGGGTCAAGGCGATGAAGTGGTATGCCTGGTCAACGGCTTAGGCGGCACCACCCCGCTGGAGCTGAGTTTGCTCTTTGGTGAGGCCTCCGCGCAGCTGGCCCAGCGAGGCGTCACCGTAGCCCGGTCGTTGGTGGGATCCTATGTCACCGCAGTCAATATGCACGGTGCTTCCTTTACTCTGCTCAAGGCAGATGCGGAGCTGCTCGAGCTTATCGACGCCCCCACTGCCGCCCCTGCCTGGCCCCATGCCCTGGGCCGCGCGAAGGCGGTAGAACCCGCCACCATCACCTTCCAGGATGAACTTCCTACCGAGGGCGAGGAGAACCAGTGGCTCACCGCCTTTGTGGAGCGTCTCCAAGCCTCCTTCGAGGCGCTTACTGAGCTGGACCGCAAAGCCGGCGACGGCGACTTTGGCCAGAACATGGAGGCGGCCTTCGGCGGCATTGAGCTCCCCCTGCGCGGCACGGATACCGAGATCTTCACCGGGCTGGCCAAGCGCCTGCTCGTCCTCGCCGGTGGTACCTCCGGCGCTGTATTCGGCACGCTCTTTAATGAATTGGCTCGGGCGGAGTCGCTGGCGGACGGGCTCAATGCAGCGGCTGAATTAATCCACGAGCTCGGCGGCGCCCAGCGCGGGGATCGCACCATGCTCGATGCCCTCATTCCGGCTGCAGAAAAGGCCCGCGAACTAGGTGCGAAGGATCCGGACGCGGAGACCTTGCAGGAGCTTTTCGACGCCGCCCATGCCGGCGCCCTCGAGACCGAGGACCTTGCTGCAAAGAAGGGCCGCGCCTCCTACCTGGGAGATCGCAGCAAGGGCGTTACCGATCCGGGCGCCATCGTGGTCAGCTGGCTCTTTGGGGGAGAACCTCTCTCAGCGCACTAAGCGAGTTCAGATCTCCCTTACCGGTACGGTCGAGGTGGAGCGCTCGCAGCCCCGCTGTGCGCGCGCCCTGCACATCATTGGCCAGGGAATCGCCCACCATGAGCGTGTCTGCGGGGGCCACGCCGAGCTGGCGGCAAGCAGCGAGATAGGCCTCCCGTTGTGGTTTGGGGCAGCCGAGGTCGACGGTGGGGATGAGAAGGACGTCGGCAAGCGCAAGGCCCGTAGCTTCCAGCTTCGCCTGCTGCATTTCGCGCTCGCCGTTGGTGAGTATGCCTACCTGAAAGCCGGACTCGAGGGCCCAGGTGAGGGTGGGCAGGGCGTCGGAAAAAGCGCGCCATTGCTCCCGGTAGGCGGAAAGATAGCCGTCGTAGGCGGCCAGCGCCTCGGCATCGCTCATGTCCCGGCCGAGGAATTCGCGGCAGCGCGCCGCGCGCTGGCCGTGGTGGGAGACCTCGCCGCGCTCATAGGCTTGAAACCACTTTCGTTCAATAGCCGCGAACCGCGCATGCTGACCCTCGGGCAGGCCGAGCTCGCGGCACCACTGATCCACCGCGTCTCGGGCCGCGCCGGTGTGATCGAGCAAGGTGTCATCCAGATCAAAAAGAAGCGCGCGAATCATGCCTTCAGGCTAGCGCGATCGCTGACAGCGTTATGTCATGCGCGGCAGGCACGCGTTAAATTCTTTACAATGGCTGGCATGACTCAGAAGACCGCAACTGCAACGATGCATACCAACTACGGTGACATTGTTATCGATCTCTTCGGTAACCATGCACCGGTAACCGTTGAAAACTTCATCGGCCTGGCCAAGGGCGAGAAGGACTACTCCTCCCAGAATGCAAAGGGCGAGCAGTCCGGCCCGTTCTATGACGGTGCAATCTTCCACCGCATCATCGATAACTTCATGATTCAGGGCGGCGACCCGACCGGCACCGGCCGCGGTGGCCCGGGATACCAGTTCCAGGATGAATTCCACCCGGAGCTGCAGTTCGATCGCCCATTCCTGCTGGCCATGGCTAATGCCGGCCCAGGCACCAACGGCTCCCAGTTCTTTATCACCGTGGCGCCGACCCCGCACCTGAACAACCACCACACCATCTTTGGCGAGGTAACTGACGCTGCTTCCCAGGAGGTCGTCTCCAAGATCGCCAAGGTGGATACCGACCGCATGGACCGTCCGCACGAGGACGTTGTTATCGAGTCCATCGATATCGCATAATCGCCTTTTTCCTCGGGCCCGTCACCGCATTATTCGTGCGGCGGCGGGCTCGTTGCAGTTTTCCCCGAGCTATCCATAGCTAGACCCCCGCCTAAAGGACTGACAACTTCATGACCATGGTGAGAAACTATGTCCGCGCTACCCCAGCGACCGCGCTCATTGCCGCGGTGTGCATCATCGCTTGGCTGATTACCGCGGTGCAGGCGCGCACGCTAGGAGCCACCTTCTATGATTCCCCGCTCGCAGCGGATTGGGGCCTGTGGGGACCGGATTATCCCTTCCGCCCCCAGACTGCGCTGTCTTCGGAGTTCATGCACCTAGACGTGGGCCATTTGGCGGTGAATATGATCATGCTCTTGCTCATAGGCAGGGAAGTGGAGCGGACGCTTGGCACCGGGTTGTATCTTGCCGCTTATTTCACCTCTTGCCTAGGCGCGTCCGCCATGATCTTGAAATTCGACTTCAATACCCCCACCGTCGGCGCCTCCGGTGCGCTCTTCGCGCTCATGGTCATGCTGGTAGGTGCTTATCGCCAGCGCGGACTCGATCTCCGCGCACCCATCGCCTTGGTTGTGGCGAACGTGGCCTATACCTTCCTGGCCAATGGCGTATCCCTGTGGGGACACTTGGGTGGGTTGTGCACAGGCCTCGTGTTGAGCCTTTTTCTCTATCGAAAAAGCCCCTTTCTTCGCTGGGGCGGTGTTGTTGTGGTGGCCGCGGTAATCCTCGCGCTCTTGGCCCAACAAGCTGGGTTTTGGGGATAACTGTGAATTTTGATCACCGGAAAGCATGTGCGAAAGAATTCCACAATGTTTATCCACAATGTGGATAACTACATTTTTGTAATTTACCGAACGCTTTTCCGGAGTTTTCCCTGATCACGCTGGTCTAGACCGTGCGGAAGTAAGAAAATCCGCCTGTGGAAGTCCGTGAAAACAGTTATCCACAGGGTGTTAATAATTGTGTGAAATTCACATTTCACAGGCTTTCTCCACAGCCTGTGGATAACTTTCTACCCACTGTGTGAGCAAGACTGATAAATTTGGGTACTGACCTGCATAAGGAGCATTGTGGATAATCAACCTCGCGCTGTGATCGTCGGCGCAGGACCTAATGGACTCACGGCCGCGGCGCGTTTGGCCATGGCTGGCTGGAGCGTGGATATCTACGAACGGGCCGACTGGGCCGGTGGTGCGGCAGCCTCCTCGGCGGAGATTTTTCCGGGCACGATTGTGGATCTCGGAGCGGCCGGGCACCCTTTTGGCGCGGCGAGTCCGGCGTTCCGCGCCCTCGATCTGGAATCCCATGGTTTGCGGTGGCTTAACGCCCCCTATCCCATGGCCCATCCGCTAGAGGGAGCCCCGGCCGGGATCTTGCAGGGTTCCTTGGCGGATACGGCCGCGGAGTTGGGAGCCGATGCCCGCGCGTGGACGCGGTTGCACGGACACATTGTCCGGCACATTGATGAGCATGTGGGGAATGCACTAACGCCGCTGGTACGCTGGCCCGATCGCCCCGTGCGCTTGGCACAGTTCGGCGCGGCCGGCATCGTGCCCGCCAGTCAGCTCGGCCGAGCGGCCTTTGCTACGCCACAGGCCCGCGCCCTCTTCGCGGGCAGCGCGGTCCACGCGATTACCTCGCCTACGAGGCCATTTACCTCCGCATTCGGCTTGCTCTTTGGCGGGCTAGGCATGACCCGCGGCTGGCCCGTAGTGGAGGGCGGCACCGGCGCTCTTATCGACGCCCTCTTAAACCTCCTCCGTTCCCATCATGCCCGCCTCCACACCGGCTGCGAGGTTCGCGACCTGCGGGAATTGCCCGCAGCCGAGGCGATCATTGTGAACCTGACCCCGCAGCAGATCCTGGGGCTACGTGGGCTGGAGCTTCCCAGCCGTGTTAGCCGCAGCCTGACGCGCTGGCGATATGGCAGCGCCGTCTTCAAAGTGGATTTCCACCTCAGCGAGCCCGTGCCGTGGACCGACCCGCGCGTGGGCCAGGCCGGCACCGTGCATGTGGGAGGCACGGTGGAGGAGATCTGTAAGGCAGAGGGGGACGTCGGCAAGCGGCGCATGCCCGATCACCCCCTAGTAATGGCATGCCAACAATACGTGGCCGACCCTTCCCGTGGGCTTACGCTGTGGACTTATGCGCACGTCCCGCGCGGCTATGCGGAGCGCTATCCGGGTGAGGTAACCGAGCTGATTACTGCGCAGATCGAACGCTTTGCCCCCGGTTTTCGGGATACCATCCTGGCTACCCACGCCACTAGCCCAGCCGAGCTGGAGCGGTGGAATCCCAACCTGGTGGGCGGCGATATTGCCGGCGGATCCATGACTGGGCTGCAAACTCTCCTGCGGCCACGCCTTTCGCCCCATCCGCATCGCCTCGCTCCGGGAGTATATATGGCCTCCAGCTCCGCCGCTCCCGGTGCTGGTGTGCACGGTATGCCGGGATGGTGGGCCGCCGAGGAAGCACGGAACTCGCAAATAAAATCATTCCCAAGTATTAGACGGGGGATGGAACGTTAGACAGTATGATTACTGTATTGAAGAATTCTCAGCTTCATCCTCCGGTCCGAGGTGTGCATATGGCGTGGGCGGCAGCAAGTGTAGCTGCCATGTTCGCTGGTGCGGCGATTGTCGGTATCGCCTGTGGGCTGTTTTCCGGCGGGCAGCGGTCCTGGGTTGCCCTGGGGGTTTCACTAGGCGGCGCGATTAGTGGGTTGGGCATTTTATGGTACGGTTTCTGTCGGCGTCTAGGCTGGTCCCACCGCGAACTCGGATTTCTCCCCTGTACACATTCGCTTTGGCACCTCCTGTGGTGGATACCGCTTACCCTGCTGGGCGGTGGCGCGGCTACGGGAGTGATTGGATGGCTTTTTGGTACTGAGCAAAAATCTTCAAGTATTGCTGATGGTA
The DNA here is from genome assembly GCF_022345765.1 of Corynebacterium nasorum. NCBI lineage: Bacteria > Bacillati > Actinomycetota > Actinomycetes > Mycobacteriales > Corynebacteriaceae > Corynebacterium > Corynebacterium nasorum. The sequence goes on along the minus strand of NZ_JAKRDR010000002.1, from coordinate 233,522 downwards.
TAGGCATCAGTCCTGTTGCTTCTGTGCTCGCGGCCGTGTGCGGTGCAGTGGTCATTCCCCTAATCGAAGAAGTTGCCTTCCGACGAATCCTTTTTGATTGGTTGCAAGGAAAGATGCCTACCGCCACAGCTGCTTCCGCAACAGTGGCCATTTTTGCAGTAATGCACGGCATCCCCATGGTCGTGGTCTACCTCTTCTTTGCTGGCACATCACTTGTTGTGGCACGACTGTGGTTTAGATCCCTCACTGCGCCGTTTCTCATACACTGCGTAAACAACGCCGTGGTATTCCTGGTCGCACTTAACGGTTAATCCTGCTGTACCTTGGGTCGTGCTCGCCGCTGCCAAATAAGGAAGCCTGCGCCGATGAGCCAGAGAGTCGCAGCGGCGAAGTACCCAGGGATGGTCGTGGTGCGGGGCAAGTAGGAACTGCCTGGGACGAGTCCTGCTATGACAGGCTCGAGGAGGAAGCCTAGGACGGCGAGATAGTCGAACCACCGGAACTGGGCCGAGGCCGCGCCGGCCAGCCCCAATACCGGTCCAGAGATGAGCGCCAGGATAAACCACTGGGCGTTGTACTCAAATGCCTCCCGCCAGTTGTACACACCGAAGACCACGAGCAAGGCGTAGTGCACGGCCAGCATCAAAACGATAATTCCCGTACCGGCCAGGAGTGCCTTGAGCCACCGGCCCGAATAATTCTTGCCTATGAGGTAGCTAAAGATTCCCCACACCATGCCCGAGCCCAGGACATTGCCTAGGTAGTTGCGCACGGAAAGGCGGAGGGGAGCGGCGCCGGTGAGTAGGGTGGGGTCGGCAAACGCGATGTGCACGGCCGCGTAGGCCACCGAAATGATGAGGCCAGCAGCAAGAATGTGGCGAGACATGTGGCTCCTAGATATGAAAAACCCTCGCCACCTACAGGAAGCAGGGAGCGAGGGAACAGGCTGGGAGGTCTAGCTTAGCGCCACCCCATGGTCATCAGCAGGCCGATGATGGCCAAGCCAAAACCGATGCCATAATTCCAAGCGCCGAGGTCCGCCATGAACGGGATGTCCTGGCCAGCGAGGTAATTGACCACGAGCCACAGCAAACCGATGACCATCAGGCCTAGCATGATGGCTACGTACCACTTCGGGGTGCCCTCCGAATTGATCTTGACGGGGGTGCGGTTGGTAGCAGAGCTCGAGGTAGGGACGGAGGAGCTCTGAGAAATCTTTGACTTCGGCATAAAATACCTTTTCTAGATTTAAGTTCTTATCTAAGTTCGTACTGAGACCTTAGGATACCAGCAGCTATGGCTGCGGCAGAAGTGCAGCGGGGTCGAAATTCCACAGGCGGACCTCAATGTTTTGATCCTTACGCATGGTATCGCCTGGATTCACAGAGGCCCAGCCAATCTTATTGTTATCCACCAGCGCGCCGGTCGGCACGGGCTCACCCGGCACCAGCTGGCCAGTCCACCCAGCCGCGCGGAGTTCATCTTCGGCCTGCTTCTGACTCTGTCTTACCAGGTCAGGAGCCTTAAAGAGCATGCCATTGGAGACCTCAACGGTGACCGGCTTGCCCTTTTCCAGCTCCGCGCCCTCATTGGATACGCTCAGCACCGTGCCCTTCGGCTCCAAGGAATCGACCTCGCGCACGTCTACATCAAAGTCACTGGATTCGAGGCGGCTCTGAGCGTCTTCTACATTCATGCCGGAAACATTGGGCACGCGCTTCTTTTCGACGCCCTTAGATACCGTCACCCGTACCTTCGATCCCTTAGACAGCTGCGTGCCGCCGGCCGGATCCTGCTTGATGATTTGGCCGGCTGGTGCTTCATCGTTTTCCTCCGAAACGTCGGAGTTGAGTGCCAAGCCCGCCTCTTCGAGGGCCTGGGAGGCTTCATCCAAGGTCATGCCGGTGATGTCCGGGACATCAGTAATTTCCTTACCAGAGGACACAGTCAACGTAACCGAGGCATTCTTTTGCAGCTCGGAACCCGGGGCGGGGTTGATGCGGATGACATTATTGCGAGGGATATCCGGGTTGGCTTCCTCATTGACGGTAACCTGCAGGCCCATGTCTTCGAGTTCCTTAACCACCTCATTGCGTGGGCGGTTTTCCACCTCTGGCACGATGATCTTGTCGTGCGGGGCAGATTGGGTCTGGCGTGGCTTTTCGGGATCCTCCTTGTCATTGGAGAAGAAGTCCCATGCGAAGTAGCCGACGATAGCTACCAAGAGGGCGGCCAAGAAGGCAGCCAACCACTTCATCCAGCCGCCGCCCTGCTTGTCATCCTCTTCGGTGGGGCGGGTGGATTGAATCGGTGCGCGGTGCGCTGCCGCGGGGGCCGCGGCGGCACCTACCATCTCGGTAGGCTGCTCGACCTCGTCCTCATTAACGTGCATGCGCGCTGCTGCGGTGACCTGTCCATTGCGCAGGCGTTCCAAATCGCCGGCCATCTCCCAGGCGGATTGGTAACGATCCGCAGGGTGCTTCGCCATTGCGGTAAGCACCACCGCATCAATATTGACGCGCTGGGTGGGGGTTAGTGAAGGATCCGCGATGAGCTCCGACGGTGGTGTCGGCTCTTCCTGTACGTGCTGATAAGCAACCGCAAACGGGGTTTCGCCCTCAAATGGGGTCTGACCGGTAAGGGCCTCGTAGAGCACGCAGCCCAGTGCATAGACATCCGAGCGGGCATCCGCGTTCTTACCGCGGGCTTGCTCGGGAGAAAGATATTGGGCAGTGCCGATAACGGCGGAGGTTTGCGTCATCGCCGAGGTGGAATCATCCAAGGCGCGAGCGATGCCGAAGTCCATCACCTTCACCTGGCCGGTGTTGGTGAGCATAATATTTGCTGGCTTGATATCGCGGTGGATAATGCCGGCTTCGTGCGAGGCTTGCAGTGCATCCGCTACCGGTTTGAGGATATCCGCCGCTTCTTGGGCGGATAGTGCTCCATCCTCGCGAATGATATCGCGCAAGGTGCGGCCATTGACCCGCTCCATGACGATATACGGGATGGTCATGCCATCCAGCTCGGTTTCCCCGGTGTCATAAACCGCCACGATATTGGGGTGATTCAACTTGCCCGAGTTCTGGGCCTCGCGGTAAAAACGCTCCCGGAAGTTGACGTCGCGCGCCATTTCCGGGCGGAGCATCTTTACCGCAACCTGGCGGCCTAGGACAGTGTCTTCGGCAGCATAGACTTCAGACATGCCGCCGGCTCCGATGATCTCGCCTCTCCGATAGCGGTCATTGACCATCGCTTAGTCACCCTCCTGTGTCAGTAAATCAGCCAAGTCTCCGGGGAGCTCATTAGCCTGCGAGTTTACTGGAGTATCCAGCTCAGGTGTGTTTTCAACGTGCGTATCCTGCGGATTCTGTTGCGTCGGTAGGGCCGGGGGCTGCTGTTGGTGGGTGGGCGAGTGGCGCGTGGGTGTCTCCCGGTGAGTAGTACGCGGAGTCTCTTCTTGCTCCGTCTCCTGCGGCTCGGTCTCTGTCACCGTCACCGGTGCTGGGGCCTCTTGGGTATCTTCTTCCGGAGTGTCTTGGTGGGTGGTGGTGGGATCGCGGTACTCCGTAACCACCGAGGTTTCCGGCGTGCTGGAGGGTGCGCTCGTTCCCTCGCTATCGCTTAGCTGCTGGTAGGCGAGGTAACCACCGCCGGCCAAGGCCGCGAGGAGCAAGGTGATGCCCAGGCCCTTCAGAAAGGAGGAGCCACCCTTCGATTCCTTAACTGGAGCGGTTCCCGCTGCCGGATGGATCGTGGTGGGTTGGGCAACGTTGCCCAACATCTCCGTCGAGGCGGACGGCGATGGCTCTGGTGCGCGCTGCGCTAGCGGAGCGGACTTGGGCTGCGGCGGGCGCTTGCCCAAGCGAACTGCGGAGATGGCCAGGGTGAACTCATTGCCATCGGCATAGCGGGTGGCCGGGTCCTTGCGCAACGCAATGCGAATGAGCTCGCGCGCAGGGGCGCTGATATTCGTCGATAGTGGCTCCGGCTCCTGGTTGATGTGGGCCAAAGCGATGGATACGGAGGAATCTCCGGTAAAGGGACGCTTGCCGGCGAGCATTTCATAGCCAACGACGCCGAGCGAATAGACGTCGGAAGCCGGCGTGACATCCTTTCCCTGTGCTTGCTCGGGGGACACATACTGTGCGGTGCCTACCACCATGCCGGTGCGAGTAAGCGGCACGGCTGCGGCTGCCTTGGCAATGCCAAAGTCCGTGATCTTGACCTGGCCATTTTGCGTAATGAGCAAGTTGCCGGGCTTAATATCGCGGTGCACGAGCTCCATGCGGTGGATGATGGACAGGCCATGCGCAGCCTGCTCGAGGACGTCGAGAGCCAGCTCCTCCTGCAGCGTATTTTCGCGCGCCAGCAGGTCTGCAAGGGATTCGCCACGGACGTATTCCAAGGCCATGAAACAGAATTTGCGGCCGTTGTCTTCCAACTCGCGGTAGTCATAGGTAGCTACCACGTTCTCGGACTGAATAGATTCGGCCGATTTCGCCTCGTTGCGGAAACGCGAGAGGAACTCTTGGTTATCGGAAAATTCCGGGCGGAGAACCTTGAGCGCGACCTCCCGATCATTGCGGGTATCATCGGCCAACCACACGGTGGACATTCCGCCGTGGCCGATTACCCACTGCAGCTCGTAGTCGCTGCCAATCAGTGCCTGGAGATGTTCCTTATTCTCGGCGCTATTCATTACTGCTCCCCCTGGTATGCGCGCAGGATAGCGCGGCCAATTGGGCCGGAAACCTTGCCGCCCGTCGCGGACTCACCTAAGTTACCACCATTTTTTACCACGACGCCCACTGCGATATCCCGCTCCGGATCGAAGGCAACGTACCACACGTGCGGGGCTAGGCCCTCGCCATGCTCAGCGGTACCGGTCTTGGAAGCAAAGCCATTGCCATCATATCCAGCGGAGGAACGCTCCGAGGCATACATCAAATCAGTAAGCGTAGCCGCAGTTTCCTCGTTAACCGCCTGGTCCGCCTTCTTTGGTTTGGTGGTGCGGATGTCCTTCATCTGGGAGTCGGTAATGCGATTGACCAGGTAAGGCTGCATGCGGGTGCCCTTATTGGCCACGGTGCCCGCCATAACAGCGGCTTGCAGCGCGGTCATGGTGACATCGCGCTGACCAATGGCGGACTGCGCCGTGGCCGCCCCATCCGGCAAATCGCCCAAGGTGCCGGCGGAGGTGGAGACGCCGAGGTCATAGTTTTCGCCCACGCCAAAGGCCTTGGCATACTTGCGCAATTCATCTGCGCCGAGCTGCTCCGACATCTCCACAAAAGCGGTATTGCACGACAGTGCAAAGGCGGTCTGCAGGGTTACCGCATCTTGGCCGTTGCACTTTTGGTTGGCATAGTTAGTCAGCTCCGTCACCGTGTCTGGCAAGGTAATGACATTGGAACCGGTCAAGGTGGAGGAAGGATTAAAACCGTTGTTCAGACCGGCCGCGGTGGTGATGATCTTGAAAATGGAACCAGGAGGCAGCGTTTCTGCACCGGCGTGGTTGACCAGCGGCTGCCCCTCCTGTTCTTGCAGGTTGGCCCAAATATCCTCGGCGGAATCGCCCATCAGATCATTCGGGTTATAGCCAGGGTTGGAGGCCATAGCCAGAATCTTGCCGGTGGAAGGCTGAATGGCAACCGCAGAGCCCTCGTAACCCGGGCCCACCAGCTGATCATAGGCAGCCTGCTGGAGTGCAGGTTCGATGGTGACCTCTACATTGGCGCCCTGCTTCGGCTTATCGGCCAGAGCATCGAGCCAGTTTTGCTTCATTAAAGAATCATCGGTGCCATTGAGGATGTCATTTTGGGAGGACTCAAGTTCCGAGGCACCAAATTGGCTAGACAGGTAGCCGGTCAAGTTGCCAAAGGCCGGTGAATTAATGGGGTAGGAGCGTGAGTAGGTCTCGTCTGGGTTCTGCGTCGACTGTGCCAACACGGTATTGCCCGCAAAGATCTGGCCGCGCGGGGTGGTCTGCATTTCCATGAAGCCGCGCATATTCCGCGGATTATGGGCGTATTTATCTTCAGAAAAAGCCTGAATCACCGTCAAGTTGACCAGCAAGATGGCCGTCAAAATGATGGCGAATAAGGACACTAGACGGATGGATCTATTCATCGGTGAGCCTCCTGGACCGACGGGAACATGGAGGTATCGCTCGGCGCATTGCTCGAGGTCTCCTGCATGGGGCGACGAGCCGCGTTAGAGATCCGCAGCAAGATCGCCAATAACACATAGTTAGCCATGAGAGAGGAACCACCGGCAGACATGAACGGCGTGGTCAAACCGGTCATCGGCAGCAGGGCAGAAATGCCGCCGGTGACCACGAAGACCTGGACTGCCAAGGTAAGAGAAAGACCGGAAGCCACCAGCTTGCCATAGGTATCGCGGGTGCGCAGCGCAGTGCCAAAGCCGCGGATGGCCAGCATACCGAAAAGCACCAGTACGCCGGCAAGGCCAATGAGGCCGAACTCCTCACCGATTGCAGCAAGGATGTAATCCGAGTGGGCCACCGGAACGAGTTCTGGATGCCCCTCGCCCAAGCCGCTGCCAGAGATGCCGCCGGAAGACAAGCCGAATAGCGACTGGGAGAGCTGGAAACCCGTGACGTCATAATTGCCCAGCGGGTCTAAGAAGTTAGAAAAGCGTTGCTGGATTTTCGCGGAGATCTGATAAATACCAAAACCGCCCACTCCGACGAGGACAACGCCGATAAGCAGCCAGCTCACGCGGCCGGTGGCCATAAACAGCATGCCAAGGACGGTGCTAAACAGCAGCAGCGCTGGGCCGAAGTCATTGGAGATACCCATGATGACGATCGCGACGGCCCAAATGATCAGGATGGGTGCGAGGTCGCGCAAGCGCGGCAGGGAGATACCCAGTACTCGGTATCCCGCCACGGTAAATAGGGAGCGCTTCTGCGTCAGCAGCATGGCAAAGAACAAGATCAGCAAGATCTTGGAGAACTCGCCGGGCTGGATGGAAAACGGACCCAAGTTTATCCAGATGCGTGCCTCCACGTCCGCAGGCTGCGGCCATACCAGCGGCAGAGCCAGCAGGACAAGGCCTGCGGCACCCAAGATATAGGAGTAGCGCGTCAGCGAGCGGTGATCCTTCAAAATGGCCAAGACCAGCACGAAGAGTACGAGTCCGACGACGGTCCACATGACCTGACGCACCGCGAGCCCGCTTTCTTTAACCAGATCTAGGCGGGCCAACATGATGAGCCCGATGCCATTGAGGATCGCCACGATGGGCAGCATGATCTGATCGGCATAAGGTGCTAAGAAGCACATCACCAGATGGGCGACGGTAAAGACGCCAATGAAACCGCCAATGAGATAAACCAAGTCCATGGTCAGAGCGTTGTCCTGGGAAAGCTCCAAGCTCACCAAGGTAATAGCGAAGACAATGGCGGCTAGGATGAGCAGGCCGAGTTCGGTCCCTCGGCTAAAAAACTTTTTCACAACCTACACCTCCCGGCAGGTGACGCCAGGCTTGTTTTTCTTGGCATCCTTCTTATCTTTTTGGCTCGGCGCAGTAATACATGGCTTGAGCGCCTTATCGCCCAAATCATTGACTTGCTGCTGCACCTCACCCAGATCACCAGTGGAGAGATGGTCGACGGCGCTGCGTTCAGATTCCGGTAGGTCCGTAACCTTTAGCGGTGCAAAGTCGCCCTTGCACGGCTCGCCGGAAAAGAGGAGCGAATTGCTGTCATTGATGCACACGTATTGGTTCGTGGAGTGTAGTTCCTTGCCAAAGACGGAGTAATCAGCACCCTGTTGGATGGTGATTTCCTGTGCCTCGTTGGTAGCTACGTAATAATTATTGGACAAGAAGTTCTTTGCCCACAGTCCGGCACCGATGACCAGTGCGAGGACGATGAGCAGGGCAAGAAGGACCTTCCAGCCGGTCTTTCGGCCGGAAGTTTCCTCCTCCGCTTCTTCATCAGCTGGCTCGGGGCGCTCCTCCTCACCATCGGACATGACGGCCGGTGGAATTACTTGAGGCTTGCGGGAGAGCTGTGCCGCCCGCGAGGCGGAAGAATCCGGATGGGTTGGCTCTTCAGTCGGGCCCGCGAGGGCGCCGACGCGGAATGGTTCGTGCTCCTGGGGGCTTTCCTCAGTTACCTCACCGATAACCACGGTGACATTATCCGGGCCTCCGGAACGGATGGCTAGGTCCACTAGGGTGGAGCCGGCCTGCTCAATGCTGCCTTGCCCCAGTGCGGTCTCAATAGTGGAGGCGGTTACCGGATCCGAAAGCCCATCGGAGCACAACAGGATACGGTCGCCGGGCTTGGCGCCGAGAGTAAATAGCGTTGCTTCGACCGGGCGGCCCGTATAGGCCTTTAGAATGAGGGACTTCTGCGGGTGCGACGAGACATCGCCTGGGTCCAGTTCGCCCTTATCCACTAGGGATTGCACGTAGGTATCATCCTTGGTGATCTGCTCGAGTTTGCCGTCGCGCAGCAGGTATCCGCGGGAATCACCCACATGGCAGACGCCGAAATCCGTGCCGTTGAAGAGCATGGTGGTTAGCGTGGTGCCCATGCCTTCGGTTTCTGGATGGGCCTTGACGTGATCACTGATGGCCTCATTGGCCTGGTCAGCGGCCGCTTCCAGCAGTGCTTTAGTGTCTTCTTGGCCCGGATCTTGGTCCAAAATTTCTAGGTGGTTGACCATCAGCTCGGAGGCAACCTCGCCTGCCGCGTGGCCGCCCATGCCATCGGCCAAGATCAAAAGGTGAGGACCGGCGTAGCCTGAGTCCTCGTTATTATCGCGAATGAGGCCGCGATCGGACTTAGCAAAGAAGTTCAGCTTCAGTGTCATGCGTTCAACCTCACGGTAGTGCGGCCCAGCTTAATTTCGGAGTCCGCGCCGACTACCTCGGGTTGGTCGATGCGCACGCCATTGACAAAAGTGCCATTGCGAGATTCCAAATCTTCTACTACCCATTCGCTACCGCGGCGGAATAGCCGGGCATGGTGGCCAGAAGAATAATCATCGCCCGTGACAAAATCGCAATCAGAGGCTCGGCCCAGCGTGCAATCCTCTAGTGTGCCCAATTCCATGTGGGAGCCTTGCAACGGCCCCTCAACGATGGACAGCTGCTTAATCGCTTCCCGACGCCGCGGTGCCCCCACCTTCTTCGACTGCTGGCGGATAGCACCGGCGGACTTATTGGTATCGCGGCGCATGGCGTTCAAGGCCACCAGGATAAAAATCCAGAGCAGAGCCAACAAGCCGATGCGAAGCGCCAGCATGATGACTGCATCCATGGCGACCTCCCTTCCTTAACTGAACTTAGTAGCTGTGCGAATCAAGGCCCGTGATGCGGACCTCGATGTGGGAATGGCCCATGGTGATCACGTCGCCATCGGCAAGCAGCCAATTATCAATCGGCGTTTCATTCACGGTGGTGCCATTGGTGGACTGCAAATCCACCAAAACCGCATCCTGGCCGTTCCAGGTGATTTCCGCGTGCTGACGGGATACGCCCGTATCCGGAAGGCGCAGGTCGGCGTCGTTGCTGCGGCCGATAATATTGGAGCCTTCTTGCACGTGATAAACGCGCGAGGAGCCATCCTGCAGCATCAGGTTGACTGCGGGGCCCTGCGGCTGCGGGGCGGGTTGACTATCTGGAGCGATGAAAGCGGTAGTTACCGCGTCATCAGCCGTATTCTCGTGCTGCTCGGTCATCTGGTCCTCCTGACCATCAAAGTCGTGGAAAATAGCCTCAAATCCGGTCTCTTCCGTGGGCTCGTGATCAATAAACGAGGACACGCGAAGCTGACCCGTGCGCAAACCAGATTCTTCGGCCACTCGCACAATCACGGGGCCCGCGAGGGACCATCCGCTATTGCGAATAAAGCGCGTCAACTGGTCTGCACAATCGGCCGGCACATTGCGATCCTGCGACAAGTTCTCCAAATCCTTGGAGGAGACACCCACAGTCATTACGTTCGGACTATAAAGGTTGTCATCGTCGCCGCGCGCGAGATTGTCCTGAGCTTCTTGCTTTAAAAGCTCATCAATTTCCGCGGGAACGACCTTGCCGCCGAAGACAAGGGCCATGCCGTTATCAAGGCCGCGTTGCATGGCGGAGTCCAGCTTCGCCAGCTTTTCTAAAAACGCCACGAGCCATTCTCCTTTCCACCATGCAGCGATCAGTAGCGATCAGTATAGTTTGTTCACCCCCTCGAAACGTAGATGGCGACGCGAAAGTTCCCAGAAATTTCGCTGCTCCTTCCCCGAAATAGTTTATTTTTCCTGCCGATTTGTAGTTCTGAGCAGCATTCGTGGTATCTTTATCAAGTCGCTAAGACATCCACACCCTGCCCGGGTGGCGGAATTGGCAGACGCGCTGGCTTCAGGTGCCAGTGTTCGATAAGGACGTGCGGGTTCAAGTCCCGCCCCGGGCACCATGAGCAGTTGTACAAACTGCGACACCGGAGGTAACAAACTCGAAAGGGTTCGTGACCTCCGGTTTCTTTGTTTTTCTCAACTTTGGCGGTCGAGGATTGTAAGTGTGGGGATTTACATCCGAACTCCCGCTCTCGGCTTTCGTACTTTTGTTTTCGAACGTATCAACAAGGCATTTTGCTTGTTATTTTGATCTGACGCCCTGGTTTTAGATCCTGATTCGGGGCAATTGGAATCCTCCAACTGAGATGTTTTCCTTGGGGTGTTGGAGGATTTCCTAGCTGTTGAATCCCGATTTAAGAATTAATCGACTGGGCTGACGCGGATAAGGTTTCCATCAGGGTCAGCAACTACGAAGGTGCGGCCGAAGACGTCATCGTAGGGTGGCTGCACAATTTGGACTCCTTTTGATTTCCATAGACGGTATGTCTCATCAATGCGGATTGCCGGTCCATCCAACATCAAACCTATTTCGCTCGTTCGCGGTGCTTGTTTCTCCATGTGGGTGTTATGGCCGGTCCATACAGCAAACAGGACATCCTGTGAAATTTCGAATGCTACATATCGAGGACTGATGAACGATGGCTGCATGTCGAATAAATCGCTGTAGAAGGCAGTCGAGGTCTCGACATCAGAGACATAAGTCAGAAAAAGATTGGGGGCTGGCACTGCCATTCTCCTCTCGGTGAGTGGTGTTGTTTACGTGGCCAAAGAGCATTGGACCAAACAAACCTGACAAAGAGTGTCATAATCCGAAAATATTTTGGTTCCGGCGATAATTGGGGCATGAGATCGGCGCGACTGTTGTCTATGCTCTTGTTGTTGCAAACACGAGGCCGTGCTACGTCTGCCGAGTTGGCGTCACATTTTGAAGTTTCGCAGCGCACAATACTGCGTGACGTTGATGCGCTCTCGGCCGCAGGGATACCTGTTTATACGGAGCAAGGTATTCATGGTGGGATTGTGCTCGATAGGCGTTCTCGGTTGAACGCTTCTCGCTTGGATCCGACTGAGATTCAGCTGCTGAGGGTTCTGGGTGTGGGGGCAGATTCACTCGCACACTTGGGTTTTGCCCAGGACATCGCCTTGTTGCAGAAGAAAATGAACGCAGTCTCATTCTCGAAAGCGTCCGATACTCATAATTTGGACAAGAAGGTTCTACTTGATTCCAGTGGCTGGTTTAGCAATGAAACCCAAAGCGACTTAGAAGGTCTGCTAGAGGCTGTACGGAATGAAGCTCGAATTGAGGTGTTGTACCGCCGAAGTGGGAACAAGAAGCGGCAACGAGCTGTGGCTGACCCTTATGGGCTTGTGCACAAGGGTAGCAATTGGTACTTGGTCGTCGATATCGATGGGGAACCAAGGATGTTGGCAGTTTCGCGCTTGGAAACCTTTCGCGTTTTAGGTCAAGCTGCTCAGCTTCGTCCAGGACAAAGTTTGGCAAGGGTGTGGGCGCAGCTTGTTGCGCAATTGGAAGGGAACATGCCAGTTCGTATCACCGCACTTCTTCGAGCGAATAGGCTTGATATGGCATCTCGTATTTTAGGATCACGGCTTATCCATCAAGAATCCGTGGACGAAGACTTTGTCCGTATCGTGGTGGGATATGCGGATATTCAGGGGGCAAGGCAATTACTTCAATTTGGGGACCACATCTGGATCACTCATCCTCCAGAAGCCGTAAAAATCATTGCTGAGCTAGCTAATGAACTTGCGAAACGCCATAGCGGGACCACAAATCCTGAATCATAGAAACCATTGATGGGCATCGGGATGCCGTCGTAAACTCTCTGCTGAAAACGGTAAAAGGTGCGCTGACACTCTAGGAGTCCTCTAGAGCCTTGTGGTTGGAGATATGTAAGGAACGATGGCTTTCGTTTCACTCGCGGGGGCGGTGGAGTAAGGCTTCGGATGTTTAGAGTGCCCTCAGGGGTGAAAGTCTCTTACGATTGGTGAAGTTCGGCTGAGCTTAACAGAGGTTAATTTCGATGTTTCGGTGAAGTGCCACTGCACTGACGGCAACTAGGCCCCTATAAAGTCTTCCCATTTGGTAGAGGACCCTCTCAATGGAGGGATCGGCCATACGGGCTGCACTGGTTCGATAGAGGGAATAGGAGAGATGGATGGGATTGGGGGAATAGGAGGAACCGAAAGGACGGGTTTCTGAGGGCCGGTGCTTGAATGCATGAGTGCGGCGACGGCACTACCGCTCAAGTCCAAGAAGCACCCGTTGATAAAGCGTCTTAAGGTTATACCACTAGGAGAAAACACATGTTCTTTGTTGATGAAAGCAATAGTATTACCCTGCATATTTCGGACTGAATTGTCGGTTATCCATGCAGCAAACGCTACCGTTGGATCTGAATATTGGCTCCATCCTTTAATCATTCTTGATGCGGTCGGAAATCATATCCTCAAAGAACCGGTCAATCCTGCCGGAAGCGCTTAGTATTTTTTCTGGTGCTGATTTTTCTGCTCTACTGTCGAAACACGGATATAGTCCACTCGCTGCCCATGCGAACCGGGATCTTTAGCTGCCGACACTACACTCACCCCCATCTGCAAACATAAGGCCCAGATCTCACTAGGAACATGTAAAACAATGGCCGAAGTGACCCTATTTTACAGGCAACATTCTGTGACAGACCGGCGTAACAATAGGGTGTACCCCAAAGCCTCATGTCTCGATTATGCCTCACAAACCCCTACCGAGCACCACCCTGCGACAACTTAGGGCGAGACGCTTTAGTGAGACGGGGAGGAGGCCAATTGCCCCATGAAACGGTCTCACATTCCAGTTCCTGCCGGGTGTCTCATAAAACTTTAGGTTTTCAGGACGCTCCGCGACCGCTAGTGGGCCATATAAGCGAGTCGGGTGTGGTCATCGACAGCGGCATGGACGTGGTCGAACCCGATCGGGTCTTCCGGTCGCGGATCGGTCGTGGACTCGCCAACCGCCGCTGTCGGGGATGCGGCTGAGTTTCTTCACATCGATATGGATGAGCTTGCCTGGCCACCAGCAACGCTCTCGCATGCGTGGTCAAGCGGGCGTTACCGTTGGGCATAGAGGCCTCCTGGCAGTGAAGAACTAGACAGCTCCACTAAGCCAGGAGGCCTAGCTATTTCACAAGACCGAAAGTGCCACCAACGTCACGGTCGAGTACAACTAGTGGGTGTCACTGTGGCTTTCCGAAGTCCACCACACTGACGTTCCCGTCATTGCGGGGGCGGTACAGAGGGCTCCTGACGGATTGCCCGAAGTCCTCTGCACGAATTGACTTCCGGCCTGATGCCGCTGTACCAACCTGTCCTGATAGGCGGGCGCCTCGTTTGCCAGAAGATGGGCAAGGTTCCCTCTCCCCATTGCTTTTTGGGAGTCCTCGGCCAGCTACGGGATCGTGCCTGGCCGGTCCTCGGTCGAGTTGTTGTCCGGAGTTGGTGTGCAGCAGTCGGGTTCCCCGCTTTGCCCGGGGCCCTCGCCTGTGGGCGGCGTTCCCTGTCTGATGCGCAGTCTCCTGCGCCGGTTGAGGGCGGCCAATGCCGATGCGAGCACCACGGCTGCGGCGAGGGCTGCGATCAGGGTGCTGTTGTCGCTGATCCAGGCGCTGGCGGCGGCTGACCATACGGCGAGGCTGTTGGCCTGTGCGGTTCCGCCGGTGGCGGCGGGATACCAATACCAGCTGAGGTAGGCGCCGGTTATGGTGAGGATGAAGGCGGCGATGCGGTTGCTGTGCTTGGCCAGGCCGGTGATTCTTCGCCCGAGGGCGGCCCCGGCGATGGCCGTGCCTGCCGAAACGAGCATCAGGACAGTGGCCGAGCCTGCGGTGTAGGCGGCGAAGACCGCGAGCAGCCCGGCGTAGCTGGCGACGGCCTGGGCTTGGGCGATCACGGCCAGGAGCACCCCGAGGGTGCAGCCGAGGGATGCTGCGGCGTATCCGATCCCGAAGGCCACCATGCGCCCGGTTTTGTGACCTGCCCCTGCGGCTTCTTGTGTGCGGGGTTTCGTGGCCCAGGCCGGCAGACGGAGCCGTGGTGTGAGTCCGGTGAGCATGGCCAGGCCCAGCAGGAGAAGGATCACCCCGGTGGCCATTCCCAGCCAGGGCGCTGCGCTGATCAGGGTCCTGGCGCCCGCGCTGACGATCAGCCCGAAGGCTGCCAGGGTCCCGGCGAAGCCGAGGCTGAGCGCGAGCCCGGCCCGGAGCCCGTGGGCCAGACGCAGCGCGAGCGGGCGCGTCCGGGCGTCCCCGATGGTCTGGGCTATCCAGGCGGGCAGGAGGGCGAAACCGCAGGGATTGACCGGGGCAATCATTCCAGCGGCGAAGGCCAGGGCAAGCAGGGCTGTCATTGGGCACCGGCCTTGGTGAGTTCTTCTTGGATCTTTTCCGCAGACGGGTCGGTGGCCCGGAAGGTAACGTCGCCCTTCGCGTCGACCACCACCAGGGTGCTTATGGAGGTGACCTTGTACCGGGTGGTCAGTGTGGCCTCGGTGTCGATGACGGCAGGGAGCTCAGGGGCCTTGATGTAATCGCGGAATCCGTTGATGGTCTCCTTCGGTTCTCGGGGGTCCACGTCCACCAGGAGGTAGTCGGCCGAGCTTCCCAGGGCCGTGGAGGCCTTGTTCAGGGAATCGGCCCCTTCCGCACACTCACCGCATCCGGCAGAGAAGAAGAACAGTGCTGCGGGCTTACCTTCCGGGATGGTCCGGGTAGTGCCGTCAATGTCGGAGACCGTAACAGCAACGGCACCGGCCGCGTCGGGCGACGAACCGCCTGGCGCGGCCGACGGGCCGCTCGGTGAGCTGGCGCAGGCGGTTGTCAGTGCCATGACCGCTGCCAGAAACAGGGCGGAGGCGAGGTGCCTGGGCCGGGGAACGGACAGAGAACGGCGGGATCTCGGGTATGTCATGGTGTCTGGTGGTTCCTTCCAGGAATGGGGATGGGGACTCAGGCGGTGCCGTGGTCGGTGCGGTGGTGCTCGGGGGACAACAGATAGGTGAGGGCCTGGTCGGTGGCGGTCATGGCATTCCTTTGCTTCGGTAGTGGGGGCTGCAGCTCAGGCGCAGCAGGAGAGCTCGGAGACGTCGGTGGTGAAGGCCTTGGCGGCGATCCTGATTCCCTCGGCCATCGTCAGGTAGGGGCTCCAGGCGGCGGCGACCTGCGCGGTGGTCATGCCCGCTTCGAGGATGTAGACGCCGGCGGCGGCGATTTCCCCGGCGTCCTTGGCCACCGCGGAGAGGCCCAGGATCCGTCCGGTGTCGCGGTCCGCGACAACCTTGATGAAGCCGCGGGTGTCGCGGTTGACCACGGCTCGCGGCACGTACTCCAGGGGGAGGACCCGGCACTCGCAGCTGATCCCGGCGGCGACAGCTTCCTTTTCCGTCATCCCGACCGCCCCGATGGCGGGACTGGTGAAGGTGACCCGGGGCAGGTGCCGGTAGTCGACCTCGGCCAGGGCATCGGTGAACGCATTGTCCACGGCCAAGGCGCCGTGGGCCGCTGCGACGTAAACGAACTCCCGATGGCCGGTCGCGTCCCCGGCGGCCCAAACCCGCGGGTTGGACGTGGCCAGGCGGGAATCGACCACGATCTCGCCGGATGCGCCGGTCTTCACCCCGACGGCGTCAAGGTCCAGTCCCTCGGTCACCGGGCGGCGGCCCAGTGCCACGAGGATGCGGGAAGCGCGGAACACCTCCTCGCCCCCGGCCACGTTTGCCGTCACCGAGACCCCGTCCGGGCCGGAGGCCACGGAGTCGGCCATGACCCGCCGGGCCACCCGGATCCCCTCGTCGGCGAACACCCCCGCCAACGCCTTGGATACCTCCGGTTCCTCCTGCGAGGCCAACCGGGAACGGACCAGCATGGTCACCCGGGAGCCCAGCCGGGAGAAAAGCTGTGCCATCTCCAGGGCAACATAGCCTCCGCCCAGGATCAGCATTGATTCGGGCACCTCGTCCAGTTCCATCGCCGTCGTCGAGGTCAGGTACCCGGCCTCGGCCAGTCCGGGAACGGGCGGCACGTAGGGTGCGGAGCCAGTGGCCACGAGGTAGTGCCCGGCCTCGATCGTTCTCACTGCACCATCCGGGGAGATCACCCGGAGCAGCGGTGCGTCCTGGGTTCCGGTGAACGACGCGTCCCCCGAGATCATCGTCCACCCGTAGTCCGCGGCCAGATCGACGTACTTCTCCGTGCGCATGCTTTCAACCAGCGCGGCCTTGCCCTGAATCAGGGCCGGCATGTCCACCGGGCCCGCCGAGGCCGCCACCCCAGGGAAGCGGGCCGAATCCAACGCCACGTGGCGGGCCTCCGCGGCAGCCAGGAGCGCCTTCGACGGGACGCAGCCCGTGTTCACGCATGTCCCGCCCACGGTGCCGCGCTCCACCATCACGACGCGCTTGCCCAGTCCGGTGGCCCGGATCGCGGCCGCAAACGCTCCGCCGCCGGAACCAATAATCGCCAGATCGAACTTTTCGTTTGTCATTCCAGATGTCTCTTCCCTGTGGTTCAAAAGTTCCTATGGAACCATTGTGAACCTTCCAGTACAATGGAAGGTCAAGTGTGGTGGCCATTGGAAGGGGAATCGGCGAACATGAGGATCGGACAGCTTGCGGAAGCAACCGGAACCACGACCAAGACCCTGCGGTTCTACGAGGAGTCGGGGCTGCTCCCTCCGGCCGAGCGATTGGCCTCCGGCTATCGGGACTACGCCGAGGATGCCGTGGGTCGGGTCGGGTTCATCCACCGGGGCCAGGCCGCCGGGCTGACCCTCGCCCAGATCCGCCAGATCCTCGACATCCGCGACGGCGGCCAGGCGCCCTGCGAGCACGTGCGCGACCTGCTTGACGTGCGCCTCGCTGAGATCGAGCAGCAGATCGCGCAGCTCTCCGTGCTGCGCGACACTATCGCGGACCTCAGACAGGACGCCGCACACCCGGACCCTGAAACGTGCAGCACCGATCAAGTGTGTAGGTACTTGTAATCCAATTGGGCACACCTCCTTAGCAACCACGCTATGCGAGAGTTGCAGCTCGACGAGAGCCAGGATGACAGGATTAACCGCCAGGAGCTATCTATACATAGGGACTATTTCTTACCTGGAAGTAACATTTTGGCGGTTGAGGATAATACCTTTGGTGCATTTTGAGCCAAAAGCTTCTTGGCCTCTGGACTGACAGTTGCCACCACAGCACTCGCAACCAAAACTGAGCCTATAAGGTGCTGTTGCAAAGTTGGGGCAGTAGAAAGACCGGCGTGAAATAATCACAGCCATGGGCATCTTCTCCGGTCGGCATTTCCCCCGTGAAATCATCCTGTGGGCGGTGCGGTGGTACTGCCGCTACGGGCTCAGCTACCGCGATCTGGAAGAAATGATGACCGAACGCGGCGTACCGGTCGATCACAGCACCATCTACGGCTGGGTCCAGAAATATGCTCCTGAGCTGGACAAGCAGACCCGGTGGTACCGACAAGTCCCGGATTGGCAGGCCCGGTCCTGGCGGGTGGACGAGACCTATATCCGGGTCGGGGAAAGTGGTGCTACCTCTATCGGGCCATCACCGCGGGTGGGCATGCCCTGGATTTTTACCTGTCCCCAAAGCGTAACGTCGCCGCAGCGAAGCGTTTTCTGGCCAAGACCCTGAGGTCGAACACGATAACCGGGTTCCCGCGGGTGATTAACACCGATAAAGTACCCTCCCTGGCCAGGGCAATCGCCGAGTTGAAGTCAGAGGGAATCTGCCCGCAGACCGTGGAACACCGGCAGGTGAAATACCTCAATAACGTCATTGAAGGAGATTATGGGCGGCTGAAACGGATCCTCGGACCGAAGGGGGCGTTTAAAAACCGGACCTCGGCGTACCGGACGTTGAAAGGGATGGAAGCGATGCATTCATTACGGAAAGGCCAGGGCGCGATGTTTGCCTACGGGCAACCGAACCCGGATGCGGTGATCGTCAGCCGGGTCTTCGAGGCTGCCTGAGAACGCCGACCCGCAGCGAGCATCAGAGGATGAAGACTGGGTCGTCTCGGCTCTCCGCCCAACTTTGCAACAGCACCCCCTTAGGGGTGCGCAGATTTTCCTTAAGAAATTCGGCTCAACAACTCTTTTACGCGCTTGGTAATATCGTCGCGGATTTCGCGTACGACCTCTGTGGGTTCCTCCGACGGATCAGCGACCTCCCAGTCTTCATAGTGGGTTCCGGGGAAAATTGGGCATGATTCGCCACATCCCATCGTGATCACCCAATCGGCCATCTTCACTTTCGCCGGATCCAGTTTTTCTGGCTGCGCAAACGGCTCTAACCCAATTTCGGCGAGGGCGTCGCGTACCTCGGGGTGTACTTCCTCGGCCGGTTCGGTGCCTGCGCTCATGATGGTCACGTCAGATGTTGCTAGTTCTTGCGCAATGGCAGCTGCCATTTGTGAGCGACCAGCGTTTTGTCTGCAGGCGAAAAGGATTTTGGTCACGGCGGCTTCCTTTCGGCGTGTGGTTTGTTGAGGCACGTGTTTAGCGACAACGTCAAGGAGTTGAGTATCAAATTCCGAGGCGATCGAATAGTAGGCCCACTTACCCTGCTGTTCACGGCCTAATATGCCAGCATTTACCAGCTTGGTGAGATGGTGCGAAATGGTTGACCGGCTGATATTAAAAACCTCGGGGAATGAACATGCGCACACCGGGTTCGGTGAACAGCGGTATATGAACAGAGCCACTTGCAGCCGCGTGACATCACTAAGTGCCGCAAAAATACTCGTCACGTCCCGACACCGTCCTTCGTCGGCAACTGCAGGTGCGGGGCAGCAATTCGGAGCATATTGGTTGGTCATGCAAGAACTCTATCACGTTTCGATAAACATCGAAACGTGATAGAGTTCGAGTCAGTACGGCAACTATCGAAATGTAAGGAGTTAATTGTGCGTCAAATCGATATTTATGAACCGGCTTTGTGCTGTTCTTCTGGGGTCTGCGGAACCGACGTAGACCAAGCTCTCGTTGATTTCAATGCAGCGTTGACCACTCTGGAAAAGGAGGGTATTACCGTGACTAGGCATAATCTGGCGTCTGCCCCCAATGATTTTGCGACGTGCGAGCCAGTTCGCGCATATGTCGAGGTGGCGGGTACAGACGGCCTGCCAGTTACTGTGGTCGATGGCACTATCGTTGCTACTGGTTCTTACCCGCAAGTCGATCAGCTCCGTCAATTCGCCGGGGTATCCCCGGAGGAAAAGACCACTTTGCCCGTCGTTGAGTCTGGCTGCTGTGGCGAAAGTGGGTGCTGCTAGTGTCCCTTCCTGAGCTGAGCACCAAGTTTGCGTTTTTCACTGGTAAAGGTGGAGTCGGAAAGACCACGGTTGCTTGCTCTCTAGCCACCCGTGCGGCAGGTGAAGGTAAACGAGTGCTGCTAGTGTCAACTGATCCAGCCTCGAACATTGGGCAGGTATTCGGCCGTGAGATCGGATCGGGCGGAGCAGAGCTAACCGACCTTGTGCCCGGCGCTACCAGCTTTGATGCGGTAGAGATTGACCCGGAAGCAGAAGCGGAGCGGTATCGCGAATCTATCCTGGGGCCGGTTCGTGGCTTGCTGCCACCCGAGGTGCTAGCAACAACCGAAGAAACCTTGTCCGGTTCCTGCACCGTTGAAGTCGCTAGCTTTAATCGATTCGTCGATTATCTAACTAACGAAGACATTACTAGCCGCTATGACCACATCATTTTCGATACCGCTCCGACCGGACACACTCTGCGGTTACTGTCCTTGCCTGGCGATTGGTCAAGTTTCATTGATAAAGGCGCGGGCGATGCCTCGTGTCTGGGGCCGATGTCGGGGCTGGAGAAGAATCGGCAAACCTATCACGAGGCGGTCGCCGCTCTGTCTGACCCGGCACAAACTTCACTGGTTCTGGTGGCCAGAGCTCAAATCTCGACTCTGCAGGAAGCTAACCGTTCCACCGGTGAACTACTTGAGATGGGAATCGAACCGGCACTGTTGGTGATCAATGGCATCCTGCCAGTAGGCGCCGCTACTGATCAGCTGTCGGAGTCAATTTATGCCAGGGAGCAGGCATTACTTGATGGCCTTGCCGCAAATCCTGAGCTGAGCGCGATCAATAGTATTCCAACGGTACGGCTCGAGTTGAAGGCTAACCCGGTGATGGGGGTAGACGGCCTATTACACCTGGGCGAGCCTGACGATAATGAAAGTTCGAACGCGGGTCGCGCCCTAGAGCCGGGCTTGACGCAGTCCGTTTCAAATTCGCACGTTGATTTATCCAATCTGGTGGATGAGCTAGCAGAGGGGAAACCGAAACTCGTCTTGTGCATGGGCAAAGGTGGGGTTGGCAAAACCACCGTGGCGCAAATGCTGGCATTGGAGCTCGCTAAGCGCGGCAAGCCGGTACATCTGTCCACCACGGACCCTGCGAATCACCTCGATGGTTCCCTCGAAGACAGCGTCAAAGGTTTGACGGTGTCGTCTATCGATCCTGACGCGGTGACGGCTAGCTACCGAGAAGAAGTGCTCGCCAGCAAAGGCGCTTCTCTCGATGCCGACGGGTACGCACAGTTGGAGGAAGACCTGCGCTCCCCATGTACAGAAGAAGTGGCCGTTTTCAACGCATTTTCTGAGGTCGTATCAACGGCCGAAAACCAGTGGGTTGTCCTCGATACCGCCCCCACCGGGCACACCCTGCTGTTACTGGACGCCACTGGGTCCTACCACCGCGAACTCATGCGTCAATCTGGACGTGACGATTCTGCGACCACGCTCCAACACTTGCAAAATGCGGAAGTGACCCGGCCAATCCTCGTGACACTGCCAGAAACCACGCCAATGCTCGAGGCGCAATCCCTCGCAGCTGACCTGTCGCGAGCAGGTATTGAGCCGTGGGCATGGGTAATCAACCAGTCGCTCCCTGCAACCGAGACCTCCTCACCGTTCCTGTTACGACGAGCCAATGCGCAACAGGAGGTAATTAATTCGGTCGTTGACCAGGCAGGGGTACAAGTGGTTCAACTACCCGTCATACCCGACTAAGAACTATGCAAATATCGATTTGCCGAAGCTAAGTCGTATAGGTCACCTCGTCTCTTCGGCCAGTTATAAACTGTTGGATAGACGAGGTGGCCGTTTTTATTCTGAGACTTGAATAGCTTTGTTCACCGCTGCAGTCGACGAGTACATCCAGTGGTACAACTCCAACAACGACTCAAGGGCCTGGCCCCGATGCAATATCGGAGTCAGACCCTTGAAACCCTAACCGCCTGAAGTTAAACCAGTCCAATTTTCGGAGGCAAGTTCACATGATGTTTGCGAGGGCGTTTGTAATTCAAAACTGTTCTTTTGGAGTGTGACTTGTGAGACATGCTCCTCCTGGGGCTATGTATTTTCAATCTATTGTCGTTAATGGTGTCTCGCTTCCTTAGAAGTGAGGTACTCGGGAAAGGCGGGAAGGGTCCCCTTTTCCGACGTTTAAACCATCGCTTGAAATACAAGTAACCGCTTGTTAATGTTGGAGTATGCTTACAGAGATTTCCTTATCCATCCCCGCGTCGGATCTCAGTCCCGCCGAGCGGGCCCAGTTACTCGTGCCCACCCTGTCCGCGCTGTCGGATGAAAACCGGTTGACGATCCTGCTCACCTTGGCGGAGAAGTCGATGACCAACCGCCAGCTCCATGAGGTCACCGGGATGAGTCAGGCGTTGGTTAGCCATCATCTGGCTGCCCTGCGCAAGGCCGGACTGGTGGACTCGGAGCCGACGGGTCGTGCCACGCTGAATTCGGTGTGTTGTGCTCAGCTGGCTGATCCGGTGCGCTGGCTGGCGCACCTGGCGACGTTGACGCCGGAGGGACAACGCGCCTGCTGCACGGACACCTCCCTGAGAAACGAGGTCGTTGATGCTGATTAGCGCGCTCGGCACGTTCGCTACCCTCCTGGTCGAACTGCTCCTGCTGTTTCTGGTGATCTCCTATGTGGTCGCGTTGATCAACCGGCGCTTCGGCCCGGAGCGGTTGCAGAGCTGGATGGCTGGTGGAGCGGTTCCCGGTCAGGTCAAGGGACTGGCGTTGGGGGCGATCACTCCGTTTTGTTCCTGTTCGACGATCCCGATGTTTGTCAGCATGCTCAAAGCCGGGGTGGCCTTTCGTACCACCGTGACCTACCTGATCGCTTCGCCGCTGCTCAACCCGGTTATCGTCGGCGGGATCTGGCTGACCCTTACCTGGCAGGTCGCGATCAGCTACGCAGTGATCATGGTGCTGCTGTCGCTGGGAGCACCCTGGGTCTGGACCGCGCTGGGCATGGAAGACCAGCTGCGCAAGGTCAAGGTCAAGGGCGGGCGCCAGCTGGACGGGACCCCGTGGCGTGGAATCAAACAAGAAACCCCGGCAGCAATCCGTCAGGCATGGGACGATCTTCGCCCCATGCTCCTTCCGATGATCATCGGCGTGGCCATCGGTGCATTCATCTACGGGGTTGTGCCCGAAGACGGCCTGAGATTTATGGCCGGTGGAAACGTCTGGTGGCTGATTCCACTGGCTGCGGCGATTGGTATCCCGCTGTATGTCCGACTGGAGACGATGCTGCCGGTCGCCCTGGCTTTATCGGGTGCCGGGGTGGCCATCGGCCCGATCTTCGCGATGATGATCGGCGGGTCCGGGGCCTCGCCACCGGAAATCTCGATGTTGGCGGCAGTGTTCAAGCCGAAACTGTTGGCCACCTTCGTGATCACCATTCTGCTGGCGGCCATGCTGGCCGGCTACGCGATGACGATCATCCTCTAAACCACGTACCTCTAACGAAAGGAGACCCTCATGGGCTTCAAAGACCTGTTTCACAAGAAGAATACGAACTCCGATTGCTGCAGTGTCGAGATCGTCGCCGACGACGACACCGACACCACCAGTGACCAGGAGGAGGAGCATCCGCAGGCTCAGTCCTAACCTGCCACGCTCCTGGTATCTACCAGCATGTCCGGTTTCAGGCCGACGACGCTGATGATCAGTTCAGGAATCAACGACCCCGCGCGAATTCGCGCGGGGTCGTTGATGGTGTGAGGTGGGGTGGTTAGTTCTCGAGCAACTCGGCAACGAGCCGGCGTACACGCGTGTCGATGTCGTCACGGACCAGACGCATGCGCTCGATCCCCTCTATCCCCCTCCTAGACGGCTCGTCGGTCACCCACCGTTCACACGTTCCGTGGGCGTCGTCGGGAAGCTCCAGCTGGGCATCACCTCCCAGGATGATCACGCGGTCAACCTCGCGCAACAGCTGTGGATCTACACCCTTAGGGTGGCCTGCGGACATGTCGGCACCGGCCTCGGCGATGACCTCGACGGACTGGGGGTTGAGCTTCGTGCCGGGTCTCGTGCCGGCGGAGTGGATCTCGATCCGGTCACCAGCGTGCTTAGCGGCTAGGGCTGCGGCCATCTGGGACTTGCCGCCGTTGCCGACGCAAACGAACAGAACTGTTGGGTGGGTGCTCATGAGGTGAAGTTCTCCTTCTCGGATACAGCAGTCTGCGAGGACAGTGTCGAGGATACGGGTAGGGTCGGATCCTGGGGGAAGAGTTTCGGTCCCAGCCACCGCATGGTGTAGACCAGGCCGACAAGCACCGGGATCTCGATCAACGGGCCGATCGTACCGGCCAGCGCCTGTGCGGAGGTCGCCCCGAAGGTGCCGATGGCCACGGCGATGGCCAGCTCAAAGTTATTGCCCGTGGCCGTAAACGACACCGACGCCGACTGGGCGTAATTCATTCCCGACGCCTTCGCAGCAATCAGTCCGACGGCGAACATGCCGACGAAGTAGGCCAGCAGCGGCACAGCCACGCGGGCGACGGTCCACGGCTGGGAGGTAATCTGCTCGCCCTGCAGGGAAAACAGCAGCACGATGGTATAGAGCAGGCCGACCAGTGCCAGCGGGGAGATCTTCGGCAGGTAGGTGTTTTCGTACCAGGCACGGCCCTTGGTTTTTTCACCGATGATCCGGGAGGCCACTCCGGTGGCCAGCGGGATGCCAAGGAATACGAGCACGGAAGCCACGATCGACCAGAAGGAAAATTCGGCCGAGGTAGTCTCCAGGCCCAGCCAGGCCGGCAGGACCTGGAGGTAGAACCAGCCGAGTACGCCGAGCATGATGACTTGGAACACCGAGTTAATCGCCACCAGCACGGCCGTGGCCTCTCGGTCACCACATGACAGATCACTCCAGACGAGCACCATCGCAATACACCGAGCCAGGCCGACGATGATCAACCCGGTGCGCAGTTCCGGCTGATCTGGCAGGAAGATCCAAGCCAAGGCAAACATGAAAGCCGGACCGACCAGCCAGTTGAGGACGATGGACACCGTCATCAGGCGTTTATCGGCGGCGATCTCGACGGCCTTGTCGTAGCGAACCTTCGCCAGTGGCGGATACATCATCACCAGGAGGCCAAGCGCTATCGGCAGGGAAATCCCACCGACCTCTAAAGCGCCCAAGGCGTCACTAATACCGGGGACCACCCGGCCGATGAGTAGGCCAGCGGCCATCGCGAGAATGATCCAGACCGGCAGGAAGCGATCTAAAAAGGTCATGCGTGGGCGGTTATCAACATTCATATTCATACGAGCCTTTCACAGTATTGACAAGCATCAATACAAAAAGTAGCTTTCATATTGATGATTGTCAATATAGAATGGTTGGTATGACACTCTCGCAGACTCTCCCGCTGGCAGACTTGTCCGACTGTTGCTCACTGGGTGCTGGCCCCTTGACCAGTGTTGAGGCCGAACGCTACGCCACATTGTTCAAGGTGTTGGCCGATCCCGCCCGCCTGCGCTTGCTATCGCAGTTAGCGGCCGAAGGCTGCGGCCCGGTCAGCGTCGGGGAGCTGACAGAGACATCGGGGTTGAGCCAGCCGACCGTGTCGCACCACCTGAAGCGGTTGACCGAGGCCGGGTTATTGGACAAGGTCCGGGTCGGCCGGACGGTGACCCATCAGGTGCGCCCGGAGCTGTTCGCGGAGCTGCGCACCGTGTTGCAAATGGACTGAATCACCACCGACGAGAAGGAGATGACCATACACGTGACCAGCAAAGACTTCGAGGCGATCATTATTGGCGGTGGCCAGGCGGGGCTGGCCACCGCCTACTACCTGCTGCGAGCAGGCGTGGACATCTTGGTCCTCGACGATCAGGAGGATGCGGGTGGGGCGTGGCGGCATGTGTGGCCATCAATGACGTTGTTTTCCACCGCGGAGTTTTCCAGCCTGCCGGGCAAGCCTATGCCAGCCTACGAGGGGTTTCCACCGTCGGACCATGTCATCGACTACCTTGCCGACTATGAGCAGCGCTACCGGATCCCCGTCGAGCGCCCCGTGCACGTGGACCGCGTCGAGCGGGTGGCTGGAGGCTACCGCCTCCACGCCGGTGATCGGTCGTGGACGGCTCCCCATGTCGTAGCCGCCACCGGTACCTGGTCTACTCCCTTCGTTCCGGCCTACCCGGGATTGTTTACCGGCACGCAGTGGCATTCGGCGAACTATCCGGGGGTGGGCCCCTTCCGGGGGTCGTCCGTGGCTGTGGTGGGGGCGGCGAACTCCGCCGCGCAGATCGCCGCCGAGCTCACCGGTGTTGCCGAAGTCACCTGGTATACCCGCCATCCACCACGGTGGATGCCCGATGAGGTCGACGGGCGGGTGCTGTTTCGCCGGAACCGGCAACGCGCCCTGGCCGTCCAGCGCGGCGAGACCGATCCAGGGGCCGACTCGGAGCTCGGCGACATTGTCGTGCTGCCTCAGGTGCGCGCTGCCCGCGACGCCGGATGGTTGGCGGCGACGCCGATGTTTAACTCCCTCAACGAAGTACGGGCCGATCATCTGATCTGGTGTACCGGGTTTCGGCCGTCCCTCGGGCCGGTGCGCCGGCTCCTAGACGGCACGACCCCAAAATACCCGGGCCTGCACCTGGTCGGTTACGGCGACTGGACCGGCCCCGGATCCGCCACGCTCACCGGGGTAGGCCCCTACGCCAAGCAGACCGCGCGGACTATCGCGGACTCATTCGGCATGACCGTCAAGTAATCCCCGCCTGGCTGGCAACCCCGAGGGGCATTCTGTCGTCAGCACAACGAGAGGAGTGGAGTTTCGATCGCTGCAGGAAACACCGGCACCTCATCCTCCGGGGCCGAAAAGTGTTCCACATCTTCCCGCCCGGCGGAGTTTGAATGTGATCTGATCCGGGGGCGGAGACAGGCCGGTCTGGAGCCTGCCTGGGTTCGTGGCCGCACGGAAAGCCGGCCACCACTGCTCAGCGGGGACAAGCTGCGCACCGCGCGGGAAAATCCGCGAGCAGATCAGTTACTACCCCTGAACCCTCGCGGTGGCGTGTCAGAAGTCGGTATATCTATCGTCGGGACATCCCCAGTTCTTCGGCGACCGCATCAGCAGTGCTTACTCCGACACGAGCTCTAGGCCACGGGCTTCGTCCTCGTTTGAGAACCAACCGGTGGCTTTGGTCGGGCTACGCCGCAAGCGGTGGCGCGTTGGGGAAAGCGTCGGTGCTAGTCTCATTGCGTCCGCGGGTGAAATTGGGTAGCCGAAAGTTTAATTGCTGGGATTCTGTAAACTTTGTGTGATTAGATTCACACGCCCCGACAGCGCTTCAAAAAGACCTTCCAGGTGTTATAGGAGCCACCGATAACGCCCGGTCGGGGCCGTTTGGAACGCTGCCGCTACGTCAGAGCCCGAAGGCTCCGCCGCTGACGAGGATCACGATACCGAGGCCGATGAGAACGATGGGAAAGAGGATGTGCTCAAAGCGTTCGAGCACTTCCGCGATCGGGGGGCGGGTTGCGACGAACCTTGCCAGGGCCACCAGGACCGCAACGAGCGCGAGGAAGATAACACAGTAGGCGACTACTGCGAGAGGCTCCACGCTGAGGAATACAGGGGTGTAGACGCCGATATTGTCGCCACCGTTGGCAAAGGTGACGCCTGCGACCGCCCCCACGCCGACCTTCTTGCCGGCAACCTTGGCCTCGTCATCGTCGTCACCGTCTCCGCGCCAGGCCTCCCATGCGGCCCAGAGGCCGAGGCCCAGAGGGATGAGACCAAAATATGGAATGGCTGCCGGGGGCAGAAATGCTCCGGCGCCGGTGGTCACAAGGATCGCGGCGACGAGGATGCCCGCGAATCCGAGGTACTGGCCGGCCAGAATGCGGGCGGTGGTGCCGCGCTGGCCTGCCCCTCGCGCGAAGAAGAGGGAGAGCACGATGATGTCGTCGATGTTGGTAGCTGCGAACAGGCCTATCGCCTGCAAGGCCGAGGTGAGGATCATGCGTCCTCCCCAGCTGCGTAGCACCCGGGAAGCGTGCAGACGGGATCGATGCACGGGGCGTCTTCGTCTACTGCCAGGGTGGCATCGACCAGTGCTGTCAGTGCCTGTGCCAGGTGCGGATCGGCGATCTCGTATCGTGTCCGACGCCCCTCTGGCTCGGAGACGACAATCCCACAATCGCGCAAGCATGTCAGGTGGTTGGACACGTTCGGGCGTGTCAGGTCCAGATCTCGGGATAGTTCCGCCGGGTAGGCGGGATGGTCGAGCAGGGTCAAGATGATCCGGGATCGAGTGGGGTCGGCCAGTGCACGACCCAGGCGGTTCATCACGTCGAGACGCGAAGCAATAGTCAGCATGCGCTGAACTATACAGCGATCGCTGAACTAGTCAAGTTCCGGGTAGCGGTGCAGCTGTGTGCGCTGCTGAAGAGACAGTGAAAGTAGCAGAGATGGCGCAGATTCCGGCAAAGTTGCGAAAACAGCTGAACCACGCTCGTTTCTGATGATCGGCCCATGTGCGATTTGTGCCGCGCCGAAGGCAACCGAATTGGCTCGAAGTTCCGTAGCGTTGAAAGTTTCCGCTCGAACCATAAGTCACCGGAGGTGCTCACCTTTGACGAACTTGTCGAACGTTCACCGTGGAGCGTGGAGCTTGCCGAGAGGCAGGAAGAGTCGGAAGCGGAATTTCCTGACTTCCCGTTCTCAGGAGCGCTCCTGCTCACGTCAAAAATTTACTTCTGTTGTGTAACCCGAGGCGAAACTGCGTGTAACCGGGGTGTTGCCGCGGACCTAATACATCTGGTCAGGAAGTTTCATAAAAGCCCCTCGTCCGTCACGGGGCTTTCAAGAAACATCTTCAATCTTTCCACGAAACCCCTGGCCGGCCGAAGGAAAACGGCGCTCAATAAAAGGAAACTCCCCTAGTGCTTCTCGTCGTTGGAAGCACTAGGGAAGAATCCATATCCGCAGTACGGGATATGCTCTTTGAAAAGCCATGCTGAGCTGCCATCGTGAACATCACACCATCGAAATCCGGAGATGGAAACCACAGAAGTTTCCACTCCGGTTCTTTTTATTTTTCCTAGTCGCAGTTCTTCTGCTTAGTACGCAGCATATCCATGCTCATCAATCATGTACTGGGTAGCAGTATTTAATTCCTGCTGGGAAATATCCCGCAAACTCGGCCCCGCCGCTGACCCTCCCCAGTGGTCGTAGTAGCGGGGGTTGGGGTGGAGTTCGGATAGTCCTGCGAAGTGCTCATAGCACTAAGGCAACCACACCCACGTCCGCTACGAAAGGCCAACCACACTAACCTTGTGGACAACCCGCACAGGGCTAGTGTGGTTATCCACAGAAATCCACGTTGGTTGCAGTGTTCGATAGCGTTTAGGCGGGCATGTCGGTACGGGCCTCTAGGCTTGGGGCTATGGGCTTTTAGAAAACCTCCTCAACCGCTACGCCCCGCGCACACCGGGCAAGCCGGTCTTTGCGGTCATTGATACCGAAACCACCGGCTTTAACAAGCGTTACGACCGCATCATTGGACTTGCTGCCGTGCGCGCTGACGCATACTTCAATCCCGTTGACTCCTGGCACACATTGCTCACCCCTGACACCAACGCCGTGTTCACTACTCGGGGGACACCCCCGCCCACCTCGGCACTCAACCCTGCTGTGGGGGTTACTCGTAGCGAAGCGAGCTGAGCATCCCGGTTTCCATGTGATAGGCGTTATGGCAGTGAAATGCCCACTCACCGGGGTTGTCAGCGATCAGGTCGGCGATCATGGTTTCACCGTGGCGGAGGAGGACGGTGTCCTTGCGTAGTCCGCCGCTGCCGGGCAGCGCCCACGTGTGGCCGTGGATGTGCATGGGGTGGGGCATCATGGTCCTGTTGCGCATGACCATCCGCAGGCGCTGGCCCTCCTGCACGGTCGCGGAGGAGGATTGGCCGTCGGTGAGAATGCTCCATTCATACGGCATCATCTGCCCGTCCAGGTCGATGCTGACTTCTCGGTCTGGTGTGTCCTCGGGTAGGAGTGCACGGTCTGCTGGCTTCAGGGAGGACAGAAGCAGTCCGGTGGACGACAACTCGGGGAAGTCGACATCGGGGTGGGGGGCCTGGCCGCCGGCGGTGCGGATGACGGCGAAGGCGCGGTCGTCCTTACCCACCGCCAAAGCCGTGAGCGGGAAGATGCCGTCGCCGAGGATGACCTCGACGTCGACACGCTCGCCCATCGACAGGTAGATCGATTCGGTCTCCCTGGGCTGGACAGGGAAGCCGTCGGTGTGGGTGACGGTCATGCGGTGACCACCGAGGGCCACCTTGAAGATGGTGTCACCGCCGGAGTTGATAAACCGTAGGCGGGCCTTGTCGCCCGGGCGAGCCTCGAAGGTCCGGTGAGCACGGGGGATACGTCCGTTGATGAGGTAGTGCGGATACATCACATCGCCGGCATCCCCGCCCAGTACCCGGTCCGGGGTGCCGTGCATCATATGGCCGTGGCCTCCCATCCCCTTCTTCCCGTTATGGTCGCCCGAACCCATTCCGGTGAGCTTGTCGAGCTCATCGTCGGGAGTGCCCTGAATGCCATCGACCCAGTCGTCGAGCACGATGGTCCACTCGACGTCCTGGTCCTCAGCGTCTTGCGGGTCACGGACGATCAGTGGGGCGTGGAGGCCGCGATCAAGCTGCAGGCCGGAGTGGGAATGGTAGAAGTAGGTGCCACCGTGGGGGACTTCAAAAACATAGGAGAAAGACTCGCCAGGTTCAATGGGGTCCTGGGTCATGCCGGGCACACCGTCGGCTGCGTTGTGGAGTGCGATGCCATGCCAGTGGATGGAGGTGCTCTCAGGCAGTTCATTGGTGATATCGACCTGGAGGACGTCGCCGGCGGTGGCCTCAATGGCCGCATCCCCGGTGTCAGAGACGTATCCCCACGTCTTGGCTTCGATGCCGCCGATATCCAGAGAGAGGGGCCGGGCGGTCAGTGTCCGGCGCACCGTCGGCTCACCGAGCGCAGTGGGGGTGGGAGTGGGGCGAAGAGAGGAACCTGGTGCCGAGGCAGCGGGTCCAGGGTCGCTGGTGCAGGCGGCCACGGCCCCGGTGCCGGCGAGGACGAGTCCGCCGAGCAGAAACTGTCGTCGGGAAAATCCGTTCATCATGATTTAACCTTCCTTGGTGTTAGATTTCAGTGACACGGGAGACAGGCGCAGGTGAGGACCCTGCTGAGCCATCACGTCAGGTGCAGGTCTGTGACACAGGTGGCACCGTCGTCGGCGGTGGAAAACTCCGCGGTGCCGGTGCGCCCTTGGTAGCTGACCTCAATCAGGCCGGTGGCATCATCGGGAAGCCAGAAGCCAATAAACCCGTTGTCGAAGGTGGTTGTCGCCTCGTCCACCAGCACCTCACCAGTCGCCTCATCGGTGATCGTGACCTGGATATCCTCATTGTCGAGTTCCCCCAGGCAGGTCGTGAGGCTGTGGTAGAAGCAGTCGTGGGTGGAGGTGAGATAGGGTGCGATCGAGACATACGTCTGATTGTCGGGAAGATCGACCACGACTTCCTGGTCATCGCTCGAGAGCAGCAGTTCATCGGCACGCACTGAGGCTTTCAGATCCGTGGGACGCTCAGTGACCTTCTGCCGGTCGAGGTGATCAATGATCTCCACCGCGTCCATGTCGGCCAGGCCATGGGTAGTCAGGAATGTATCCTGGGACACCGTCCCGTCGGCGGTGGGTTCCGGGTCCGCGGCCGAACACCCCGTGAGGGCGAGGGCGGCGGCTGCGATCGCTGCTCGTTTCACGTCAATCTCCTTGGATCGTGGTAAGACCGTGAGAAGGCACCGCCTCAAGGTCGATGCCATACCTTTATCTAGCACGGGTGCCTGACGGACTAGAAATCAAAAACCCTGCTCACAGCTTTATAACAGGGCGAAAAGAGGGTGAATTCGGTGGGCTGGGTCACCACCGGGACACCACCCCACAGCCGTGGGCGATGTCCTTCTACTCGCCCCGGGTATGCGGTGCAGGCAGTGAAATCCCTGGTGGCTCCTGCTGAACCGACCAGGGGAGGCGATGCTGCTGGCCCGGGGTGGGGCACAGGGGCGACGGCGGTCGAAGGGTGATGTTTGAAGATTTGATGAAGATTTCCCCGCCGGGCACTGAGCGAGGGTGGTATTCCCCCCTGACCGGAGCGATACTGGGGTCTATGGCTGACCGCACACCGACCACCACCACGCCCCCGGGGCGGGTGCTGGTCGTCGATGATGAACAACCCCTGGCTCAGATGGTGGCCTCCTACCTCATCCGGGCCGGTTTCGATACCCGCCAGGCGCACACCGGCACCCAGGCCGTGGACGAGACCCGTCGCTTTTCCCCCGATGTTGTGGTGCTGGATCTGGGGCTGCCCGAACTCGACGGCCTGGAGGTGTGCCGACGGATCCGCACCTTCTCGGACTGCTACATCCTCATGCTCACCGCGCGTGGCAGCGAGGACGATAAGATCAGCGGTTTGACCCTGGGGGCGGATGACTACATCACCAAACCTTTTAGCATCCGGGAACTGGTGACCCGAGTGCATGCGGTGCTGCGCCGCCCGCGCACCAGCACCACCCCACCGCAGGTGACCACCCCCTTGATCGTTGGTGACCTCATCCTTGACCCCGTCGCCCATCAGGTGCGGGTGGGGGAGACGACCGTGGAGCTCACCCGCACGGAGTTCGAGCTGCTGGTTGCCCTGGCCCTGCGCCCCGGCCAGGTGCTGACCCGCCACGACCTGGTCACCGAGGTCTGGGACACCACCTGGGTCGGTGATGAACGCATCGTCGATGTCCACATCGGCAACTTGCGTCGCAAGCTCGGCACCGACACCCAGGGCCGGGGGTTTATCGACACCGTGCGTGGCGTGGGCTACCGGGTGGGGCTGCCATGAATCACGGACCCGGCCTGACCTTCCGCTTCCTGGCCGCCCAGGTGTTGGTCGTGGTGATTAGCCTGCTGGTGGCCGCGGCCGTGGCCACGATGGTGGGCCCGACCCTGTTCCATGATCATATGTTGATGACCGGCCGGGAGGACCCCTCGCTGGAGCTGTTCCATGCCGAGCAGGCCTACCGGGGAGCCAACCTGATCACTCTGGCCGTCGCCCTGCCCACCGCCTTGATCAGCGCCCTGCTGGCCAGCCTGTGGTTATCGCGTCGTCTGCGCACCCCCCTGCAGGATCTCACCCGCGCCGCTACCAATCTGACGGCCGGCAACTCCCGTATCCGCGTGCCCGCCGGAAAAGCAGGCCCCGAGGTCACCACCCTGGCGCATGCCTTCAACACCATGGCCGACCGGCTGGAACACACCGAACAGGTCCGCCGCCAGATGCTCTCTGATCTGGCCCACGAAATGGGCACCCCCTTATCGGTGCTCACGGTCTACCTCGATGGTCTCCAGGACGGGGTCGTGGACTGGAATAATGCCACCCACACGATCATGGCTGACCAACTCACCCGCCTGACCCGGTTGATGGAAGACATCGACGATGTCTCCCGGGCCCAGGAACGCCGGATCGATTTGGACCTGGCGGAGGAAGGGCTCGGGGATCTGCTCCATACCGCCGCTGTTGCCGCGGGGGAAGCTTATGCTGACAAAGGCGTCGATTTACAGGTCGAGACCATTACAGACACCGCCCGGGTGTTCGTGGACCGGCAACGCTTCGGCCAGGTGATGAGCAATCTGCTGTCGAACGCGCT
Source organism: Corynebacterium nasorum (assembly GCF_022345765.1). NCBI lineage: Bacteria > Bacillati > Actinomycetota > Actinomycetes > Mycobacteriales > Corynebacteriaceae > Corynebacterium > Corynebacterium nasorum. The sequence continues at coordinate 200,034 of NZ_JAKRDR010000002.1, read as the reverse complement.
ACGGCACACCCCGGCTGGCGGGCAGGTCCGGATCAGCGTCCACCGACAGGGGGCGTCCACCGCGCTCATCCACGTCGCCGATGACGGCGAGGGCATCCCACCTGACCAGCTCAGATACATCTTCGAACGCTTCTACCGGGGGGATGCCGCCCGCAGCCGGGACGACGGCGGGTCCGGTATCGGTCTGACCATCTCCAAGGCATTGATCGAGGCCCACGGTGGCACTCTCACCGCCACCTCCCCCGGACCCGGTCGCGGAGCGGTGTTTGCCCTCCGCCTCCCGCTGTCCCCTCCCGACAGTGAGGAGGCTGCTCGGTGACCACACCCTGCCCCGCGTGAGGGCCGCGCCCTCCACCCTTGAAAATATACCCCGGGGGGGTATGCTGAAAATATACCCCCCTGGGGGTATACGCTAGAGGGCGGCATCGCCGCACCCCACCGAACCGAAGGAGCTTTTCCATGATCACCTCCCCGCCCCGCCTTTTGCCGATGGCCTCCCACGGTTGCAGCTGTTGCGGACCTGCCTCACGTGCAGACACTGCCTCCATCCCTGCCGCCAGCGACTCGTCAGCAGGAGGGTCCTCCCCTAGCTACCAGGTCACCGGCCTGACCTGCGGGCACTGCGCGAAAAGCGTGACCCAGGCCCTTCAGACTCTCCCCCAGGTCGACGACGTCCAGATTGATCTCGCTGCTGGTGGTGTTTCCACCGTCACAGTCACCGGTGTCGTACCTCCGGAGATGGTTCGCCGGGCCATCGAGGAGGCCGGCTACACCGTCTTATCCTGATCAGTTTTACCCATCATCTCGACCCCGACCGGGTTGAGCGAAAGGAACGTCATGAGCACTCCCCACCATTCCGGTGATCACCATGGTGATCACCCCACTCCGGAAACAGACCACACCCACCACCCGGATCATGCCAGCCACGAACACCACGCAGATGCCGACACTCACGGCCAGGCGATGCCCCACGATCACCCGCATTCCGCCCCGGACGAAGACCACCACGTTCATGGTCACGGCGAACACGCTGGACACAGCACCGCAATGTTTCGCGACCGCTTCTGGTGGTCGCTGATTCTGTCCATTCCCGTCGTTATTTTCAGCCCCATGGTCGCCCACCTGCTCGGCTACCACCTCCCGGCATTCCCCGGATCCACCTGGATCCCCCCGGTGCTGGGCACGATCATCTTCGTCTACGGCGGAACGCCTTTCCTCAAGGGCGGATGGAAAGAACTGAAATCCCGCCAACCCGGGATGATGCTCCTGATCGCCATGGCCATCACCGTGGCGTTTGTCGCCTCCTGGGTCACCACTCTGGGGCTGGGCGGTTTTGAGCTGGACTTCTGGTGGGAGCTGGCCCTGCTGGTGACCATCATGCTGCTGGGCCACTGGCTGGAGATGTCCGCTCTCGGGGCCGCGTCCTCCGCGCTTGATGCGCTGGCTGCCCTGCTGCCGGATGAGGCCGAGAAAGTCATCGACGGGACCACCCGCACCGTGGCCATCTCCGAGCTGGTCGTCGACGACGTCGTGCTGGTGAGGGCCGGTGCCCGGGTGCCGGCCGACGGAACCATCCTCGACGGAGCCGCCGAATTCGATGAGGCGATGATCACCGGCGAATCTCGTCCCATCTTCCGCGACACCGGTGACAAGGTGGTCGCCGGTACCGTGGCCACCGACAACACCGTCCGCATCCGGGTGGAGGCTACCGGCGGGGACACCGCCTTGGCCGGGATCCAACGCATGGTTGCCGACGCCCAGGAGTCCTCCTCCCGGGCCCAGGCCCTGGCGGATCGGGCGGCGGCGTTGTTGTTCTGGTTCGCGCTGATCTCCGCTCTGATCACCGCGGTGGTGTGGACCATCATCGGCAGCCCGGACGATGCCGTGGTGCGCACAGTCACGGTGCTGGTCATCGCCTGCCCGCACGCCCTGGGCCTGGCGATTCCGCTGGTCATTGCGATCTCCAGCGAGCGGGCTGCGAAATCCGGGGTGCTCATCAAGGACCGGATGGCGCTCGAGCGGATGCGCACCATCGACGTGGTGCTCTTCGACAAAACCGGCACCCTGACCGAGGGTGCGCACGCGGTCACCGGTGTCGCGGCAGCTGTCGGCGTCACCGAGGCCGAGCTGCTGGCCCTAGCCGCCGCCGCGGAGGCCGACAGCGAGCACCCCGTGGCCCGCGCCATCGTGGCAGCCGCGGCCGCCCATCCCGAGGCCTCCCGTCGGCAAATCCGTGCAACTGGTTTCAGCGCCGCCTCCGGCCGAGGGGTCCGGGCCACTGTCGATGGCGCTGAGATCCTCGTGGGCGGGCCGAACATGCTGCGCGAGTTCAACCTCACCACCCCGGCCGAGCTCACCGACACCACCAGCGCCTGGACCGGGCGTGGGGCCGGTGTGCTCCATATTGTCCGCGACGGTCAGATCATCGGTGCGGTGGCCGTCGAGGACAAGATCCGCCCCGAATCCCGCGCCGCCGTGAAAGCCCTGCAGGACCGCGGGGTGAAGGTCGCGATGATCACCGGCGACGCGCAGCAGGTGGCCCAGGCGGTTGGTCAGGACCTAGGCATTGATGAGGTCTTCGCCGAGGTCCTACCCCAGGACAAAGATACCAAGGTCACGCAGCTACAGGACCGGGGTTTGAGCGTGGCCATGGTCGGTGACGGTGTCAATGACGCCCCCGCTCTGACCCGCGCGGACGTCGGTATCGCCATCGGTGCCGGCACGGATGTGGCTATGGAATCTGCCGGGGTGGTCCTAGCCAGTGATGACCCGCGGGCAGTGCTGTCGATGATTGAGCTGTCCCAGGCCAGCTATCGCAAGATGATCCAGAACCTGATCTGGGCCTCTGGCTACAACATCCTCGCCGTGCCGTTGGCTGCCGGAGTGCTCGCCTCGATCGGGTTCGTGCTGTCCCCGGCCGTGGGCGCGATCTTGATGTCTGCCTCGACCATCGTGGTGGCCCTGAACGCCCAGCTGCTGCGCCGCATTGATCTGGATCCGGCTCGCCTGGCTTCGACCGAGTCGAAGGAGGAACACACCACGCCTACTCCGGCATCCACCGCCGTCCACTGATCCACCACTTCTCTCCACTGCCCCCATATGACCCTGAAAGGTGCTGTTGCAAAGTTGGGGCAGTAGGAAGAGCGACGTGATGTAATCACAGCCATGGGTATCTTCTCCGGTTGTCATTTCCCCGTGACATCATTCTATGGGCAGTGCGGTGGTACTGCCGCTACGGGGTGAGCTACCGCGCTCTGGAGGAAATGATGACCGAGCGGGGCGTGCCGGTCGATCACACCAGGATCTACCGCTGGGTCCAGAAATACGCGCCTGAGCTGGACCAGCAAACACGGTGGTGCCGGCAGGTACCTGACTGGCAAGCTAGTTCCTGGCGGGTGGATGAGACCTATATCCGGGTCGGCGGCAGGTGGTGCTGCCTCTATCGGGCGATCACCGCCGGTGGCCAGACCCTGGACTTTTACCTCTCTCCGAAGTGGAACGTGGCCGCAGCGAAGCGTTTCCTGGCCAAGGCCCTCAGATTCAATGCGTCAGGCGGGTATCTCAGAGTGATCAACGCCGATAAAGCACCCTCCCTTGCCAGGGCAATCGCCGAGTTGAAGTCAGAGGGAATCTGCCCGCCAACAATGGAACACCGGTAGGTGAAATACCTCAACAACATCCTGGAAGGCGACCATGGTCGGCTGAAGCGGATCCTCGGGCCGAAAGGCGCGTTTAAGAACCGGACATCTGTATATCGGACGTTGAAAGGGATGAAGGCTATGCAATCATTGTGGAAAGGGCAAGGCGCGATGTTTGCCTACGGGCAACCGAACCCGGACGCGGTGATCGTCAACCAGGTCTTCGAGACGACCTAACAACGCCCACACGCAGCGGCCATCAGGGAATGAGAAACTGAGTCTTCGCTGCTCTCCGCCCAACTTTGCAACAACACCTGTTCGGAAAAGCTAATCCAGCTGCACGGGGGCGTGTTGAAATGCTTCCGCCGGCTGGAATGATGGTGGGTGCTATTTTGGCTGGGCTGTTACTGGAGTATTCCGGTTTCTTATCGGTGACAGTTACTTTTATCCTCGTGTCAGTCGTAGCAGTACTTACGCTCTTTGCCCTGGGTAAGAACTCCATTGCGATAGGCGTTAAACAGCGGTGAGCGATTATATATTCGACCTTGATGGGACTATTTAATCAGGTGAGTACGCTTATTTGGCGATGGTAAATATGGCAAGCAGCAAAGTTACTCCCGACGTGTCTACTTTCCGAGGGTCAGGCCCACAGTTTACATTGGTGTCCAAACCGTAATGCTGTTTATGACCATGATCAGCAAAGCGTTGAGAATGCTACTATCGCAATCATTCTCGGATGATGACATTGCACATCTCGACTGCTTTAACGTCGTCCGCCGTAAGTCTAGGCAGCTTCGTCGTCAACTAAAGGACAGTGGGTCATGTCAGAACTTGTACGACTAGAGCGTCTCTGTAAGTCCTATCCTAATCGAGAAAAGCCCGCAGTCGACAACGTTTCGCTAAATATCGACAGGGGTAGTGTCTACGGTTTAATTGGGCGCAACGGTTCAGGAAAGAGCAGCTTAGCTCGTATCCTCACCGGCATACTACGCCCTACTTCCGGCCACATTTGGATAAATGAAAGCAGAGATGCGTCCGCAACCACTCACTGGCAGAGGTCAAACGTCGCATATTTGTCGCAATCTCCGCTAGCCCTAAACACCATGACTGTAGAGGAATCAATGAATTTCTTTGGTCGGCTGTACGGGACGAAATCATCGAACAAGCAGCAGAAACATCTCCTAGAAAAGCTAGGCATTCTTCGATTCCGCAATCGAGAGGTGAGATCGCTATCTGGTGGACAAAGTAAACTTGTCCAACTTGCAATCGCTATCTCCTCAAACCGCCCTTTCGTCATTCTGGATGAGCCCACGAATGAGCTGGATGCGTTAAATCGCCGTCTAGTATGGGACGAAATTGAGGCACTCTCTCATAAGGGAGTTACCGTATTGGTAATCACTCATGCAGTTTCCGAAGTTGAATCCTGCCTAACTCATCTCGGAATTATGGATAAAGGGCGGCTCATTGCCAACGGCACGGTTAACCAAGTCATGCAAAACGTTCAAAATAGACGAACCATTGCGTACCGCACTGAGTCCAATAGTGATAAAAGTTCAGAACCTTGCGAGCAGATAGTAGGTGTCGACGAAGTTCCGAGAATTGTCTCGAAACTATGTGACGAAGGAGCCGGCGATATTACTATTAGCTCACCCAATCTCGAGGATGTTTTTGTCAACCTAATCGCATCCCAAACGAATGAAGCATGAGTAACACCTTTACGTTTACACGCATACAGCTGACTAATTGGCGCTGGTCTTGGCCGTCCATGCTGCTTACTGGGATTGTCGTTCCTGTTCTAATGTCCTTAGGGCTTGGTGTGTACGCACAAAATTTAGGTGGGGCCGCCGTTGAGTACGCTGTTATTGGTGGTCTATCTTTTTCTTTGCTATTCGAGTTGCAGGGTAAAATTGCCACCAATATTTCCTTTATGAAGGCGAATGGAGCTCTAGATCAACTAGCTGCTACTGGGGCAAAGCGCCTCCAGTTTGTTGTGGGGAGCTTTATCGCCTTTAGTCTCTTAGCTACTCCTTCACTGCTCATAACTCCAGTTGCGGTAGTTAAGATTCTCGGGCTTTCTTTATCTCCTTCTTTCACTATCATTCCAGCCCTATTTTTTGCTGGTTGTGCTTTTCTTTCTGCCGGAATGATAATTGGAGCATTATGTTCCAGCCTTGAGCAGGCATCTTCCATCTCATTGTTATTGGCTATTACGCTGCTAAGTCTCGGCCCGGTTGCCGTTCCTGAAGACTTGTTGCCTTCGTGGCTTCAGATAGTGGGAGAAGCCAACCCGGCTGTCCACATAAGTGAAGCCATTAGATACGGCCTCTTTGGCGGCGATGGAATCCCCTGGGTATCCATAGCATATTTAGTAGGTGTCACTGCCATCTTGCTTATTGGTGCTGTGGTTTCTCTACCCTGGCGGCATAAACGGGAATAAAAGTTTTTCCACACACAAATAATTTGACACGCTCCGATAAAACTTACACTGCGACTGTTAAAACTAAACCGTTTAGAGAAGTATGCAAGGCTTAATAGGTAGAATTTCAGATAGCAGCAACCAGGCTAAAATTTTTGTGCTCTTTGCGCGTACGGAAGCTACGTCTGACGAAGAATTTGTCGGAATAGCTTTAACCAGAGAGCAGGAGCGTGCCATGGGCGAGCATGTTGATTCTCCAAGTATAACCTGTTGGACTGAAGAAGTTCCCCTTGACGGCTGGGACGGAAAACTAGACAAGTCTCGTTTCCCGAGACTTGTCTATCTCGTTTTTAGGGAGGGGTATGCGCAACATTCCTCCGTGTGTTTCCAAGAAATGAGCCCAGATATATTGGCTGCATTTACCACGCGTGAAGCAGCTCAAACTGAGGTCGTTTCTCGGCAGAAAAAGGAGCCTTCATTCTTACCGAGTGAGTATCATATATGGGAAGTCGAGTTCGGATTTTTGACCGAAAACTTCCGTGGCCAAGGTCCAGAAATCCCCATGTACTGAGCAATCCGTTGTGTATCCCTTAGATTATGCCGCAAAGAATACGCAAATATCTCTACCACGGTGAAAAAGCGGAATGGGCTTTATCATGGACGGTTTTCGTACGAGTGTGTTTGACGGTGCGTAGAGCTTAGTCCAAGAATGCAGTGATGCACGGTTGATTCTAAACAATGCTGACACTGAGCTCAGCGAGTTCTCCTTATTGTTCTTGTAGAGTGCTACGGCATCGCGTTTGAACTGTTCGGAGTACCTAGACATGGTGGTAGATTACCTTTGTACCCAACCTAACCGGACTGGGCATCAGGTGTCCACCTAATAGGGGTTAGATCTGAAAGTGCCTACGGGAATGTAGAACTCCTTTCTGCATTATGCGGCGAGCGTTACAATTAGCGCCGCGATGGAAAGGATAAGCATGCCCAAACAGTTAGCCCAGAATTCGGTGCCGGTGAATTTGGCTTTCAGGTGAGCGAAGGCTGCAGCAAAGAAATATGTGACGATGCCTGCTAGTGCCGCAACTCTGACTCCGGGGTAGGCAAGTCCGACTATCAGCCCGGAAATCGCGACGCATTTGATATAGATGAGAGCCCACCACCATTGGCGTGGGAATTTTACGCCGGTGAGGCATTTTTCAATGAACTTAACGGGACGAATTGACAGTATGACGTCGCCTGAAAGAATGACGGCAAGGAGAATGGAAGGCCAGATAGGGGCTGTTTCGTCGAAAATCATAGTTGGACTCCAAATACGCTTTCTAGGCGATTGATGATTGTGCGTGCTTGGTCTTTTAGTTCTTGCGACGAATAAAGTCCGGCGGCCCAGCCGATTAGCAAACCTAGATAGGCGTGATACAAGACTCCTGCAAGATCGCGAGACTCATCCTCGGTCAATCTTGATGCCGCGAGACGTCGAAGGATTTCTTCCGTGAGAAGATGTTCCAAGCGTCTGAGCTCTTGCCCTTGATCGCCAAGTTCAATGAGAGCAGATGCGTAAGCGCGGGATAGTTCGCTGTGTCCTGCAAACATCTCCAAAAATGGATTGATGACCGAAATGAGATCTCCAGGTGGTTGAGTCCTGAGTCCGTCATGAATCTTTGCAATTTTGTGGCTGATGCTTTGAACCAGCAGTGCGCGCTTTTCGCCGACAGACATGACTGTGCCAACGCTGACACCAGCCTTTTTCGCAATTTCTCTAATGCTGGTATCGGCATATCCCGTAGTTTCGAAAAGTTCGCCTGCAGCGGTTAACACCTTTAGGCGCGTTGTGTTCTTCGAGCGCGCACGTGAGTTTTTATGAACAGGTTCAGTGAACATGTTCATATCGTAGCAGACATCTACTCTCTATTCTTTTCCTTCGTCCGCAGCATATCCATGCTCATCACGGCGCCGATGATGGCAGCATGTTGTTGCTCGTTGAGGCCCGGTGTGATGGCCAGGCAGTAGGTATTTTTACCCATGAAGTAGTTGCCTACGCCGGTCCACTCGTTGGTGACGTTGGCAAGCTGGCGGCCGTGGGAGGTGATGGAGAGATTCCAGTCCCAGAAATCGCCGCGAATTTCGACGTCAGGAAAGCCCTTCATGGTCAGCTCCAGCTTTGTTTTGAGCATGGAGAAACGCTTGGTAATGACAGCCATGGGCTGTTCGATTCCCGGCAAGTGCACCTCGTAGGTATCCCGCAGAAAATTCGGCGGATCCGAAATCGTCATGACCGTCTGTAGAGGGTTGCCCTCGGCATCCGTGAGTGCAACCTCCAAGCTGCGGGAAGATTTAAACACCATGTCTTTGAGGCTGGTGGATTGCAGGATCGTGCCCACAGGGGTGTTGTCGATATCGGTGATCATGAACTGATCATTGAGGAAGGACTTGGTCTGGGTAATTACGAGCTCATCTAGTGTGAATAAATTTTGCGTCATGCCAGCCACTGTAGGGCAGCTGGTGGAATTATTCCTCCTCCCTAGGGGTGGTTTTCTGCTGGCGCATGAGTTCTTGGGCCTCTTCATATGCTCGGGCGCGGTGGGCGGTCATGGTTTGAGCAAAGGTCTGCACCCAATTCTTGTTCTTAGGCGCTAGTGGCCCGGAGGGCTCCGTGGCGGTCCAGGTTCCATCCTCGAAAAGCCAGATGATGTCGCGCGTATGTGGGTCCATGACGTAGAAAGCACGACCATCGGTCTTCACATTGTGATGGTGCTGGCAGAGGCAGGCTAAGTTAGCCGGAGTAGTCGGACCGCCATCCGCATGATTGATGCGGTGATCCTTCTGGCAGGCCGTGGCCGGGCGATTGCAGCCGGGATAACGGCAGGTGCCGTCAAATCCTTCTAAGTACGCAGCCATGGCCGCCGGGGTGACGTAGCCCTTGACCTCGTGGTTAGGGTCCATCGCCCGGATTTTGGTGTAGGGCAGCGCATTCGAGCGCGCCGGGTCGAGCCAGCCCACGGATTCAATAAAGGCCGGGGAATTGGGTACGTCGGTGGCTTTATAGGCGTTGAGGATGATTTCGGGGGCTTGGGTGCGGCCGGTGAGGAGTGCAACGGCGGCGTCGGCAAGCGAGCAATCTAGCTCTAGCGCGGTCTGCCGGATGCACTTATCGACGCTCGCGATAACCGCCGGGTCCGCACTCAAAGTCACCGCCGAGGTGTTATCGCCCCAGTTTTCCATGGTGTAGCGCGGCTGGGTAGGGCCCTGGGTGACGGCCAATGTGTCATCGGCGAGGTTGATGAGCTCGTTGAGCTTGCGCTTGATCTGTGCTTGCGTACGCATGGTCTGGTTCGGCCGGGTAGGGGTGAGGTAGGCAGTGAGCTGCTCATCGATGCGCGCCACCACCTCTGGCGTCGGATTGCCCAAGCGGTTGAGGGACTTATTGATGGCAATAATCCGGTCGAGGTCTAAGTGATAGAGGCGGTGCTGCAGCGCTTGGAGCTTGGGCAGCTCCTCCAAGCGGTGCAGTGCCATGAGGATATGGCCAATCCGGCCTTCATTGACGCCGGTGGTGCGGTAGAGGGAGTTGGTGACTAATTCGAAATCAGAATCGAGTTCTGGGACTTGGTTCACCCAGAACTCGTATTCCGCCTTTCGCATCTCAAAGGCTAAGCGTGTGGTGGGGTCGGTGGTATTGGTCGTGGAAAAGTAGGGTTCTTCCATGGCGCATCGTACCTAAATTATCGTGTGAACCTGTGTACGAATTACACCTTATAACACCCCTCGGACACGAGCCCCTTCCTTCGTATTTACACAGCTCAAGAGCTATATTCTGGATCCTTGGTGGGTAGAGTAGTTTCGCTTTTTTGTGCCGCATATTTCTTCTCTTGCTTGCGTATGAAACGCAGGCCCCAGATAATCAGTGTCCACGTAATGAGAGCGGTAAGGAAAAAGGTCACCGGCCAATCACCCGTAATGATCAGCGAGGCATTGAACAGGGTATGCAGGGCGATAGCGGCCAGCCAGAATCCGGCCACCTGCCAGTATCCGTGGCGTGCCCCCGCGTAGAGCTTGCCGACGCCCCACGCCGCAACCCCCGTATACAGTGCATGGCTAAAGGCACCAGTGAGGATTCGCCCGGTACCGGTAATAATGGCGCCCCAGAGATCGCCATCCAGGTTAGTGATGGTCGCGCTCAGGATGAATGGAATATTTTCCATGACATCAAAGCCAAGGCCTACCGCCATTCCGATCGCGGCGGCTTGGTAGGGATGCCGCACGTTCTTAAAGGCTGCAACAATAATGACAACGCCGAGGAGCTTGATGGTTTCTTCCGGAAGCGGCGAGTAGAAGGCCGCGTCTAGGTGGGTGAGCCCCAGCTTGTCCGAGATCCCCACCATCTGATCGTTGAGGCTCACCACCACCGGCTGGGCGAGCGCACCCCATAGGATGCCCTGCCACATCGGCCGCGGCCTAAACCACCAGAGTCCCAGACCGAGTGTCAGGCCAGCGCAGATGAGCGCACCGATGAGCCCCACCTCGGTAAACCGGCGATCAACAAAGAAAAAGCCGGAAACTACCAGGCCGAAAGCGATAGATAGCCAGTACAGATTCTTCATGCCTTTTCTACCTCCTGGGCAAGTTCTGCAGCGCGCGGTCCGTGCAAGGAGAGGAACGTGGTGGGGCCATCGCCCTCAATGCTGATGGCTACGAGGTCGCCATCGCTAAGCGTGCGCTTATCCCCGTCGCGGTCGATGTCTCCTTCCGGCATGGCCGTACCTTCCCCCATTGCCCGGAGGTACCGGCGGGTGGCTTGGTCTTTGTCCTGTACGCCGACTTCTTTAGCGCGGATCTGGGTGCCGTCACAGTCCCAGCGCGGCTCACTGCCGGTGGAACCATCTTCTTCCGTGCAGGACAGTCCGGGGATGCGGGCCTGGCCGGCCTGCACTTCAGACGTAGGGTTGTCATAAAAGTCTGGCAGGAGTGCATTGGTGCCGTAGATGGCACCAAATATCACGCCCGCCGCGAGGATGAGTGGTGTGCTTTTCATGTACTCAACGCTAGGTATGCCCTGCTCAGCGCGGTATCCTCCGCGGGGAGGATTAAGCCGGACATAGGGAGGATTTCTCCCCCATAAGTTCTGCCAAGTCCTGTGATAGGTTGGGTGCGTGTTTGAGGAGCTAGAAGAAGCGGAAACGAAAGACGAGCCCAGCCGCGTCTGGTGGCAATGGTGGGCGCCCATCGCCATGGTCGCGGTCTTCGTTGTCCTGCCGCCCGCTATCTACCACCTTGTTTCCGGCCTTATCCTGCTCATCCTCATGGCCGTGCTGACGGTGATCATTGCTCTTGTCGACGGCGCCACTTTCCGCGCCTCCTGGACCATCTTCTGTGTGGCTGGGCTGGCCTATTTTGCCGCCATGTCCCTGTATTTCAATGAGGGAACGTGGATTTACCTCCCAGTGTTTGTTTTCTTGGCATGGGCTGCGAGCAAGCTAGGTGCCGTGGTGGGCTCCAAGGCGGGGAAGAGCTAATGGAGACCTGGCGCCTAGAGCACCCCGAGGTGGGCACTATTGAGGTGCAGCGCGGATACGATGCCGAGTTCGCTGAGCTAGGTGAGTGGCCGAAGAAGGCGAAGGACTATACCCCGGTACCGGGCGATGCTTCGCCGTTGCAGCGTCTACAGCTGTGGCGGAAGAATCCCAGCCCGCGCCTGCAGATTGTGGTCAACGGGGAGGTACGTAGCCGCCACGATCGGCCCCGTGCGGGCCGGTATTCGCTTAAGAAGAAGATTGAAAAAGACCTCACCCTTTTTGAGAACTCCGCCTCGCGCAGCAAACCTTATCTGGATATCCAAGCCTCTCCCTTTGGCGAGCTTTTAGACGTCTACTACCGCAATGGTGAGGAGGCAGTTGCCCTCGATCCACCGGCCGACTCACTAGGAGAAAAGCGCCGCACGGCCATGGAGGAAAGCTCCTTTAAGCGGGTGTTGTATCCGCTCCTGGGCGGCTTGGGAAAGTCCGGCTGGGCCATTGGCGTGATCGTGCTTGGTCCGATCATTAGCCGCATCTTGTCTCGGTTATTGCCGGATTGGGAGCTGCCGGATATCGACCTGCCGGATATCGCGCTCCCGGTTCCGGAGTTGCCGCAGATTGAGCTGCCCGTGCCAAATATCGACCTTAATATTGACATAGACCTGCCCGATTGGCTCGTATTCTTAATGGACTACAGCAAGGTGTGGGTGCCGATCATCATTGCCATCGTGGTGGGCATTCAGGCAGTGCGCAATGCCAAAAAGTCTGAAGAAAAGAAGCAGCAGTGGCAACAGGGTGGCGCGTATGCTGACGGCCATGAAGATTCACGGCGCGATTGATGCGGAAGGCCGGTGCAAGCATTGGCATTCCCCGTTGGACGTGGTGGCCAATAAGTGCGCCACCTGCGGGAAGTATTTTGCTTGCGCGTTGTGCCACGCCGAACTCACTGACCATGAGTTTGGGCCCATGCTTGCCGACGCCCCCTCAGTCCTCTGCGGCGCCTGCCGCACCGAGATGAACTACCACGCTTATTCCGCCGCGCCTGCGTGTCCCCACTGCGGGCATAAATTTAATCCCGGCTGCAGCGCGCATGCCGGGATCTATTTTCAGCTAGACCGCTAGAAAGAAGACAGCTGCTGTAGCTGCTGGATTTGCGGAATCTGCGGCAGCTGGAACTGGGATATAGCGTTCTGGGCAATCTTGGCCGCGTCCGGGATGCGGAAGGTCTGGCCCAAGAACGGGACGTCGACAGTCGGCTGGCCAGGGATGGTGCCCAGCTCGATGACCTTGGTGTTCTTGGCTGCCGCTGGGGACGGAGCCGGAGCCGGCTTTGGTGCGGGAGCATTGCCGCGCTGGCCGCCAGTGTTGACCGGCTTGCCCTGGCCAGTAGTGCCGTTTAGGCCGCAGCGGGCAATAGCCTCGTCCATGCGGCCGATGGCGTCGCGAACCTCGTTGCCGCGTGGGTGCACGGTGGCAACGGCGAGGGCCTGGGACTTCTTCTGGTTGTAGTCAGCGGAGTTGGTCCAGTATTGCTTCGCCTGGGAGCAGGAAATCTGGCCGGCAGGCATCTTGGCTAGGAGGTTGTCAACGGCGTCGGCATGGGCAGCGGCAGGGGCGGCGAGGGTTACGGTCAGGGCGGTAGCTGCAGATAGCAGCGCGGACTTACGTGCAAAGCTCATGCCAGACATCTTGCCACACTTGTTAAGCCTGTGACAGGCCTAGGAAGCGATTGACCAGGCTGCGGTAAGCGCGCACAGTGAGCTCGAGGTCCTCCAAGTAGAGGTGCTCGTCGTGGCTGTGCAGCTGCGAATTGGCGCTAGCCATATCGCGGCCCTCGGCGTGCATGGCAAAGCCATAGGCGTTGCCACCCTTGCGCCGAGCAAAGCGCAGATCCGAGCCGCCGGTGGCGTGAACTGGGACGACGTCTTTATCGGGGAAGAATTCCTTGGAGGTGGCCTCAATGGCGCGCCACAGCTCGGTATCGGTGGAAGATTGCGTGGCATCTTCAGTAATGAGGTGTTCGATTTCTACCTCATCGGCCATGTCTCCAAGCGCGCTGCGCAGGAAGTCATCCAGATCCTCCTGGGTCTGGCCGGGGAAGGGGCGCACGTCCATTTCCAGGTAGGCATGTGAAGGCAGCACGTTGATGGCGCCGCCGGCGCGCAGGACGGTCTCGGCGATGGTGGTATGGCTAAAGGCATGCGCGTAGGCGTCGAGGTTGCCGAACTTGGAGTAGTCACCGGTGCCGTCGATAAGCTCCTGCTCGGTCTGGGGGTCAAACTTGAAGGTGCGCACAAAGCCCTCCCAGATTTCATTGGAGGCCGTGGGCGGTTCGGCGGCGGCGATGCGGCGGGCCACCTCACCGATCTTTACGATGGCAAAGTCCTTGCCATAAGGGGTAGAGCCATGGCCGGCATCGCCGTGCACATGCAGGCGGCGCTGGCCGGCGCCCTTTTCGCCCACGTTGAAGCCCACCGCGCCGGGCAGGTGGCTACCGCCAGTTTCAGATAAGCAGTTCTTCCAGGAAAAGGCATCGGGGTGGTTTTCGGACATAAAGCGCACGCCGAGACCGCCGCGGGCCTCTTCATCGGCCATGCCGACGAAGGCAAGGGTGCCGCCCGTATTGCCGGTGCGGGCGACCTCGCGCGTGACGGCGGCCATGGTGGCGGTAATAAATAGCATGTCTACGGAACCGCGGCCGTAGAGCTTGCCGTCCTCGATGAGCGCCTCGAAGGGAGGCTTGGTCCATTTAGGTTCGTCGACGGGGACGACGTCTGTATGCCCCATGAGGGTGAGCGGTTCTTTGTCCGGATCGCCGGGGACGGTCACGACGATGGAAACGCGGCCTGGGTGGGACTCGAAGCGCTCAATCTGCACGTCTTCGCCCGCGAAGAATTTTTCTAAACTATCCGCATTGCGTACCTCGTGACCGGAGTCCGGCGTGAGGTCGTTTACGCAGGCATTGCGGATAAGTTCTTGGAGGAGGGAGAGGGTGTCATCATAAAGCGTCATGCTATCGAGCCTAACGCTGGGAAAAATTTTATGTGATTTTAACCAAAGCTGAACGCTGTTCAAGTATGGTTCACACTATGAGCATTATTGACATCGCCCGCGAAAAAGCACTGGAGCAAGGCAAAGGCCTCAACCAGGAAGAACTGCTGCAAGTACTACAGGTTCCGGATTCCCAATTGGAGGAAATCGCCGATATCGCCCACCAGACCCGCCTGAAGTGGTGTGGTCCAGACGTATCGGTGGAAGGCATTATCTCCATTAAAACTGGCGGCTGCCCAGAAGATTGCCACTTCTGTTCTCAGTCTGGCCTCTTCGAGTCCCCAGTGCGCGCCGTGCGCCTCAACATCCCGGAGTTGGTGGAGGCAGCGCAGAAGACCGCCAAGACCGGTGCTACTGAGTTCTGCATCGTCGCTGCGGTGAAGTCCCCGGATGATCGCTTGCTGGACCAGGTAGGCGAGGCGATTGCAGCGATTAATGACGCCGTCGATATCGAGATTTCCTGCTCCCTGGGCACCCTGACCCGCGAGCAGGCGCAGCGCCTAAAGGACATGGGCGCGCAGCGTTATAACCACAACCTGGAGACGTCCCGTTCCTTCTTCCCCAATGTGGTCACCACCCACACCTGGGAGGAACGCAAGCAGACCCTTGACTATGTGCGCGAGGTAGGCATGGAGGTCTGCTGCGGCGGCATCATCGGCATGGGCGAGTCCTTGGAACAGCGCGCCGAGTTCGCTGCGCAGCTGGCAGAAATTGATCCCTGCGAGGTGCCGATGAACTTCCTGGATCCGCGCCCGGGCACCCCCTTTGCGGATCGCCCGCTGGTTCCGCTGGGTGAAGGCCTGCGCGCCGTGGCGGCATTCCGCTTGGCTATGCCGTCTACCACCTTGCGCTTTGCCGGTGGCCGCGAGCTTTCGCTTGGCGACGACGGCACGGAGCGCGGCCTGCTCGGCGGCATCAACGCCATCATTGCCGGCAACTACCTGACCACCCTGGGCCAGCAGATTGAAAAGGATGTGGACATGTTGAACCGCATCGATCTGCCGATTAAGGCCCTGTAGTGGCTGGTTTATCCGAGCCGACTTCCGATTTGGCCGCTGCCGTCCTTTCCGGGGAAGAGCCGATTTTCCATCCGAATACCGGCAAACCGATTGAGGAGGTCTTTACGCTGCACCCTGCAGCCGCAGCTGGCCTCGATGTGCCGCGCTATTGCCAAATTTGTGGCCGGCGCATGGTGGCCCAGGTGCGCCCCGATGGCTGGCATACCAAGTGCTCGCGCCACGGGGAGCTGGATTCGGAGTGGCTATACGTAGAGCACTTGCCCGAAAGCTAGCATCGGGAGAATGGATCCAGCCGTCTCCCTTGCCCACCAGTCCGCGCTGCGCTCGATCGCCCGAGTGGTAGAGGAATCGGCGCCGCATACGGAGCCGGGGAGGGCTTTAGGGGACGTCGTCAAGCAGCTGCGCGAGGGCCCAGTGATGGTGCTAACGGGGGCCGGGGTTTCTACGGACTCAGGGGTGCCAGATTATCGGGGGCCGCGTGGCTCGCTGAGTAGGCACCGTCCGATGACCTATCAGGAATTTCGCCACGACCCGGCCGCGAGCCATAGGTATTGGGCCCGCAGTTTTGTGGGGTGGCGAGTCATGGATGCTGCGGCGCCGAATCGTACGCATTATGCGCTGGTGGAACTGGAGCGCGCCGGGCTGATTAATGGCGTGGTTACTCAGAATGTGGACGGCCTGCATAAACAGGCCGGGACCGCGAACTTGGTGGCGCTGCATGGCGATATGGAAACCGTCGTGTGTCTGATGTGCGGATATCGGGAGGCGCGGACGCATTTCGATGCGCGTTTGGCCGCAGCAAATCCGGGGTACTTGGAGCGCCTAGTGGTGGAGGCGGACCAAGTGAATCCGGATGGTGACGTGACCCTGGATGAGGCCGCCGTGGCAGCGTTTCGCATGGCCGGATGCGAGAGCTGTGGATCGGAATTATTGAAACCAGACGTCGTCTACTTTGGCGAACCCGTGCCGGCTGAGCGCCGCGATGCCGCCTTTGCCGTGTTGGGACAGGCGCGCTCGCTGCTGGTGGCTGGGTCCTCTCTTGCGGTGATGAGTGGGTATCGCTTTGTGCTGGAGGCAAAGAAGCAGGGCAAGCGCGTAGCCGTCATCAATGGCGGCCCCGGCCGGGGTGATCAGAAGGTGGATACGCTGTGGCGCACGCAGGTGGGCCCAGCCTTTGACGCGGTCCTTGATGAGCTGGAGCTCTAACTAGCGGGGGATAGTCTCTACTAATTCCAAGATGGTGCGCACGATGGCATGGACGCGCTTATCCATGGGCATATCCTCGTGCATGACCACTGCTCGGCGGTCGAAGTCTTGGACATAAATATTTCGCACGGTGCCCTCTGCGACGCCGCGGGGATCAAGGAAGCAGGTTTCGGGTGGGACCACGACGGCATCAGACCGTGTGGCAATGCAGGTATAGCTCACGCCAGATTCCAAGTCGCCATCGCGATTGGCCTCGCGTAGCGCTTCGCTGCCGACAATTTGGTCCATTCCCGCCGGCCCAAACCAGCCATCGATGACGGAGCGCATTACCGCCTCTTGGCGCGGGGTGCGAATGAGGCGGCTGACGATACCGCCGTAGGTAGTTCCGTGGTTTGGCGCGCTGATGCACATCAGGTGGAGGACATGCTCGGCGCCGCCAATCATGCGCATCCAATAGCGGGCGAGGAGCCCGCCCTGCGAGTGGCCGATGAGGATGACCTTGTTCGCGCCGGTGACCATGCGCACGGTGCGGATATAGGCATCGAGTTGCTCGGCGGATTCTGCAAGGGGTTGGGTGGCGCGGCGGCCGTAGTCAGGGGCGAAGACCGCCCAGCCGTCTTGGCGCAGCTCATTGCCGAGGATTTGCCATACGCCCTTGGTATCGCAGGTGCCGTGGATGAGGATGACCGGCCAGGGGCGTTGTGCGGTAGGACGTGCGCCCCAGTCATCTTCGAAGATCCCACGTGGCTTCATGCGTGCGCCTAGCGGGAGGGTGGCGGCCGCATCGGCGTCGAGGGCGGTATCGCCGGGGCTGGTTTTGACCTTTTGTGCTTTGATGAGGTCCGCAATCTCGGCCGCGACCTCCTCGCGCAGTGCCGTGGCTTCGGCAGGGGAGGCGACACCGCGACGCGGGGAATCGGTCAATTCCTTCTCGCTGGCACGCCAGAATTTGCGGAGTTGTTCGGAAATAGTGGATTTCAACTCAGCCATGGTTCCGGATTGTACTCGTTATTGCAGGTTAACTGTGTTTTTGTCAGGAGTTAAGAAATTTATGGGCAAACCCTTGACCATCCTACGAAAGGTTTATAAACTTAGGCTTGCCTAATCACGGGCGGTGCTTGTAGGAGGGTGCGCTCCATTCCCTCCTTGGGTACCGAGAGATTAGTCATGGGGAGAAGGCCCGCCGATGCGCTGTCGGCGGGCCTTCGTTGTGGATAAAGGGCGCTTCCCGGCCTGAAGAAAAGGTGGCGCACAAGGGGTGTAAAGGAAATATAAAAATTGCGAGCGGGAGGCGTAAAGATAGCGCAAAGATTGCCTAGGGCAGCGGGGGTGTGGTCCTAACGTTTGTGCGTAGCAGGTGCTGCCTTGGTACCGGCACCTGGCAGGCATACCTGTCAGGCACAGGAAAGTTTCACTCGCACAAGGGGGTTTCCCACATGTTAGACATCGTGGCAATCCTGATAGCCATCCTGACGGTTGGCTGTCCCTCCGTCCTCAACGAGCTTCTGGACGGTGATGCATAACCATGAACACCATTACAGCGGTCATTGGCCTCGTCATTGTTGTGGCGTTGGTGACCTACCTCATCATTTCCTTAGTTGATCCGGAGCGTTTCGCATGATCGCCGGCATTGGGGCGGTGTTACCGCAGTTCCTCGCCCTCGTCGTCTTGCTCGCGGCGGCATATGTTCCTTTGGGCAACTGGATCGCACGCAGCTACACCTCTGACAAGGACTGGGCGGTAGAGCGTGCGGTGTATAAGGTCCTGCGCGTTGACCCAAACCGTGGGCATAACAGCAAGAATTACAGCCGTGCATTGCTTGGTTTCAGCTTGGCATCCGTACTCGTTCTTTACGCGGTGCAGCGCCTACAAACCGTTTTGCCTAGCTTTGGCAATTCCCGCTCTGCAGCGGTGGAACCGTGGATGGCGTTCAATACGGCGGCGTCATTCGTGTCCAATACCAACTGGCAGTCCTATTCAGGCGAAGAAACCCTGAGCAATGGTGCGCAGATGCTTGGCCTGACCGTCCAGAACTTCGCCTCCGCGGCTGTCGGCATGTGTGTGGCGGTTGCGCTCATTCGCGGTATCGGTCACTTGGGATATAGCCGTGACAAGTTGGGCACTGAGAGTGGACAGCACCTCATCGGAAATTTCTGGGTTGACCTCACCCGCGGTTTGGTGCGCATTCTTTTGCCGCTTTCTTTACTGATTTCCTTCGTCCTCATCTTGGGCGGAACCATGCAAACCTTCGGGTCCAACCTGGTGAGCTCCGCGGGCGTGGATATTCCGCGCGCTCCGGTAGCTAGCCAGGAGGCAATTAAGCTGCTGGGAACCAATGGTGGTGGCATCTTCGGCGCCAACTCGGCGCACCCTTTTGAGAACCCCACTGGTTTTACCAACCTCGTGGAAATCTTTTCATTGCTGGTTATCTCTTTCTGCTTTATCCGTGCCTATGGGGTAATGCTGAAATCGCAAAAACATACCTGGACCCTGCTTGGCGTCATCGGCGGCATTTGGACCGTTATGGTTGCCTTGGTGGTATGGGCACAGCACACTACCACCGGTGCGGCAGCTCACGCTGCGGGCGGCAACTTGGAGGGCATCGAACAGCGCCTAGGTATTGACGCTTCCGCACTCTTTGCGGTGTCTACCACGGGCACTTCTACCGGCGCGGTCGATTCGATGCACGATAGCTACTCACCATTGGGTGGCGGCTTGTTGATCCTCAATATGCTCCTGGGCGAAATTGCACCAGGCGGCGTGGGCACGGGTCTCTACGGTCTGCTGATGGTAGCAATCCTCGCCGTATTTATCGGCGGCCTGCTCGTTGGGCGCACACCGGAGTTTATGGGCAATAAGGTCGGCCGCAAGGAAATCTCCGCGGTGAGCCTGTACATCCTCACCATGCCGGTCCTCGTCCTAGTAGGCGTGGGCGCATCGGTGGCTCAGCGCAAGCTGGTGGAGCTTTCCGCGACCAACTTCGGCGCGCCGGGAACCTCGGATAACGCGCACGGTCTCTCCGAGGTGCTCTATGCCTTTACCTCGGCGTCGAATAATAACGGCTCGGCCTTCGCGGGCCTGACGGTAACCGAGCCCTGGTGGCAAGTCACCCTCGGTATCGCCATGCTGCTGGGCCGCTTCCTCCCCATCGTCTTCACCCTGTACTTGGCGGGCAGCCTAGCCGGTCAACGCCGGCAGGCCACTACCGCCGGCAGCTTGCCGACGTCCGGTGTGACCTTCGCGCTGCTTACCATCGGCGTCATTGTGTTGGTCGCCGCCCTTACCTTCTTCCCCGTTCTTACCTTGGGTCCCATTTCGGAGGCACTCTCATGACAACACCAACTATGACCACTGAGCAACGCACTCCCCAGCGCTCTGCCACCAAAAACAGTGGGTTGGCTGCGGCAGCGTTTAAATCGTTGCCGCACAAGATGTCCCCGCTCGCCCAAGCCCGCAACCCCGTCATGTTCGTGGTGTGGGTAGGCGCCGCGCTGACTACCCTGTGGTCCATCTTTAGCCCCAGCGTTTATGGCTGGGTGGTGACCGTATGGTTATGGTTTACCATTGCGTTCGCCGCGTTCGCTGAGGCATATGCCGAAGGCCGCGGTAAAGCCCAAGCGGATAGCTTGCGCGCCGTGCGCGATGACGCCACCGCGAACCTAGTCACCGATGGCGGCATCGAGGTTATTGCCGCTTCTGAGCTCACCAAGGGCGCTATCGTGCGCGTGGAGGCCGGAGAGACTATCCCGGGCGACGGCGACGTCATTGAAGGCGCGGCAACCGTCGATGAATCTGCCATTACCGGCGAGTCTGCTCCCGTGGTTCGCGAGGCCGGTGGAGATCGCTGTGCTGTGACCGGCGGTACCGTGGTTTTGTCTGATTCCATCCTGGTACAGATCACCTCGGAGCCGGGATCAACCTTCGTCGATACGATGATTGCCTTGGTGGAGGGAGCGGAGCGCCGCAAGACCCCGAATGAGATCGCGCTGAGCATCCTCCTGTCTACCTTGACTATCCTCTTCCTCATTGCGGTTACCGCACTGGCCCCAATGGGGTTGTTTACCGGCGCGGAGCTCTCCCCGCTCTCGCTGGTGGCCCTGTTGGTCTGCCTCATCCCAACCACCATCGCTGCCCTGCTATCCGCAGTAGGAATCGCGGGAATGAACCGCCTCGTGCACCACAATGTTCTGGCTACGTCCGGACGAGCGGTGGAGGCGGCGGGAGACGTAGCGACCCTACTCATGGATAAAACCGGCACCATCACCTATGGCAACCGGCAGGCTACCGGGCTTATCGTTGCGCGCGGTGTCGATGAGCAGGAAGCTGCGGAAATAGCCCGCGTTGCTTCGGTTGCCGATGAGACCCCAGAGGGTCGCTCCATCGTGTCGTGGTTGACCGAAAACTACCACCTTTCTGCCGAAGCAGGAGAGGAAGAAAAGACCGCCGAGGTCATTCCATTTAGCGCTTCTACCCGCATGTCTGGGCTTGATCTCAAAGGCCGAAAGCTGCGTAAGGGTGCAGGCGATGCTGTGCGCCGGTGGGTAACTGAAGCAGGTGGCGACTGGCCACAAGAAATTGCAGACTCCGTGACCCAGATTGCTGAAGGCGGTGGAACCCCGCTGCCCGTTGCTGTGGAAGAATCCGACGGCACCCGCAGGGTTATTGCGGTGGTGCAGCTCAGCGACGTCGTCAAGCCGGGCATGGCGGAGCGCTTCGCCGAACTGCGCCAGATGGGCATCAAAACCATCATGGTGACCGGCGATAACCCGTTGACGGCAGCGGCCATTGCGAAAGAGGCAGGCGTAGATGATTACATCGCGGAGGCCACCCCGGAAGATAAGCTGGCCAGGATCCGCGAGGAACAGGCGCATGGCCGCATGGTCGCTATGACCGGTGACGGTACCAACGATGCACCAGCGCTGGCGCAGGCGGACGTGGGCGTGGCCATGAACACGGGTACCTCTGCAGCGAAGGAAGCCGCCAATATGGTGGACTTGGATTCTGATCCGACCAAGCTTATCGATGTCGTGCGCATTGGCAAGCAGTTGCTTATCACCCGTGGGGCGCTTACCACCTTCTCTTTGGCCAATGACTTAGCGAAGTACTTCGCCATTTTGCCGGCCCTGTTTTCTACCCAGCTTCCGCACCTTGAGCGCCTCAACGTGATGCACCTGCACTCGCCGCAATCCGCCATTGTGTCTGCAGTCGTATTCAACGCGCTCATCATCGTTGCTCTTATTCCATTGGCGCTCAAGGGCGTGGCCTATAAGCCGGCCTCTGCTTCGTCCCTGCTACGCCGTAACCTGGGCATCTGGGGCCTGGGCGGCGTTATCACCCCATTCCTAGGCATCTGGCTCATTGACCAGGTAGTCAACCTGCTTCCAGGTATATAGAAAAAGAAGGACCAAAAATGCGTGTCTATTTTCGTAACCTCGCCGCTGGATTCTTAGCCGTACTATTGTGCGTTATCGCACTGGGAATGATTTATCCTGCTGCCGTGTGGGGAATCTCCCGCATCAAGCCGGACTCCGCCGAGGGCAACCTCATTTACCAAGGTGAGTGCCTAGCTGGCTCGACCCAGCTCCAAGATGGCCAGACCGAAGGCCCGTACTTCTTCCCCCGTTCCGAAGGCATGAGCAATTACGGCGCTAGTAGCTCCGAGCTAGAAAAAGCCGTGCAGGAGCGGCGCGGGGACATCGCCAAGCGTGAAGGCGCCGCTCCAGAAGATGTTCCCACCGATGCGGTAACCGGTTCCGGCTCTGGTGTCGACTCTGGCATTAGCCCTGCGTACGCTGAACTACAGGCTCCACGTGTCGCTCGAGAGCAGGGGATGAGCACCGAAGAAGTGCGAAGCCTCATCGAGGACAACACGGAGTATGCCAGCCTCGGGTTCTTGGGCGAAGACGCAGTCAACGTCACTACTCTCAACCGAGCGCTGCCCAATCCACCGTCCTGCTCATAAGATGAGTGCCATATGAACGACAAGAAAGTTCCGGCGCGCACCAAGCGTGGCGCTTTGAAGATCTACCTCGGCGCGGCGCCTGGGTCTGGTAAGACCTGTGCAATGCTCAACGAGGCGCACGGCCTTGTGCTGGCCGGCCGCGATGTGGTCATTGGCATCGTGGAAGATCATGGGCGCGAATTCACTCGGGCGCTGTGTGATGGCCTTGAGACCATCCCGCGGCGCTACGCCGCCGGGCTATCCACCGGAGAACTCGATACTGCAGCCATCATCTCGCGCCAGCCGGAAACCGTTCTGGTCGATGAATTTGCCCATTCCAATCCGCGCGGTGAGGAACACGCTAAGCGCTGGGAGGACGTAGAGGAACTCCTAGCCGCAGGAATCGATGTGATTTCTACCCTGAACATCCAGCACATTGAAAGCCTCAATGACGTAATAAACCAGATCACCGGTATTTCCCCGCAGGAGACGGTGCCGGACGAGGTGGTGCGTGCGGCGAACGAGATCGAGTTGGTGGATGTATCCCCGCAGCTCTTGCGCACCCGCTTGAGTGATGGCCAAGTCTATAAAGAAGCGCGCATTGCCCCAGCGTTGAATAATTATTTTCGGGTGGGCAATCTGACTGCACTGCGGGAGCTAGCCCTGTTGTGGTTGGCGGACCAGGTTGATGAGGCTCTCGCATCTTACCGTTCTGAGCAGGATATTACCGATACCTGGGAGGCGCGGGAACGGGTGGTTGTGGCCATTCAGAACGTTGCGCACGCAGAACTGCTCATTCGCCGCGGGCGCCGCATCGCGTCCAAATCCTCAGCCGAGCTACATGTGGTCCACGTAATTTTTGGGGATTCCTTTTCATCCGGTGGATCTTCCGTTGCCGGTTCCGCTCAACAACTGTCCAAATTACAATCCTTGGCTCAGGACGTGGGTGCCCGTTTGCATCAGGTCACCGGTGACTCGGTGCCAGAAGCGCTGCTTAATTTTGCCCGCAGCGTCAACGCCACCCAGTTGGTCCTGGGGGTTTCACCACGGCGTCGCTTAGGCCTGCACTGGCGCGGCACCGTTGCTGAGGCCGTGCTGCGGGATTCGGGCAAGATTGACTGCCACATTGTTAATCTTCCGTCCGATAAACCCTCGCCTCTTTCACCACTGCTGCGACCATTGCATTCCCTCCCGCGCCGGGCGGTGTCTTGGGTGGGCGCGGCTGTCGCTTTCATCGCCTTGACCGCACTGTTGCAAGGCATCGACGGCTCGGCATTGGGAACAGGTACGTGTTCTGCTTTTTACTTTGCGCTGATCCTCCTCGTGAGCATGCTTGCTGGCCTGTGGCCGGCGGTAATTATTGCGTTTGCCTCGGGCTTGGCGGTCAATTGGTTCTTTACCGAACCCCTGTACACCTTCGATATTGCTGAGCCGGCTAACGCTGTCATCCTCGTGGTCATGGTAGCCATTGCCCTGGCCGTGGGCCTACAAGTGCGGCGCACCAAAATAGAGCACCATAATGCGGCCATTGCCACGCGCGATGCTGAGCTCTTGACGGTCTTTTCCCGCGCAGCCCTCAACCGCCGTGCGGACGTATCTCCCATCGACGCAGTGCTTCGCAAGGTAGGAGAGACCTTCGGCTGCCATAAGGCCGTGCTTCTTGACGCCTCCGGGGACATACTCTCTACCTGGCACGCTTCGGCGGCCTCGCCCCGGCAAAGTAGACACCTGCATATCCCCGCAAAGACTCATAAACGTGAGGTAGAAACGTTGGTCTCCAGCGAGGACACTACGGTCCAGATTGTGATGGAAGGCCCAGCGTTATCCGCCCGCGACCGTGCTTTGGTGGCGGTTGTGGCAGGCTATTTAGCCGGCATAGTGCGCCGCGACAAGCTTTCGGCTGAAGCCGCACGTGCCGATGCCATTGCTGCCGCTGATGAATTGCGTCGTGCACTGCTATCGAGCGTGAGCCACGATCTGCGCACGCCCCTAGCAACGGCCAAGCTGGCTGTGTCCTCTTTGCGGAATTCCGAAATCGAATTCAGTCCAGAGGATCAAGAAATACTGCTGGCGGAAACCGCAGCTAGCATCGATCAACTCACGCTGCTCGTGACCAACTTATTGGATCACTCGCGCTTGAGTGCAGGAGCGGTAACTGCACGCCGGGATACTGTGGAGTTATATGAGGTAGCCAATCGGGCTATTGCTTCCTGTGCCTTTGGACATAGCAAGGACCAACTTGGTCGCATTCATATTGGTTCTGGACTCCGTGGCCGCACCTGTTGCGCGGATAGCGTTTTGCTCGAACGCGTGCTGGCGAATCTATTCGATAACGCTTTGCGCTATGCGCCGAGCGGACCAGTCAACGTTGATGCGCAGGTTAAGGATGAACGTGTGGAGCTGAGTGTGAGCGATGAAGGGCCGGGAATTTCACCAGAAAAGCAGCAGGAGCTTTTCCAAGCTTTTCAGCGCTTGGGCGATACCAGCAATGACAACGGGGTGGGTTTAGGCCTCTCCGTCGTACGCGGATTTGTGGAGGCCATGGACGGTACTATCACCGTAGAGGCCACTCCAGGAGCGACCTTTATCCTGAGTTTCCCGCTGCGGGAGGAGAAAAGCCATGACTGATAAGAAGGCCACGATTGTCATTGTGGATGATGATCCGCGTTTGCTCACCACCTTGAGCATTAATTTTAAAGCGCGTGGGTATGAGGTGTATTCAGCCAGCACCGGGGCGGAGGGTCTGCAGGTGGTCTCCCAGCATCAGCCCGATGTGGTGATTTTGGATATGGGTCTGCCGGATATGGATGGGCGGGAGGTCCTCGATGGGATTCGAGGGTGGTCAGCAATTCCCGTTCTGATTCTTACGGCCCGGTCCGATCCCCTATTTAGTGCCTCGGCCCTAGATCGCGGTGCTGATGATTATGTGACCAAACCCTTTTCTATGGAAGAGCTCTTGGCCCGCGTGCGCGTGGCTTTGCGGCATGGCAGTCCCCAGCATCCATCTGCCCAGCGGGAAGCCACGATGGTGCGGGCGGGCGATGTGCTGATCGACGTCCCTCGACACTCCATCACCAAGGCAGGAAAGCCGCTTCACCTGACCCCTACTGAGTGGGGCGTGCTTACGACGCTGTTGCGTGCCCACGGCGGTTTGGTGCGCAAAGAAGACCTCCTCGCAGAGATTTGGGGCCCGGGTTTCGAAGGGCAAAGCCACTACCTGCGCATCTATACCTCGCAGCTGCGCCGCAAACTGGAAACAGATCCATCTAATCCCCAATATCTGCTTACTGAACCTGGATTGGGATACCGCTTTGTTACCTCCCCTGGGGTACAGGCTTAGGCACCCTTCAACTTTCCTGCGCCTTTCTTGCTGATAATGAAATGCGCGGACCGCTGCCGCGCTGCGAAGTCCCCGCTACACTCGCGCTTATGACCGATCTGCAGCATGTCCACTCCGTTGATGAGGCGGTAAATCGCCTGATTGAGATTTACGAGAATTCCTGCGAGCTTGCGCGCAAGACTTTGGAATCAGGAAACCTTGATGACTATCGCTATGTCGTCTATCCAAAGGTCACGGTGGATATCCGCAAATGGCAGCCGATCGATCGTTCCGAGCCGTTTGGCTACGTCAACGAGGCGGGCAAGTACTCGGCGGTAATCTCCAAGCCGCACATCATTCGGGACTACCTGCACGAGCAGCTGACTCGCCTGGCGGGGAATTATCCGTGCGATATCTTTGTTGGCCAATCCGACCAGCGCATTCCACCGGAGTACATCAAGGACACAAGGAAAGCCCCGCAGGAACGCGGGCCTATTCCGCGTCCGACGCTGGATGAGGTCAATGATGCAATCATTGATGGCGAATGGGATGCCTTCCACGGTGCGGAAAAGCCGCTTTTTCATTTTGGTGCCCAGCGCTTTGATATCGCGTGTGCGCGCATTGAGCATTACACCGGCATCGAGGTCGATACGGTGCAAAAATACATTTTGCTTACTAACTACGCGATGCACACCACCGAGTTTGTGAAATTCGGTTTGCGCGAGTTGACCAGGGAAGACTCGCGTTATACCGCCTTGGTGCTGCCCAATGGGGAGACCATTCATCCCAACGATGCGGTGGACCTCGATGTGGACGGTCTGACCTTGACGTCTCGCTTCCAAATGCCGCGCTTTGACCTGATCACTGCCGGTGGTGATGGCATCACGATGATCAATATCGGTGTAGGGCCCTCCAACGCCAAGACGATCACGGATTGCTTGGCGGTACTGCGGCCGGAAGCCTGGATCATGATTGGCCACTGCGCTGGCATGGATGGGCGCATGCGCATCGGGGATTTGATTTTGGGCAATGCCTACCAGCGCAATGACCACATCTTGGACCAAAAGGTTGCGGCGACCTCTCCCATCCCGGCGATTCCGGAGGTACAGCGCATGCTTGAGTCTGCGGTGAAGGCGGTATATGGAGACGATAATTCGCTCATGCGAACCGGTACGGTGCTCTCCACCGATGATCGCAATTGGGAGTGGCGCACTAACCGGGATCTGTGGGAGTGGCTGCGTACCTCCACCGCGGTGGCTGTCGATATGGAATCGTGCACGCTCGCGGCCAATGGCTATCGCTACCGCGTTCCCTACGGCACACTCCTTTCGGTCTCTGACCTGCCGCTGCACGCGGTGCCGAAGCTGCCGGCCCAGGCGCAGGCCTTCTACTCCAACTCGAAGGAAGCTCACGTGATGTGCGCGGTGCGTGCGATGGAGCATCTAGCCGAAAATCCGGAGCGCCTGCGCACGCGCAAGCTGCGCCGGACTTTGGGCGAGGTTCCATTCCGGTAGGTGCCTTTTCTTTGGCAGGCAATGCTCGTTAAACTACAAAGAAATCCCATGACGCATAAGGAGCCACACAATCGTGACTGAAAATTGGATCCACCCGGACCGGGAAAACCTCACCTGGGAGGTCTTCGGCGAGGCGAGCCGTAACCTGTCGGAACAGATTGTGGAATCTGGTTGGTTCCCTGACCTCATCGTGGGCGTCGCCCGCGGCGGCCTCATTCCAGCCGGTGCTATCGGTTATGCCATCGGTGTGAAGGCCATGGGCGCTATCAATGTGGAGTTCTACACCGATATCGGGCAGACCCTGGAAGAGCCGATCATCTTGTCCCCGCAGCTGGACACGGATTCGCTGAAGGGCAAGAAGGTATTGGTCGTAGATGACGTCGCGGACTCCGGCAAGACCCTGGATCTGGTGGTAAATCTGCTTAAGGAAACCGCAGACGAGGTGCGCTCGGCCGTCATTTATACCAAGCCGAAGACCATCTTTGAACCGGACTTTTCGTGGAAGAAGACCGATCAGTGGATCAACTTCGCCTGGTCCGTGCTGCCAGTTATCACTGCAGATGGCTCCTTTAAGGAAGGCTCCTAAAGTCCACTAGGATGTGCAGGCGTGATTAAAGAACAGCCTGCCCCAACCGGCGTCATCGCCAGTTTCCGTTATGCATTTTCCTCGCCCGCGCGGCTGCGCAAAGAGGTATTCGGCGGTCTGGCGGTGGCGCTTGCTTTGATCCCGGAGGTCTTAAGCTTTTCCATCCTTGCGGGCTTGGACCCGCGGGTGGGATTGTTTTCTTCCGTCGTCATGGCAATGTCCATTGCCTTTACCGGTGGCCGGCCGGCGATGATTTCCGCAGCGGCCGGCGCGGTGGCGCTCGTTGTCTCACCGCTCGCGCATGAACATGGGCATGACTACGTGGTCGCCGCGGTGCTCTTGGCGGGAATCATGCAGGTGGTGCTTGCCGCGGTGGGCGTCGCCAAGCTCATGCGCTTTATCCCGCGCTCGGTGATGACGGGGTTTGTCAATGCGCTGGGAATCATGATGTTTACTACGCAGCTGCCGCACCTTAGTGATGTGCCGTGGATGGTCTATGTGCTGGTGGCCATCGGCCTAGCCATCATGCTGGGGCTACCACGGCTGACCACGGTGATTCCCGCCCCGCTCGTTACCATTGTGGTGGTCAGCATCATTGCGGTCGCGGCCGGGTGGAAGGTCCCCGATGTGGCGGACCAAGGCGAGCTGCCTACCTCGCTGCCGGGGCTTTTCGTGCCGGATATTCCGTGGAACCTGGATACCGTGCAGCTGATTGCGCCCTATGCCTTTGGCATGGCGTTGGTGGGGCTCATGGAGTCGCTGCTGACGGCGAAGCTGGTGGATGATATTACGGATACCCACTCCGATAAAACGCGCGAGTCCTTTGGCCAGGGCGTGGGCAATATCCTCGCCGCGGCCATTGGCGGTATGGGCGTGTGCGCCATGATTGGCCAGACCATGATCGGCGTGAAGGCATCCCAGGCGCGCACGCGCTTGTCGACGTTCCTCGCGGGCGCCTTCCTCCTTATCCTTTGCCTTCTTCTGGGCGAGACCGTCGGCCGCATTCCGATGGCCGCCCTGGTGGCGGTGATGATCATCGTGGCCGCAACTACGGTGGATTGGCACTCGGTTCACCCGCGCACGCTTAAGCTCATGCCGCTATCAGAAACGCTGGTGATGCTGGTGACGGTCGTAGGCACGCTGGCCACGCATAACTTGGCGGTCGGTGTGGTGCTCGGCGTGGTGACAGCATCCATTGGCTTTGCCCGTCGCGTGGCGCACCTGGTGGAGGTAAAACAAGTAGGCGATGCCGAGTATGCGGTGCGGGGCCAGCTCTTTTTCGCCTCTTCCAATGACTTGGTCTATGCCTTTGACTACACGCTGGACACCCAGCGCGTGGTGGTAGATATGACGGAGGCCGAGGTATGGGATGCCTCTACGGTGGCGACGCTGGATGCGGTGCAGAAGAAATATGCCGAGCGGGGCATCGAAGTAGAGTTTCGCGGCCTGGAGGGAGCTAGTGCGCAGCGCCTTAATCGCCTTAGCGGCCACCTAGGTGACTAAAATCACATTTATGGACTAGGGTGCAGGGGCTTAAGTAGTAGGCGCCGAACTGACCTTGAGTTCACGTTGGCGTAAATGCAAAGGATCCGCGATGACCTCGCGTTCTTAGGGGAACTTTGCCTGCGTGTGGTGGCAAGCTTTGTCTTGGCTAACTTAGGTTATCCAATCTAAAAAAGCGTAATGACGTGCAAGTTTACTTAAGTAGGCCTTGCTGGATCGCAGGGGAATCTTCGGTAGTGTGGTGCTTAGCACTTATTGATTTCCCTGCACAGAAAGGTTTTTACAATGGACGAGAAACTACAAACCCTCCTGAACAACCAGGTCATTAGCGAGTACGGCGCTTCCATGGTCTATACCCAGTTGGCCTTCGAGATGGACAACCTCTCCTTCCCGGGTATGCGCGATTGGTTCATGGGTCAGGCAGCAGAAGAGCGCGTGCATGCTGAAAAGATTGCGGACCATTTGCTCTCCCGCGGTTATCGCGTAGAGCTCAATGACATTCCGGTTGGTTCGGTGAAGGCCGCTAACCCGCAGGATGCTTTCCAGGCTTCCTTGGAGCACGAGCAGAAGGTCTCTGAGGAAATCCGCACCATCGCTCGCGCGGCGCTGGACGCACAGGACCTGGAATCTCGCCAGCTCGTTGACTGGTTCCTGAGCGAGCAGGTGGAAGAAGAAGCTACCGTTTCTGAGATTCTGGATCAGATCAAGCTGGTAGGAAATGACGGCTCTGGCCTGCTACGCATCGATGAGCGCTTGGCTGGTCGTACCGAAGGCGGCGCTGCCTAAGCGCGCCTGGGTGAATAACAAACCCATCAAGATTTAGAGCAATCCTCCCACGGCACTGCAGTGCCGTGGGAGGATTGCTTCTATGTCAACACAACGCAAGGCTTTCTGTGCCATGACGCTTTTGATCCTGGCGCTTTTTCTCATCGTGGGAGCGGCGATTATGTCCACCCACGTGGCCTTGGGGGTATTCCTGACCACTGCGGCGCTCATGCTCGGTCCATTCGCCGGGCTCGCGCTGCTGGTGTACGGTGCCGCGGGCAAGCGCGGCTTGGTTACTCGCTCGCTGTATAGCCTTGGTGGCATGCTGCTCATCGGTGCGATCGGCGGCATTTTCGCCTTGTCTATGGAACAAGCCTCCGCGATGTTGCCCGTTTTTGTGGCCGGTGCCGGTGTGGGAATCGTAGCCGTGCTGACCCAGGCGCCGAAACGCGCATAAACTGGCTCTCGTTATGCCCAGACTCCTTTTTGATATGTATGGCGTGCTCATGCGCCCGGCCACCCCAGAAAGTCATGCAGCCTTGGAGCGCCTCCTCGCGCCATCCGATGCCGAGGCGATGTGGGAGGCCTACGGGTTTTATCGCCCGGACTATGATGTCGGCATCTTTAGTGATAGCCACTTTTGGAATGAGGTAGCGGCCCGCGCAGGGTTGGGGGAGATACCCGTCGCGGAGGCGGTAGCGTGTGAAAACCGCGGTTTGCTGGAGGCCGACCAGGGGATGGTCGCTTTGGTCAAGGGGCTTATCGGGGAAGGCTATAGTGTAGGCATTTTGTCCAATATTCCCACCACGCTGGCGGGGCAGGTGCGCGAGAAGCATACCTGGCTGGAGGACTGTGCGGCGGTGACCTTCAGCTGCGATATTGGGCTGGCAAAGCCGCACCCAGAGGCCTATCGCGTAGCCGTGGATGCGCTGTCCGCGCAGCCGAAAGATACCTATTTTTTTGATGACCGCATCGACTACGTGGAGGGTGCTAGCTACTGCGGACTCAATGCCCACCTCTTTCGCGGCATCGACTCGGTATGTGAGGTGCTAAGCACACTGGAGTGAGCGGCCTAGCTCCAGCGGTTGGCGCAGGAGCTGGTCGGTGGCCACGGTGCGGGCTACCGCGCGGACAATCTCCTTATGGCTGGGGATCATGCGCAGCTGCAACTCATCGCCTGCGGAGGCGCGGACGGTGGCGGCGAATTGCTTGGGGGCCTTCGGGTCGTCGGTAAACGCGCCGCCGGCGATGACCACGGTGGCCGGGGAGTGGGCTTTGACCAGTTCCGCGGTGATGGTGCCCAATTGGCGGGCGCGCTCGTCCAGAATGGTGCGGACGGTGGGATTGGATTCGGCGATTTGGGCGGCCTCGGTAAGCGAGGCAGCCTTCACTCCCTCCTGCCGTATTGCCTCGAGGATGTGCCGGGTGGCCAGCAGGCGCTCGGAAGCGCCGTGGCCAAGGAGCTCAGAGTGCGTTTGCGGTACGGGAATAATGGGGCTGACCTCGTCCTCGATGGAGAGTGCCGAGCCGATGGAATCATCCGCAAAGAGCACCAGAACTCGCTCGCTGGTGCCAATCTCGGCCGCTTGGGTTTCGGAACCCAAAATAGCGGGGATCGCGGAGGAGACTACTACGGGTACGCCGAACTGGAAGCGCAGGCGTTCGGCGATGTCCACGCCGTGCCAGTTGAGGTTTTCTGCGGTGACCAAGCCGTTGTCATCCACGGTGCCGGAGGTGGTCACGCCGAGGGAGACCAAGCGGTGGTTCAGGTTGGTCATCAGGCGATTGATGCCGGCCATGATGTGCTCGAGGAAGTCATCCTCGCTGAGGTTTGCTACCGGCGTGGCCAACTCTTCTTCGCTTAAGGTGCGGCCCTTGATGTCATAGAGGCCGATGTAGGTCTGCTTGGTGCCCACGGAGATGCCGCCGAGCGCCCAGTCATTATCGGCCGCCTCAAGCGGCACAGTTGGCCGACCGCGCCCACGGGACTGGGTGAGGTCGGTGCGTTCCTGGATGAGGCCCGCGTTGAGTAGGGAAGTGGTAGCGCGCGTGATGGTGGGCTGGGAAAGTCCGGTGGCTTCCACCAACTCGCTCCGGGTGATGATCGGGTTCAGGCGCACCAAATGGAGGCACTTTGCGGCCGGCGTGCGGGGCCGCGTGAACACTGGGCCAGATTTGATCATAAAAAGGAGTATAAGCATCCCAGACTGCTTTGTCTAACCTGATAAAAGTTTCATGTACCGAATAGTCTAAAGGTGGTGGTGGGGGCGCAGATATCTATGCTGGAGAGCATGCAGTCAGTAGCGGTTTATTGTGGTTCAGCAACAGGAAACTCCCCGGCCTATACTCAGGCGGCACAGGAATTGGGCACCGAACTGGCCCGACGCGGCCTGAACTTGGTGTATGGCGGCGGCAATATCGGCTTGATGCGCGAGGTGGCGCAAGCCTGCTTAGCCGCCGGCGGCACCGTCACCGGCGTGATGCCGCAGTCACTGGTGGATCTAGAGATTTCCCACCCCGGCCTGACCACCCTAGAGGTCGTGGGCTCCATGGCTGAGCGCAAGACCCGCATGGAGCAGCTTGCCGATGCCTATATTTGCCTCCCCGGCGGAGTCGGCACCCTTGAAGAACTTACTGAGGTACTCACCTTGCAGCAGCTGGGCCACATCCGCGGCCCGGTAGGCCTAGTTAATACCGCGGACTTTTGGCGCCCCTTCTACGCCATGTACGCCGCCATGGCTGAATCCGGTTTCATTCTGCCGCGCTTTGTAGACGCGCTGGTAATGAAAGAGAAACCGCAGGACATCCTGGATGAGTTCAGCCACTGGAGCTATCCCGGTACAAAGTGGGACAACGATTAGCTAACAAGTTCGCAACTTCATCCTCCCCGGGTGGCCTATAGCTGATACTTAGGGATAGACTTCCTCGTTATGAGTTCTGAGCAGACCGCTAAGCGCCAGCCCTCTCTACTGGACGCTTCGTGCGATAACTTCGTTCACGACCTAGCCGAGCTTTCCCCCACCGATGCCACCGCGTGGGGAATTGATGGCTTCGAGGGCGAATTGCAGGATTTCTCCCCGGAATACTTCACCGCCATCGCGGATCGCACCCGTGAGATGGTCGCAGACTTGGATGCCCTAGATGACACCACCGATGAATCCGATGATGAGGATGACTTTGATGAGGTGGACTACGTCACCGCGGCCGTCCTGCGTGATCGCCTTTGTCTCGATCTAGATCTGCACCACCACAGCGAGGATGTGCGCTGCCTGAATAATATCGCCTCACCGGTGCAGACCATCCGCGATACCCTGCTGCTAATGCCGCAGGATACGGAGGAGGACCGCGATGCCATTCGCTCCCGCCTATCCCAGGTGAAGAACTCTTTGGCCGGCTACCGCAGCTCCCTGGAAGAGGCGGCCTCCCATGGCATGGTGGCACCGCACCGCCAGATCTCTGAGGTTATTGTGCAGTGCGAGCGGCTTGCCGACGCCGATTCCATGCTCGAGTCCCTCGGCCTCGACGCCGACTCCGCCGAGGTGCAGCAGGCCAAGGAAGCCTTTGGCGAGTTCTCCGATTGGCTCTCCAATGACCTGCAGCCCCAGGCGCCTAACAAGGACGCAGTGGGCCGCGAGCGCTACGAGCGTTTTTCCAAGCTTTTTGTGGGCGATGCCGTCAACCTCGATGAGGCCTATGAATGGGGCCTTGATCAGGTGCGCACCCTGCGCGCGGAGCAGGAAAAGATAGCTCACGAGCTCTACGGTTCCGATTGCTCGGTACGCGCGGCGATGCGCAAGCTCAACCACGAGGAGCGCTATACCCTGCGCGGCACCGATGCCTTGGTGGAGTGGATGCAATCTACCGCCGATGGCGTCATTACAGAGCTCAACGGCAAAGAATTTGATATTCCGGAAGAAGTAGAAGAGATCGAGTGCTGCATCGATCCGGCCGGCACCGGCGGCATCTTCTATACCCCGCCGAGCGATGACTTCTCCCGCCCGGGCCGCATGTGGTGGTCCGTGCCAGAAGGCCAAGACACCTTCCATACCTGGCAGGAGCTGACCACCGTTCACCACGAGGGTGTGCCCGGCCACCACCTGCAGTTAGGCTCCGCGCTGGTGCAGGAGGATCTCAACCTGTGGCGCCGCGCGGTGACGTGGAACTCCGGCCACGGCGAGGGCTGGGCGCTCTACGCCGAGCAGCTCATGGCCGAGCTGGGCTACATGGATGATCCGGGCTTCCGCATGGGCATGTTGGATGCCCAGCGCCTGCGCGCTGCCCGCGTGGTCGTGGACATCGGATTGCACTTGGGCAAGCAGCTGCCGGATTGCTCGACCTCCGGCACATGGGACAAGGCGCACGTGAAGACCTTCATGCGTGAGAACACCGCTATGGATGATGCGAACCTCAATTTTGAGGTCAACCGCTACCTGGGCTGGCCCGGCCAAGCGCCGTCCTATGCCCTGGGCCAGCGCCTGTGGCAGGAAACCCGCGCCGAGGCTGAGAAGCAGGGCATGAGCGCGCGCGAGTTCCATTCCGAGGCCCTCGCCCTAGGCTCCGTGCCGATGTCCGTCCTGCGCGAGGCCGTCTTGGACAACTAGCGGCGCAGCAGCCGCTTCGCCAGCCGCAGCAGCTGTGGCAAGTAGCCCGCTACGACCAGCACCGCGATGAGCCGGGTGAGCTGGACTGCGATGACCGCGGGCCCGGCCCCGCCCTCCGCCGAGAGCGCGAGCACGGTCTCCAGCGCGCCGGGGCTCGTGGCCAGGTAGGCCTCGAAGTAGGTGATGTGCAGCCACATGGTCAGCGGCCAGGCGGTGGCCGCGCAGATGCCGATAATGACCACGATGAAAAGAACCGTGGCGGGCAATTGCTTGGCAAAGGCCTTGAGCGCGGGCAGCGAAAGCCCGCCGCCGCAGACCCAACCGATGGACAAAAACGCCATCACCTTAAAGGCATAGAGCGGCTCGAGCGTGTGGCCCTCCGGCAGGACAAAGGAGACCAGCACTGTCAGCAGCAAAGGGCCGAGCACCGCGGCGGCGGGGAGATGGAGGAACTTGCCTACCTTTTCTCCTATGCAGGCAATGGCAATCACTAGGGCAACTATCCACCAGGTAGTTTCGCCGTCGACCGAAAGATCCGCTCCTTCGCCGGCAGGCGTGTCCAATAAGGCGACCACGGCCGGTAGCGATACCGAGACTACTAAGAGGCGCAGGTATTGGGTGAGGGCGACGTAGCGGAAGTCGGCACCGAGTTCGTCGGCAAGCGCGGGCATCAGCGACGCACCGCCCGGCAGCATGGATAAAATGCCGGTTTCAGAGGAGACATCGTGTGGCTGCGCGCGGTGTAAGAGCTGGCCGCCGATAACTCCCACCATCAAGGTGACAAAGGAGATCGTCAGGGCGGCAGGCAGGAAGCCAAGCAATTGGCCCACCGGCACCACGGTCAGCGGAATGGCAGCCATCATGCCGATAAAACCACGCGACATGCTATAAAAACTGCGGTTTACGTGTAGATCTTCCCCAGTAAAGAGCGCGATGGCGCCGGAGGAGAGGATCGCTGCCAAGATCCAGGCCGCAGGTACGTGCCACATGCTAAACAGCCAGCCCAATACGACCGATGCCGGAACGACAAGGGCCCACCGAGCCACGGTATGGGCACTTAGCCCGGCGCCTTCCTGCTGTGCGGCCATGCGAGCCTCCTCGTTCTGCTGCGACAAAAGTATAATGCCTTCTTTTTACTCCACTATGGGGAGGCCGGTAGGCGGGTTATCACCTTACATCATTCAAGATTTATGATCGGGGGCATGGAAATCGATGTGGTGCAGTGGGTAATTCTCTTCTTTGGTACCGCGGCCGCGGGGTGGGTCGATGCGGTCATCGGCGGTGGCGGATTGATCCTGATCCCGATGCTGCTGGCGGTCCTGCCGGGCCTTGCTCCGGCCGCCGCTTTGGGCACTAGCAAGCTTGCTGCGGTGACTGGCACCGGATCCGCTGCTGTGACCCTTGCGCGCAAGGTGAAGCTGGACAAGGCAGAAATGTCGCGCTTCCTCCTCATCGCGCTAGTCTGCTCCGGGTTGGGGGCCAGCGTGGCCTCGAGCCTCGATAAGGACGTCATGCGCCCCATCATTATCGTGCTCATGGTGGCCGTGGGCATCTTTGTTGCCTTCAAACCAGATTTTGGCAGTAGCGATTCGGCCGGTACCCGTGGCGGTTGGCGGACCGTCGTGGTCCTGTTACTCTCCGGCATCATTTCTTTTTATGATGGCATCTTCGGTCCGGGTACCGGCATGTTTTTGATCATGGCCTTTACCTCTATTTTTGCGCAGAACTTCTTGACCTCTGCGGCCATGGCCAAGGTGGTCAATACCGCTACCAATTTCGGCGCGCTCATCGTGTTCATTTTTGGCGGGCACGTGTGGTGGACGCTCGGCATCGTGCTCGGCGTAGCCAATATCGCCGGCGCATTGCTGGGCGCTCGCACGGTGCTCGGTGGCGGTGCCAAGTTCATCCGCTACGCGCTACTTACCTTGGTCGTGGTCATGAGCTGCTACCTGGGCTGGCAGCAATGGGGATAGCTACATCCGGTTTTTAGTGCGCGCGGTAGCAACCGCGTTCCACGGGTCCTCCGGCCACGGGTGCTTGGGGTAGCGCCCGCGCATATCGGCGCGCACGCCGGCATAAGGGCCGGACCAGAAGCTGGCGAGATCATCGGTCACCGCGAGCGGGCGGCCGGCGGGGGAGAGCAGGTGGAATTGCACGCGGTGGCCGCAGTATTCGGGGGACTCAGCTAGGCCGAAGCATTCCTGCAGCTTGATGTGGACCACGGGGCGATCGCCGGACCAGTCGATTCGTGCGTCCCGGCCGGAGGGGACTGGGAGGCGCTCGGGGGCGAGAGCGTCCAGATGGGTGGCTTCCGGCCAGGGCAGGAGGCGTTGTAGCGCGGGGTACATGTCGAGCTTGGCGGCGGGGGTGCCCTCCGCAATGCGGTGGAGTTCCGGGCCGAGCCACTCGGCGGGATCCGCGGAATCGACATCGGGCCAGGG
This sequence comes from Corynebacterium nasorum, assembly GCF_022345765.1. Lineage (NCBI taxonomy): Bacteria > Bacillati > Actinomycetota > Actinomycetes > Mycobacteriales > Corynebacteriaceae > Corynebacterium > Corynebacterium nasorum. The sequence continues at coordinate 162,524 of NZ_JAKRDR010000002.1, read as the reverse complement.
CTCGCCATAGTGGGCGTGCAGGTGGCGCAAACGGTCTTTTAAGCTTTGGGCTTTCTCGCTGAAGGTGAAAAGCCCCAAACCTTCCTCGCGGATGCCGGCGGCAAGGGCTTCCTCGGCCGCGGGGCCGGTGACCTTGATTGGGGTTTCAGAAAGGGTGATGGCGCCCGCGGCCTTGACCTTGACGCCGCGCACACGGCCATCGCGCAGGAAGGCGCGGGTTTCCTCGGTGACGCCGATGGCCGCCAGGGCTGCCGATTCCTCGATGCGCGCGGCCGAGCGGATGATGGCATTGCCCGCGTTGGACAGGGAGACCTCTGCGATGGCGAGCCACGGGGCACCGGCTAAGCCCGAGTTATCGAGCAGGCGCGCGCGGGTGCCGCTGGCCAGCAGGTAATCCTCGCCCATGCGCTTGGCCACCTGTTCGGGAAAGGCGGTGGCGACGACCTCCCCGGGATCGGCGGGGCCGAGATCCTCGACGAGGCGGGCGAGCCGCTTGACCTCTTTTTGAGGTGGGCGGTGACGGGTGAGATTGGGGGGTAAGGGGGCGTCGGCAAGCGAGGCAATGGTGGGTGCGGCTTGGCTGCCGTGGCGGAGCAAAGAAGCGCCAAGGCGCGGATCGGTGGGCAGGAGGGCGAGTTCCTGCGTGGCACCAATGCGCTGAAGCGTCGCCTGTGCGGCCGCAAGAGCCTGGGCCGGCGGCGGATCGAGCAACGGGAAGTCCGGGCCCGCGCCCCAACAGTCCAAAAACAACGCGGCCTGGGTCAGATCCGCGGACAGGATCTCCGGGGTGGTATGCGGGGAAAAGTGCTGGTAATCATCCTGCGAGTAGCAGCGAATTACGGTGCCGGGCGCCTCACGGCCGGCACGACCAGCGCGCTGATCGGCACTTGATTTTGAGGTAGACACCGTCACCAACCCGGACATGCCACGCTGCGCATCGCGCCGAGGAACGCGGGAGAGCCCAGCATCTATCACCACGCGCACGCCCGGCACGGTCAGCGAGGACTCCGCGATAGAGGTAGCCACGACGATGCGCTGTTCCTCGGTATATAGCGCGGCGTCTTGCTCCGCGGTGGTTTGCTTGCCATGCAGGGGGAAGACATTATGGCCTGCTAAGGCATCGCACACGAGGTTGACCTCGCGCACACCGGGCACAAAGACCAGCGTTGATTCCTGCTGGCGGGCTGCTTGCTTGGCGACGTCCCCGTAAAACTCCCTCGTTCCCGCCGCCCTGCCCGGCATGGGGGCGTACTGGATGTCGAGCGGATGGGTGACTGCCTCGGTCACGTGGACGGGCGCATCCATAAGCTGGGAAAAACGCTGCGCATCCACGGTTGCAGACATGGCGATGACGCGAAAATCCTCACGCAATTCGGCTAGCTCCAGGCACATGCCTAGCACCAAATCCGTATCGAGCTGACGCTCGTGGACCTCATCGATGGCAACGGTGGCCACGCCCTCGAGTTCCGGATCCTTCAGCAGGCGGCGCAGCAGCACGCCCGGCGTGACGAACTCGACCTCGCTGCCCTTGCTGGACTCGCCCCGGATGGCGAAGCCGACCTTGTCCGGCGTGCCGTTAAGTGTGCTCAAGCGCTGCGCGGCCGCGCGCACGGCCACACGTCGCGGGGCGGTGACGATGACCTTGCCACGTCCTGCCGCATGATTGGCCAGCGCCGGAGGCACGAGTGTGGTCTTACCCGTGCCGGGCGGGGCCTGGATGACGACGTTTCCGGTGCTAGGTAGCGAATCGATGGTCTCGGCTACGGGAAGTCCCGCGCCGATGCGAGCGAGATCAAACATTTAGTTGGCGGCTCCAAAACCCTCGACAGGGCCTTTGAGATCCTGGCGCTCCCAGGCTTCCTCATTGTCTTCCAGTTTGCGCACCACGCGGCCGGGTGATCCCAGGACCAGCGAATTATCCGGGATATCGGTGGTAATAAGCGTGCCCGCGCCTAAGACGCAGTTCTTTCCAATCGTGATGCCCGGCAGCACGGTGACATGAGCACCGAGCCACGTATTATCACCAATGGTGATGGGCTTGGCTATCTCCCAGCCGCCGGCGCGCATCTCATGATCGTTTACCGGATGCCCCACCGTAATCAGGGAGCAATTGGGACCCACCATGACACCATTGCCGAGCGTTACCTGGGCCTGAGCCAAGATCGTAGCGCCGAAGTTAATGAAGACGCGCTCGCCGCATACTAGGTTGCAGCCGTACTCCAAGTTGAACGGCACGTGCAGGCTCGGCACCGCTGATTCTTCCGGCAGTATCTCGCGCAGGATGCCTTTGGCACGCTCTTGGTCCGTATTCTGTAGTTCGTTGAGCTGCTTAAGCAAGCGGAAAGTGCGCTGGTGCTCTTCCTTCGCCTCCGGCATGCTCGGCAAGAACCACTCCCCACTGGTCATCCGCTCCCATGAGCCGTAGCGTTCCAAGTCCTGCCGCACCTGTTCGTTCATGGGTGTCATTGTAGAGGGTGAGTGATTCCCGCCGAGCATGCCAGAGGCCGAGGAGGACAAACATTAACCTTCCCAGAACTCCCGGGGAACTCATTCACTATTTCTGGTCAGAAACACGGACTCGGCTATACGCTCGCATTTTTAATTATGCGGTGGGATCATCGAATCAACGAGGTTGTTCTCAAAGAAACCGACAACGGTTTCATCCTCGACGAGGATTATGCCGGTAGCGTCTTCGATCGGCTTCGCCAAGGAGAGATCCAAAACTAGCGTTTCCAGAATTGTTGTCCCTGCGCCCAGCACTTAAAAGAAATCGCCCAAAGTAGAGGACACCATTACTAAACGATGGAGTACACTTCCCCGCTATAGTGGAGGTACCTTCTCGACCTCCTGCCAACAGCGATGGCGGGAAGATTGGAGGTAGTAAATTGCGCACTTCCATTCTCTCCACTGTGGTGGTAACTCTCCTCACTGTTTGTGCTTCCACAGCTGCGTTTGCAACTGAATATAGTCCTAAATCTGGAGCGTTCACTGTAGAGGGTGATCCGATTTAATATGTTGGGCGAAACTCTTCTTTTTACAACTTACTTCCTTGCTCGAGAGTCTGACCTTGAACAATTCCATAAACAGTATTTAAAAAGGGTGGATAAGGCTCGAGAGATCACAGAGATACTCTATGTAACTGACGAAATTACACATGGGGGAGACGAAGTAATTCGCGAAGTCATGATGCAAGATTTCCGTAGGGATATGCGAGACTTTGGCACTTACCCATTTGATGAATCTGAATGGGGTTTGTATAGCCTTTCATGTGTGGCTAAAGACGTTGACGAACCCGCCATGGAAGGGGCTGGTGTCTCTCGGCTATGGGCCGATTTGGCATTAGGTGAAGAGACAGTACCTAGGGAATTTACCAGTCATGTAAATGCCGTTAATTTGTCGAGCGATGGCAGAGGGTTCCCTCTGGGATCTATTTGTGCTTGATTGTGATCCAGAAATTCAACGGAATATCCATATGATAAATGCCGTCACCGCTTGATTAAGGCGTCAACGTGTAGTCCCGACGATTAGCCTAATCACTGGTGCACATATCCGGTGGCTTCATTTCTGGTACTAAATCGCTTCACGAAGCACCAATGGCCAAAGTTTTGACAGGCGAGTAGACGCATGTATCGCGCGTTTTAGGGACTTCTACGCCATATCATCCCCACCGTCGTTGTTTTCCCACGCACCTCCTCTCGCGTTGATTGTCGCAATAGTCATCGGCCGCAGCCAAGTATCCTCGATCTACAAAACGCTAAGCCGTAGGCTGAGTTGTATGAGGTTACTTCTTTTCTCTTACCTGCATCCTGATCTCGCCATGTATTTGACTGGAAGAATTCTCTATATAGATGACGCGGCGGTGGAAATGCGACAGGCTCCATTTGCCCAGGAAGAGTTAAAAGAGATTAGTGAAGTGGCGGATACGCTGGTGTCTCTTACTATTTCAGAGACACCGCTGAGTGTTTTTCGCCATGAGCTTGAGCAAGCTGATTGCGTTTATGTTGCGAGTGGTGAAACATTCCGCTTGCTTCACGCGCTGAAATCTACCGGGGCAGATCAGCTTCTTGCTGACGCCGTGCGTAATGGAAAGTTGTATGCGGGAAGCTCTGCTGGGGCGATTATTGCTGGACCTTCAATCGAGCCAGCAACGGTGATGGATGATCCTTCAACCGCTCCGGGACTCGCGAACTACACCGGTCTTAATCTCACTGAATATGTGGTGGTTCCTCACTCCCAAGGAACGACCGGTCCGTATTCCATAGACATTATTAGTCGGACTGTGCAAGAGTATGGGCGAGAGTGGAATCTTCTTTTGCTGAGAGACGGTCAAGCGCTTGTAGTTGATGAGCGAGGTTCAGTGCTAATCTAGGTTGCTACCTTTATATGAGGCTATCCCCTAGCCACTTGTACTATTACCAGCCTTTCTACTATTACCAGCCTTTCCAGAATGATAATAGGGTACACTCGCAACTTCTACCAGGTGACGAGCCATATATCCTGATATCGGTTTGGCCATATGGCAAGGCATGCGCTTTAGCATGTGTTTGATTGCGTATTACCAAGAGGTAAGAATCGTTCTGCCAGCGGATTACAGGCATTCTCCACTACGCGCCCTATCCAAGCGACTCCAGCGGTAGATGTTACCCAAGCATTTCTGCCGTCGGCAGATGCACCACTATGTTTTACTTGGACAATATGCAGAGACTTTTCGCGCTAAAGGGTAAACGGATGGCTCAGTACACGGGGATTTCTGGACCTTGGCTACGAAATTTTTCGGTCAAATGACCGAATTCAACTTCCCATATATGAAACTTACTCGGCAAGAATGTAGGCGCCTTTTCCTTCCGAGAAGCGACATAAGTTTGAGCTGCTTCGCGGGTAGTAAATGCGGCAAGTATATCTGGGCTTAGTTCCTGGTAACGACCGGAGGAATGTTGCGCGTATCCTTCCCTGAAAACGAGATACACGAGTTTCGGGAAACGACATTTATTTAGTTCCCCTCTCCAGCCTTGAAGGGGAACTCTTTCAGTCCAACAAGTTATATCTGAAGAATCAACATGCTTACCCATGGCGCGCTCCTGTTCTCGGGTTAAAGCTATTCCGACGAACTCTTCGTCATAGGTAGCTTCTGTACGTGCGAAGAGTACGAAGATCTTAGCCCGACTACTGCCATATGAGATTTTGTTTTTTAGGCTTTGCATGCCTCTCTAAACGGTTTGGTATTAACAGTCGCAGTGTAGGTCTTACTGTCGTCTACGATAGTTCCCGTAGTTGTACCAATAAAGTTTGTATCCACTAAACCTTTGCACTGAAACTCAACATTTTTCTGTTCGAGTTTAGATTGTCCGCGATTATAAGAACGTGTAGGAACACCCGACTTTAACTGTGCGTCTTTCCATATCGCCAGTTCCGGTACTTAAGTTTACGCTCGTGTTTGATGGAGGGTAGTAGATGACTGCACTTTGTCACGGGCTTAAATCCGATGATGCCTGCATCGCCGTCGCCGGTCTTAGTTCGTACATGAACTTCTGAGGGTTCGAGTGCGCACGGTCCATAATCTGGAGTTGCAGCGTACGGTTGAGCAGTGGGAGCACTGTTATCGCCCTGTGGATCCTCAACTCGTGTGTAAACCACCACTCTTATCGGATTGTTCTGCTGAGACGGGATCCGTAGATGCCTCCGCCTCTGAAGGAGTCAACGCAATTGCTAATACCAAGAGGGGCCATTTCGAGGTTCTGATGGACCGCTTTCTCCTTAAACTCGGCGGAATACTTCCTAGGCATAGCAGTATCCAATCCTTCATTAGTTGAGGTAGGAACTAAACCCAGGCCACTTCAAGCTGAAAGGCACAGTCCCTTACAAAGCCTTAGCCAATGGTTGCGAAGGGGATGATGGATAAACCGCGACAAGAGTTATCAAATTAACAGTATGTTTATGAATATGGAAACAAATCCTGAAAAGATAGTTGATAATCTCTTGAAAGACATGAGAGAAGTTGATGACTGGATTTGCATAGCCGATGCAACTGCAGCCAATGAAAAAGATGCATTCGATGCTACTTACGAAGACGTCGTAACTATTCTTGAGGCCGTCAAAGAATCTCCTTCAGTGACTATCGGGAAAGTCGCAGGTCGTTTTATAGATCTCCCCGATAACTGGAGTCCCTCCGATGTAGCGAAGACCATCTTTTCGTCAGCAGATACCATAGTAGCGATGATGGATTTCTGGTTGCGCGCTACAGAAGATGTCTGTAGCTAGAAACATTGCTCTTGTACGAGACTGGAACTTATCTGTTGTTGTCGTTGGGAAAGCGAGCCAGCACGGTGTCGAGACTGTTGTGTTCCTAGGGGCCGTGTGGGGTGGTGGTCTGGGGCACTTCAATAAGCCTTCTAGGAACCAGATAAACCAGCCGGTGAAATTCCGCGTGAGGCGCCTAAGACTTGGGCCTATTGGTCTTGAACAGATTCTGATCCTTGGCGAAGATAATAGGTCATGATCGGATTGTTTGAACGCGGGGATTAGGGTGAGGTCATGCTTTTTGATTCGCTGCCGCGACCGAGCGTGCGTGTGGCTTCGGGGGTGGGGCATGTGCCGGGATGGGTGGGCGTCGATAAGCAGAGGGCCTTGGTAGATGAGATGCGTGGCATTGCGCGTGAGTATGCGAATACGCCGATGGCGATGGTACGGCCGCGGTTGAAATCCGGCGGGCAAATGAGCGTTTTTCAGCTGCATTTGGGCAGGTATTGGCATTATCCCAGCTATCGGTATGTGGACAATATGGACGGCACGCGGGTTCCGCCGGTGCCGGGGAGCCTGCGGCGGATCGCTCCGGGAGCGCTGCGCGCCGCGGCTGAGGTAGCACCTGAGCTAGAGCCGTGGGTGGATACGTTTGTGCCGGAGATGGCATTGGTGAATTACTATCCGCCGGGCTCGGCCATGGGCATGCACGTGGATGATTCGGAGGAGTCACCCGCCCCGGTGATTTCGCTATCCATTGGGGATGAGGCGCTTTTCCGCATGGGCCATACCGAATCGCGCACGCGGCCGTGGGATGATATCATGCTGTGTTCTGGGGATTTGGTGGTCTTTGGTGGGCCAAAGCGCTTTGCCTACCACGGCGTGGTGCGCGTTAATGATGGAACGTTGCCGGAGGGGTGCGGGCTGAGTGAAGGACGTATCAACATCACTATCAGACAAGTATCTGCACGGGCGGTAAGCTAGGGATGTTACATAAAGCTTGAAGGAAAGAAGGTTCTCTTATGTCTCGTATCGGCATCATCATCGGCACTACCCGCGATAACTCGGCCGGCAAGGTAGTAGGTGAGTGGATTTATGATCTTGCCCAGGGGCGCCAGGATGGGGTGGAGTACACCCTGCTGGACCTCAAGGAGTTTGATGTTCCACTGCTGACCACTGACGTCATTCCTGCCACCGCCAATAAGCAGTATGCGGATGAAAAGGTGCAGGCGTGGTCTGATGCAGTGGATGCCTGCGATGGTTTCGTATTTGTTACCCCGGAGTACAACCGCTCCGTGCCGGGTCCATTCAAGAATGCCTTCGACTGCTTGGCTGGGGAGTGGACCGGTAAGCCGGTTGCGTTCACCGGTTACGGTCCAGCGGGCGCAATCCGCGGCGTGGAAGCATGGCGCACCATCGTGGTCAACTTCTCCATGCCGCAGCTGCGCAATCAGCTCGATTTCGGCTTCTTTACTGACTGGACCGACGGCGACTTCCGCCCCGTGGATGCCAAGGTAGAACGCACCAATTCCTTGTTGGCCGAGCTGGAAGATGCCGTTTCCGCATAATCAGTTCGCACAGCGGCCACGTTCTGGCCCTGCAGTAGGTGAAGGAGACCGATAACGTGGCCGTGCGTCGGCCTCATACAGAAATTCAGCCCCCGCGCTCTTTCCGAGCAGCGGGGGCTGAATGCTCTGTGGCCGGCTTAGTTACTGCAGGCCAAACTGATCCCAAGCGGCAGGGGAGAGGTTCTGGTACACGTGCTTGTGCTCCTGGTACTCGGCCAAGCCGGTGGGGCCAAGCTCGCGGCCATTGCCGGACTGCTTGAAGCCGCCCCACTCTGCCTGCGGCAGGTATGGGTGGAAGTCGTTGATCCAGATGGTGCCATGGCGCAGGGCGCGGGCTACGCGCTCGGCGCGGCCGGCGTCGGAAGTGTAGACGGCGCCTGCCAGACCGTATTCGGTGTCATTCGCGATGGCGATGGCCTCCTCCTCGGTGGTGAAGGTCTCGATGGTCACGGTAGGGCCGAAGGCCTCGTCATGGACACAGTCCATCTCGCGGGTAGCTCCATCAATGATGGTCGGCAGGTAGTACACACCAGCGCCCAAGTCGGTGGTGCCGGTGCCGTGCTGGCCATTGGTGTCCTCGCTGGTGGCGGCGCGGCCGCCGGTGAGGATCTTGGCGCCCTGCTCGCGAGCCTTGTCCACGTAGGCGGCAACCTTCTCGCGGTGCTCGGCGGAGATGAGCGGGCCGGTCTCGGCCTTGTCATCGGTCGGGCCGCCGATCTTGATCTTATTGGCGCGCTCTACCAAGGCGTCGACGAACTTATCGTGCAGGGACTCTTCTACGACGATGCGGGAGCCTGCGGAGCAGACCTGGCCGGAGTGGAAGAAGGCGCCATTGAGGGCGTTGTCCACGGCGACATCGAAATCAGCATCGGCGAAGATGACGTTCGGGTTCTTGCCACCGAGCTCGAGTGCGGTGCGCTTGACGGTCTCCGCGGCATTCTTGGCGATGATCTTGCCGGTGACCAGGCCACCGGTGAAGGAGACCATGTCCACGTCCGGGTGCTGGGAGAGCGGGTTGCCGCAGTTAGCGCCCGCACCGGTGATGAGGTTGCCCACGCCGTCCGGCAGACCACACTCCTTGAGGGCGGCCATGAGCAGCATCGCGGTGTGCGGGGTGAGCTCTGCCTGCTTGAGGACGAAGGTATTGCCGGCGGCCAGGGCCGGACCGACCTTCCAGGAGACCTGCAGCAGTGGGTAGTTCCACGGGGTAATCAGGCCGCAGACGCCGACGGGCTCGGCGTCGATGCGGGAGCGCAGGTTGGGATCCTGCGGGTCGACTACGCGACCGGCTTGGTGCTGGGCCAGGGTGCCGAAGTACTCGAAGGCGTTGGCGATGTCATCCATATCGCCCAGAGATTCCTCGTAGCGCTTGCCGGTATCGGCGGACTCGGCCTGCGCGAAAAGCTCCTTGTGCTCACGGATGAAATCGGCCACGCGGATAACCAGCTTGCCGCGCTCGGCGGACGGGGTATTGGCCCATTCGCCGTTATCGAAGGTTTCACGGGCAACCTTGATGGCGCGTTCGGTGTCCTCGTCGGATGCCTCGGAGACTAGACCGACGGTGGAACCATCGGCCGGGCAGATGATGGTGCGGGTTTCGCCGCTCTGGGCGGCTTCCCACTTACCGTTGATGAACAGGGACTTCGGGGCGCCATCGGCATGCACGCCCTTCAGCAGCTCGGTCTGGGTGGGGTCGAACAAAGTGTTCTGGGTGCTCAAGTGAAAAGCAACCTTTCTCTCATAGAGGTAGTTGTAGTGGCCAGCTTAGCTATCTTCGCGCCAGGTGCGCTCGGGCTCGGCGCCATCGGAGACATCGGAGTCTCCCGGCTGGGTCTGCTGCATGTAGAGGAAGGCCAAGTGGCGCTCATAAAGATCCAGCACGTTATTGATGATCTGGTTCTCGGAATAGCCGTAGACGTCATAGCCCAGCGAACCGGTCATATCGTAGACCTCGAGGCGGTAGTACTCGTCGCCCTCGCCCGCGCTGAAATCGGGGCGCTCGGCCGCGACCGGGAAGAGCTGGTAGCGGAACATGCGCTCATTGTGCAGCTTTACTTCTAGGTCGAGCTGGGGCAATTCGACGTCGGGAAGCTCGCTGGTGAGCAAGATGGCGTCGTAGCCGCGGGTACGCATGTGGGTAGCAACCTGCTCCAAGGCGTAGGTGGCTGTATCGCGCAGGTAAGTATCCATCTCCTTCTTGGAAGGGAAGGTATTGGCGCGGTCGAGGCGGTTCTTCCACAGGTTGGAATCCGAAGGATCGCGCTCAGTGCGGGAGGAAATCACGCCGTGCATAGCGGTAGTGCGGGCCTCGCGCTGCACGTTTTCAAGGCGCAGTGACTTCCACAGGGAGAACATAATGAGGTAGACCACGAAGGCGAAGGGCAGGCCCATTACGACGGTGGCGGACTGCACGGTGGCGATGCCATCGATCTGTAGCAGTGCCAGGGTCAGCGCGCCTACGGTCACGGACCAGAAGATGCGCAGCCAGCGTGCGCCATCCTGGCGGTTATCGGTGATGCGAGAGGTGAAGTTGGACATCACCAGCGCGCCGGAGTCGGCCGAGGTGATATAGAGCAGTAGGCCAATAAAGGTGGTCAAGAAGATGACGATGCCAGAGCCTGGGAACTCGTGCAGCATGTCGTAGAAGCCTTGTTCTGGCACGTTAATAGCGTTCTCGGCGAATTCGGGGTAATCACCGGAGCGGACCATGTCCAAGGCAGTGTTACCAAAGAAGGACATCCACATCAGGATGAATAGGAACGGGAAGGTCAGGGTGCCGAAGATGAACTGGCGCAGGGTGCGGCCGCGGGAGATGCGGGCCAGGAAGAGGCCGACGAAGGTCGCCCAGGCGATCCACCATGCCCAGAAGAAGAGGGTCCAGGACTGCATCCAGGTATCTACGTTGGCTTGGTCTTCGGCAAAGGCGAAGGTCTCCATGGTCCAAGATGGGAACTTTGCGACGTAGTCACCGATATTGGTCACGATGGCATCGAAGAGGTAGGCGGTCTTGCCAAAGACCACGACGTAGACCATCAGTGCGATGGCCAAATAGACGTTGAGCTCGGAGAGGAAGCGAATGCCCTTATCGACGCCGGATACAGCCGACAGCGTGGCAATGGCCACCGCAATAATGATGAGGGCGGACTGCAGGCCAAGGCCCTGCTCGATGCCGAAGATGAGGTGGAAGCCATAGGACAGCTGCACCACGCCGATGCCCAGGGAAGCGGTCACACCGAAGACGGTGCCCAGCATGGCGGCGATGTCCACTGCGGAGCCGATAGGGCCGTGCACGCGCTTGCCGATGAGCGGGTAGAGCGCGGAGCGGATAGCCAGCGGCATGTTCAGGCGGTAGGCAAAGTAACCAAAGGCCATGCCCATAAGTGCATAAAGCGCCCAGCCGGTGAGGCCATAGTGGAACATGGCATAGACCACGGCTTCCTTGGCGGCCTCCATGGTTTCGCCGTCACCGACCGGTGGCTGCATGTACATGGTGACCGGCTCGGCCACGGCGAAGAACATGAGGTCCACGCCGATGCCGGCGGCAAAGAGCATAGACGCCCAGGAGAAGGTATTGAATTTCGGCCGCGAGTGGTCCGGTCCGAGGCGGATATTGCCGGCATTGGAAAAGGCAATATAGAGCACGAAGACCACGGCGATGGTGGCGGTGAGAACGTAGAACCAGCCAAGGTTGTGGCCGATCCAGCCGGTCACACTGGCGAGGGTTTCTGCCGCGGAATCGCGGCCGAGCCCGGCATAGAGCGCCATGGCAATAATGAGGACGCCAGAGATGATAAATACCGGCCAGTTTGTCTTGGGAGCAGGGACCTGATCCGCGCCTACGGCATCGCCGGTTTCGGCCTTGTAGCTGCCGACGAGGGCGCGGACTTGGTAGCGCGGGCTGCGCTTCTTGGGCTCTCCAGAGGGGATTGCGAGAGAGGTGTTTTTACCCCCTTCTTGGGGGTCTTTATGTGAAGTGAGAGACTCCTCAGGATTGTGAGGATCAAAGTTAGCCATCTACTTCTCCTATTGCTGGTTGTTTTGGGCCGAATCTTTCGCACGAGTGCCCCAAAATGCTCACAAGATCGCAGGGAGAGATAGGTGAGTGAAATGAATCATATTCGGGCGAACTATGCGCAAAGACTGCGGATTTCATCTCCAGAGAAATCCATCCGGACAAGGTAAATATACATTAAGATGGGCAAACTTCTAGCGGGATGTGTACTCTGGAGGCAGTGCCCGCACATAAGGCGATGTGAATAATTACAGACTTTTGTATAAATTACAATATTTTCACTTCCGGTGGGGCAATCTTGACGTGTGAAATATTTCACAGAAAGAAGGGGATTTATGGGTTTTATGGACAAGCTGACCAAGAAGCGTTCCGCTAAAAAGGTCACCGATGAAGTAAGCGACGTAGTCGTCGTTGGCGGTGGCTCCGCAGGCTCCGTCATCGCCGCACGCCTGACCGAAGACAAGAACACCCGCGTGCTGGTCCTTGAGGCTGGCCGCCCAGATTCCCTGTGGGATCTGTTCATTCACATGCCATCCGGCTTCTCTTTCCCAATCGGCGCAAAGAACTATGACTGGATGTATGAGTCCGATCCAGAGCCAGAGATGAACGGCCGCCGTGTCTACCATGCTCGCGGCAAGGTCCTTGGCGGATCTTCCTCCATCAACGGCATGATCTACCAGCGCGGTAACCCGATGGACTATGAGAAGTGGGGCCAGAACCCGGGCATGGAGAACTGGGACTTCGCCCACTGCCTGCCGTACTTCAACCGCATGGAAACCGCCGCTGCGGCTGAGCCGAATGACCCGCGTCGTGGCCACGATGGCCCGCTATACCTCTCCCGCGGTCCGGCTACCTCCGAGCTCTTCCAGGCCCTGTTCAAGTCTGTGCAGGAAGCCGGCTACAACCTGACCAATGATGTCAATGGTTACCGCCAGGAAGGCTTCGCTCCGTTCGATCGCAATATTAAGAACGGCAAGCGTTGGTCCGCTGCCCGCGCCTACCTGTACCCCAACATGGATCGCGAGAACCTCGAGATCCGCACCCGCGCTTTCACCACCAAGATCCTCTTCGAGGGCCAGAAGGCCGTCGGCGTCGAGTACGAGTGGCAGGGCGGCGTTCACCGCGTCTACGCCGAGAAGATCGTGCTGTCCGCCGGTGCCATTAACACCCCGCAGCTGCTGGAAATCTCCGGCATTGGTGACCGCGAGATTCTGGAGAAGCACGGCATCGACGTCGTCAAGCACCTGCCAGGTGTGGGCGAAAACCTGCAGGACCACCTCGAGGTCTACATCCAGTATGAGACCACCAAGTCCACCGCTTCTTCCCAGCCTTACCTGGATAAGTGGCGCTGGCCGTTCATGGGTCTGCAGTGGCTGCTGACCCACAAGGGCCCAGTTGCTACCTCTCACTTTGAAGGCGGCGGCTTCGTGCGCTCCAATGAGAATGAGGACTACCCGAACCTCATGTTCCACTTCCTGCCGATGGCCGTGCGTTATGACGGCCAGAAGGCGGACGTCAAGCACGGCTTCCAGTGGCACGTCGGCCCGATGTTCTCCGATACCAAGGGCCACGTTCACATCAAGAGCGCCGATATCCACGACAAGCCGTCCATCCTCTTCAACTACCTGAAGACCGACCAGGACCGCCGCGAGTGGGTTGAGGCCGTACGCGTTGCCCGCTCCCTGCTGGATACCAAGGCCATGGAAGAGGTAGGCGCCCGCGAGTTCAGCCCGGGCCCGGATGTCCAGACCGACGAGGAGATCTTGGAGTGGGTCCGCAACGATGGCGAGACCGCGCTGCACCCATCCTGCACCGCCAAGATGGGCGCGGAGTCCGATCCTATGGCCGTGGTTAACCCGGACACCATGGGCGTGTGGGGCGTCGAAGGCCTCTACATTGCGGATGCCTCCGTCTTCCCATCCGTGACCAACGGCAATATCTACTCCCCAACCATGATGGTGGGCGAGAAGGCCGCCGACCTCATCGCCGGCCGCACCCCGCTGGAGCCAAACTACGCCGAGTGGTACAAGGCCAAGCAGGATATGCCGCTCTACGCTGAGGGCGAAGCAGTCCGCGATCACAAGCACTCCATCCAGGGCGCTGACCACTAAGCAGCCTGCCGCCGGATTGCTCTAGCGCCGCGTTTCCCATTCTTGGGGCGCGGCGCTTTTGCTTGCCGACGTCCCCTTGTTCCCACCGTCTCCCTAACGTCTAGGTAAGAGCCATGGTTTAATACCCTGGCAAGCGATTGCCCCAGTGAATCGAAGCGTCAGAGAAAAGGAGCCTGTGGATGCTAATTCTTATCGCGATGGTCATTGCTGCCTTGGCCGTTATTAAAAAACTCGACGACATAGATAAGCACCTAAAGGAGCTGCTCTCGTCGCGCGAAGATGGCGAAACACCGCGTTAATCGTGCGGGTGGCTAAGGAGATGGTGGACGAATTTCGAATTAACCAACTGCAAAAGGCCTATACCGACCGTGAAATGGAATTTTCCTGCGATGTAGCTTGAAGGGCTATGGCTTCGTAGACCAAAGTGGTTTCCAAGCAGCAGTTCCAGTACTTCGTATGCGGGGTAGACAACACTGCCGACTTCAAGGAAGTATCATTCCCGGATACTAGCGAAAAGAGATAGTCATTTGGATATTAGAAAGCTTCGCTACGTGTGGTTTGACCCGTACGTAATGTCCGTGAGTGTCTAGCCCTTGATGGAGAACCTGGTGTCGGTGTCGCTGGCCGCACCTACGCCGCCGTCATGTCCGCCGACACCCTGTTCATCACCATCCCCACAGGGGTGGGTGTGGACATCCACGTGAAGATTCTGGAGAACTTCGCCGCCCACGTCGCCCCCGCGTTGGGTTGGCAGCCGAACCGCGAAGGACCAGTCATCGGCTATCCCATCGACTAATTCTTGCAGGTGGCAGGACTTTCGCGTGACTGTTAGTTCAGCCCATTTTAAATAGTTCATCGCATACTGTATAATTCAGCGCATGCTGACTATTGCTTCGCGCCTCGACGTCATGAACCGGCTCGGCCGGGCCATGGCTGATCCGACGCGCTCCCGAATCCTGCTAACCCTACTAGACGGTCCGAGCTACCCGGCCGTGCTCGCGCAAAGCTTGGATCTGACCCGCTCGAACGTCTCGAACCACCTGTCCTGCCTGCGCGATTGTGGCATTGTCGTCGCTGAGCCGGAGGGCCGCAAGACCCGCTACGAAATCGCCGATCCCCACCTCGCGGCAGCGCTCGAAGCGCTGGTCCACGCGACGCTGGCCGTCGACGAGAATGCCCCCTGCATCGACACTGAGTGCTCGGTGCCCGACTGCGGCGAGAAAGGAACGGACGCATGAGTTCAGCATGTGGATGCGAACACGAACCCGTCACGGAGATTGACGAGCTCGATCGGCCATGGTGGAAGGACCCTGAGCTACTGCTGCCGATCTTCTCCGGGGTAGCCCTCATAACAGGACTGGCGCTGGACTGGTCCGACTTGGAGACGCCCGCGACGGTACTGTATTGGGTTGGCCTGCTGTTGGGCGCTTACACGTTCGCGCCTGGAGCGATCCGGAACCTTGTCACGAAGCGCAAGCTCGGCATTGGCTTGCTAATGACGATCAGCGCGGTCGGCGCGGTGATCCTCGGATTCGTCGGAGAAGCCGCGGCGCTAGCATTCCTGTACTCGATCGCCGAGGCACTGGAAGACAAGGCGATGGACCGAGCTCAAGGCGGACTGCGGGCACTGTTGAAGCTGGTACCGCAGACCGCGACGGTGCTGCGCGACGGCACAGCGGCCGAGGTCGCAGCGAAGGACCTCGAGGTTGGCGAGCTAATGCTCGTGCACCCCGGGGAGCGGATCGCCACGGACGGCATCATTCGGTCCGGGCGCTCCAGCCTTGACACCTCAGCGATCACCGGAGAATCCATTCCGGAGGAGGTTGCGCCCGGCGACGAAGTGCCTGCGGGAGCGATCAACTCCGCCGGGGTGCTGGAGGTCGAGACGACCGCAGCTGGGACGGACAACTCGCTGACCACACTCGTGGACCTAGTCGAGCAAGCGCAGGCGGAAAAGGGCGACCGCGCCCGGATCGCCGACCGGATTGCCCAACCCCTAGTGCCCGGGGTGATGATCCTGGCGGTGCTGGTCGGCGTTATCGGCTCGCTGCTGGGCGACCCTGAGACGTGGATCACCCGTGCGCTGGTAGTCCTGGTCGCAGCGTCGCCGTGCGCGCTGGCAATCTCCGTGCCGCTGACGGTCGTGGCCGCGATCGGCGCGGCCAGCCAGTTCGGAGTGGTCATCAAGTCCGGCGCGGCGTTCGAGCGACTCGGCAGTATCCGTCACCTGGCAGTGGACAAAACCGGAACCCTTACCCGCAACCAGCCTGAGGTTACGGGAGTGGTCCCGGCAGACGGATTCGATCGGACGCAGGTGCTTTCCTTCGCGGCAGCAGTTGAGCAGCAATCGACACACCCCCTCGCTGCGGCGATCGCGGCAGCGGGGCCCGAAGCGCCCACCGCCTCGGACATCAGCGAGGAAGCTGGGCATGGCATCGGCGGCACCGTCGAAGGCCGACGGGTGCTGGTGGGCAGCCCCCGATGGATCGACGCCGGGCCACTGAAAGCGGATGTTGAGCGCATGGAGTCCGAGGGCCAGACCTGCGTCCTGGTCACCGTCGATGACGCTCTCGCCGGGGCGATCGGGGTCCGCGACGAGTTGCGGCCCGAGGTGCCCGAAGCCGTGCAGGCCCTGCACGCCAACGACGTGGAAGTAAGCATGCTCACTGGCGACAACACTCGCACCGCCCGGGCGCTGGCTGGAATCGCCGGAATCGACGACGTGCGCGCCGAGCTGCGCCCTGAGGACAAGGCAAGCATCGTCGCCGAATTCTCCTCCAAGACGCCGACGGCGATGATCGGCGACGGCATCAACGACGCGCCGGCACTGGCGGGTGCGACGGTGGGCATAGCGATGGGAGCGACTGGCTCTGACGCCGCGATCGAGTCCGCTGACGTCGCCTTCACCGGCCACGACCTCCGGCTAATCCCGAAGGCGCTGCAGCACGCCCGCCGAGGAAGCAGGATCATCAACCAGAACATCGTGCTGTCTCTGGCCATCATCATCGTGTTGATGCCACTGGCGATCAGCGGCGTGCTGGGCCTGGCTGCCGTCGTGCTGGTTCACGAGGTCGCCGAAGTGATCGTGATCTTGAACGGCCTGCGGGCTGCGCAAGCGAAGCGCTGAGGCTGTGACCGGCAAGTCTCATAAGGGTTAAACCACACGCCGAGCGGACACACCTTGGGCCAGGCACGTCATTCGAGTTCACGGTCCGTCTCCGTGGAATCGGGATCGTACTCGGTGACCTGTCCCTTCTCGGTGCGTGTGGGCATGGGGGCTGTGGGCGAGCCACCACCCGGCACGTGCCCCAGCCGGTCAAGGGCCCCCGAGCGCTCGGCGTCTCCAGCGCAGATCGTGGAAGGATCGAACTTGCTCAGGGACCAAGCGTCACTGCGAGACTCTTTTCGTCCCGCAACTTGAATAGTTCAGCGGCCTTGATACCGCGGACATCCATTCGGAGTGCTGCCGAGTCTCATCGACACAGCCCGTGACTACCTGGGCAGTGTGTTTGATAAAGGACCCCACCCTCATCAGCATTGCCGAGCCCTCGCCGTTCCAGTTGCCGTAACCGACTAGATGCAGATTCTTCACCGCGGTTTCGCGGCCGCGCATGAGGTGGCGGAATAGACCGAGAGCCGAACGAAAACCAGCGCACCAGATCAGATGGTCGTGGTCGTGCTCACTAAAGCTATCGAAGATGGGGGGATGTCCCCGAGGTTCGGGCCGGAATCGCCGCCGAGCATCTGGCGGCGGCCGCGTCGGCGAACGAACAGACCGCGCTTCAACCTACCCCCCCAATAACGCGAAGCGCCATCAACGCCCCGCGTTACACGTTTAATTTGAACTCCACAGAGTGTCGGCGCAGCTTAACGTGTGCGAGATTCATTCTTGGACCCAGCCCAGTCGCTGGCGTTAACCTTGCACAAAACTACGGCGATGGTCCTGGACGGCCTTGCTGACTGAGCACCCGGCACCTCCATTACAGGCGTTCGTGCTCCCCACATCCTTCGCTCAAGCGAACTGCTATCCCGTAAACCGATGTTGTCACCCCTCCAGGACGGTAGCCTTATCAACCCAGCGAGCCAATAGACTGAAAGCCGCGGGCTGCTCCAACGCGACTTGCTCCTCACCACCGTCGTGTGGAACATGCATCCCGGGATTGCGGATAGCCGCGTACAAGCCCTCTGCAAAGGCGCGGGCGCCCCGATGCAGGTTCTCAAACGTCTTACTGCCATCATTTTCCATAAGCCGAAGGCGCGGCGCATTACGCTTCGGATCATGGAGTGAAAACGCCTCGTTGAAAAGTGCTGTTTCAGATACGTCTAGGCGGTTCAGTTTCGCTTGGGTCTCTGCATTGACGCGGATGGCAGCCTGCATCACGGCTTGATGGTAGTGTCCGTGATTCCAGTAACCCTTGCCATTTTCCCACGCCAACGGATGCAGATTGGCTGCATCTAAGTCTGGCGTGTTCTCTCCGAGCTTTTCAGCGAGTTCAGACCGACGTTCAAGCGCTGTCTTGGCCCGGGCCGCTTGACCCCTCAGCCAGCTATACTCCTTGTCCTGGACCGGGCGTCCTTGTCTCCACCCGGGAAGCACTCGGTCAAGGATCATTTCAACGACATGGGCGCGTGCCGCAGCCTCAGTCGGCGATCCACTCATAACGGTTCCAAGGTAGGCGATGCCCGGGCCCATGTCGGGGACTACCTTCGCTGTGACTTGCAGGAACGCGTCTATCTCATTGATCGCCCACTCGGGGTCCAGCTCGGCCATGCCTCCATTATGACGTATGGGGCTGACATGGCCGGAGAGAACTGGTCTGATACCCCCACCAGAAACACCCCGCATTGTTGCAGGCGCGCTGACGCGCGCCCATCATGGAAACCATGAGCGATCCCAACTTCACGATCCGCCAGATCACCTTCGACTGCCACGATCCCTCAAAGCTCGCCAAGTTTTGGTCCGCCGCAACCGGCTGCGAAATCGCCGCGGATTACGGCGATTTCGTGATGGTTGATTCCACCCCGGCGCTGGGATTTCAGCGCGTTGAGGAACCGACACCTGGGAAAAACCGCATGCACGTCGACGTTGGCGGGGCGGAGCGCGAAACTTTAATAGAACGCCTCAAAGACCTAGGCGCCACCGAACTCACCACCCACGAAGCGCCGGGATTGGTGTGGACCGTCATGCAGGACCCGGAAGGCAACGAGTTCTGCGTGGGTAACCCCGGGGCCTAGCTACACGTTGAACTTGAACTCGACTTGGTTCAAGTCATCCGCGTGGCCCCGCGGTCGACCGGCGCCGGGTTGATGTGCGCGTTGGGGTGTGCAGCGGCACAGAGTTTTGGGTGACGGCATCCTTGGCTGGCGCTCCGCGGTGATCACTGCACGGCCTAGTGTGTTGGGTGCGCTGCAACTCATTGGCGGGCTTTTGTCCATATGAGCGTGTCTTCGATTCGTTCCGGTTTTAAGTCCGCCGCGTACCTACCGTGGTGGCGGGCACCGAGACTTACACGGAATAGGCCATCGCGGCCGGCAGCATTAATGACTTGACTGGCTGGCTCGCCTATAAGCTCGGGGTGGTCACGAACCTATCCAATCCGAAAGCGCTCGTGTTCTTCGGCGCGGTTTTCGCGCAGTTTATTCGCCCCGATATGTCGCTCACGTGGACCGTTGCAGTGGCGGTAATCCTCTTGGCGATGTCTGTGACATGGTTTCTACCTTTGCTCTCATTGTGCGCGCGGCATCGCGCTGGATTGCGCATCATTCCGCGGCCATCGATATCGTTTCGGGTCTTATCTTTGCGGTGCTGGGACTCGTTATGGCGGTGGAGGGCGTCATCGAGCTCTTCGGTTAGTGCAGGTGGCGGATTTCTATAAAAGAGTTGATATAGGAGCTACCTAAATCACAGAACTTACCTGTTTCGCTGCAGGTGAGAGCGTCCTTATAGTGGCATGCGTTGATCCAATGGCATGCGAGTATGGAGGTGTTAGGTGGCTATTAGCGCCCTCGTGACCCTGATGGGCGTGTGGTTCGCGGCGATGGCCTCGCCGGGCCCAGACGTAGTGCAAATCATTCGCTTAGGTGCGCGTTCTACGCGCGCAGCCGTATGGGCGGTGCTGGGTAGTACCACCGGCCTTACCATTTGGACCGTGGCCTCCTTGGCAGGGTTGTCCGCGCTGATTTCTGCGCACCCTGGGATCCTCGTGGTGCTGCAGGTTCTCGGTGGCTGTTACCTGCTGTGGATGGCCTATACCGCCATTACCGGTGGCATAAAGGAGCGTCGCGCGCCCGCAACCGTCGTGGGCACCGAAACCCGCGCCCCGCAGCCGCGCGGGTTTACACCGGACGGCATCATCAAGGCGGGCACTGCCTATCGCATGGGATTTATCTGCGATCTTTCGAACCCCAAGGTGGTCATCTTCTTTGGCGCCATCTTTGCCAATTTCATTGATCCCGGCATGGGCATCGGCGCCAATCTCATGGTGGGGGCCGTATTGATTCTGGAAAGCCTTGTGCTGTTTGTGGGCGTGGCTTTGAGTACCCGCGCGGTCTCAAAGTGGATGGCTAAGAACTCCGCCTGGGTGGATATTGTCAGCGGTGTGGTCTTCCTCTTGCTGGGTGTCATCATCCTTTTCGAGGGAGTGCGTGGTCTTATAGCCATGTAATCTGGGGCCATGATTTTTACCACTACCAATACCGTTGATGGCTATGAGATTACGGACTATATCCGCATTATCGCCGGGGAAACCGTCATCGGAATTAATATGCTGAAGGATTTCGGGGCATCCATCCGCAATATCACCGGTGGGCGCTCCGCCGGGTACGAAAGCGAGGCCATCAAAGCACGCGAAGCGGCACTCGATGACTTGTGGCGGCGCGGGCAGGAGCTCGGGGCCGATGGTGTGGTGGGCATCGCCTTTGATTATTCGCCCATGGGAACGTCGAATGACATGCTGATGGTTACGGCTACCGGCACGGCGGTGAAGCTGCGCGCTCGTGATTAAGGTAGGCAAGAAAACACTGGCCCTGTGCGCTGGGTTATGCGCGGCCGCCGGACTCATGGCGGGGTGCGAGGAAGAACCGCCGCAGCCGGGCAGCGTGCCAAATGAATCGCAAGGTGCGGCCGATGGCTATATCACCACGCTGCCGGACCAGGGCACAACGGCCAATGGCCGCTACCAGATCATTAACCTACAAAATCATCGCAGTTTTGTGGTGCATGTGCCGTTTAATGCGGATAAGCACCACCGCCTGCCCGTGGTCATGGCGATGCACGGCTATGAGATGGACGCCGGAAATATGTTTAAAGGCACCGACCTATCCCAGGGCGATGCCATTACCGTCTTTGTTCAAGGCGCGGGCAAGGCGTGGGCACCGGCACCCTATGCGGTAACCAGTTTGGAAGATGACCTCAAGTACGTGGATGACACGATCGATTTCGTCCGCCGCCACTATCCCGCCACGGACACCACCTATGGCGTGGGCTTTTCCAATGGCGGCGGATTCGCCCGCGCGGTGACGTGCAAGCGGCCGGGCCTATTCGATGCGGTGGCCACGGTCTCGGCGGCAAAATATGACCGCGTGGAAAAAGACTGCGCCAGCGAGCCCACCGATTACCTGGATATCCACGGCACTAAGGACGCGCTGATGAAATATGGCGGTGGGCGCCAACACGGAGCGCACTACCACTCGGTCAAACAATCGCTGCGCGGGATTGCGAAAGAAAATGGGTGCAATCCGTTTCCAAAGAGGCGTCGGAAAGAAGCAGTGGAGCACTTTACCTGGCGGGTATGTGATGCGCGCACCGAGCAGTACACCATCCACGGCGGCACGCACACGTGGAACGGTGGGGCCACGGACCATTCCGGCCTAGTCAAGGCAGAATGGACCACCGATACGGTGCTGGATTTCTTCCATATTGCCCACCCGTAGTCAGCGCAGCGCGCGGGCTGGGTAAGCTGGGCGGCATGCTAGACATTCCTATCAACGGCGATTCCATCAAATTGGGGCAGTTCATCAAGCTGGCCAGCTTGGTGGCTACCGGCGGCGAGGCCAAGGAACTCATCGCGGAAGGCGTGGTTACGGTCAATGGCGAGCCCGAAACGCGCCGGGGCGCCACGCTCCACCCGGGTGACGAAGTGTGCATCGAGGATGCCTGCGCACGGGTGGGCGAGCCGGACGATGACGATGATTACTTTGACGAGGCCACGGCCGACGATGACTTTGATCCGGAAAAGTGGAGGAATATGTAGATGCCAGCATTCGAAGCTGAAGTGGGCATGCCCTACTGGATTGACCTGACCACCTCGGATCCGCGCAAGTCCGCGCGCTTCTACGAGGAAGTCCTGGGGTGGGAGATTTCTGCCGAGTCCGCGGAGGAAAAGCCCTATCAGATGGCGCGCTTACAGGGCCTGCCCATCGCCGGGCTTATCCCGCAACCGGAAGAGGCACCCATGCCGGATTCTTGGGTGACCTACTTCCTCTCCAAGGACATCGTTGGTGATTGCCAGCGCGTCGAGAGCCTAGGCGGGCGCATCCTGGTGGATCCGCAGCAAGTGCAGCTAGGGCACATGACTTTGCTTGCCGACGCCGCCGGTGGCATGTTCGGCCTCATCCAGCCCGCCGGCCCAGAGCACTTCGTCGCCGCCGGCGAACCCGGCACCCCGGTATGGCACGAGCTCACCGCAACCTCGGGTTTCCAGCGCGCAATGGACTTTTATGGAGAGCTTTTCAATTGGGAAATTCGCGCCATGCAGTCCGAGGATGAGAACTTTATCTATGCCACGGCGGAAGAAGACGGTGCGCCGTTTGCTGGCCTGTGGAACGCCGAGGGCCAGTTCCCGCCCCAGGTGCCGAGCTTCTGGCAGACCTACTTGGGCGTGCGCGATATCGACGCCGCTGCGAAGAAGGCCGTGGAACTAAGCGGCGAGGTCATCCGCGAACCATGGGATTCGCCCTTTGGACGCATGTGCCTCTTGGCCGATTCCACCGGTGCGACCATCACCCTCACCGAGGTCGAAGACGCCCCTGAAGAGGAGCCAACCGAAGCGGATGACGTGCTGGGGCTCGACCCGCAGTAATCGCGATGAGTGAGTCGCCATTGGTCAAGCGCGTATTGGCGGTCGTGGCCGTTATTCCACCCGGCAACGTCACCTCCTATGGTGAGGTGGCAAAGGTCGCTGGCTGCGGCGCGCGCAACGTCGGTACCGTGTTAAAGCGCCACGGTGCCGGTACTGCCTGGTGGCGGGTGGTCCGCGCCGATGGCACCTCTCATGATCCCGTCCGTGCAGAGGACTACTGGGACCGGGAGGCAATCGCCCACGCTGGCGGCCGCGTTAAAATGCACGAGCACGGAATCGACGCCCGCGAATTACAGGAGTTGATGGAGTGAGGGCCTGGGTCATCCTTTTTCTCGCGATTGCTAGCGAAGTCGTGGGTACCATCGCGCTGAAATACGCCGTGGACAATTTCTGGATCTACGGTGTAGCAGCCCTCTGCTTCATTCTTGCCTTCGTGCTCCTGCACCGCGTCATGCAAGAAGGCGTCAACGTGGGTGTAGCCTACGGCCTCTGGGCATCCGGCGGAGTAATTTCCACCGCGCTGCTTTCCGCCGCGCTCTTTGGCGAGCCGCTCGGAGCAGTAAAACTCGCTGGCATCGCGCTCATTATGGCCGGCGTATTCTGCGTGGAAATGGGCGCTAAACCAGACGAGGATGAAGACCGCACGGTGGAGGTGGCACCGGAATGATCTGGTTTCTGCTTTTCCTCGCCACCGCCATTGAGGTCACCGGCACGCTGTGCCTGCGCATGTCCGCGGTGACCGGCCGTCGCTTCTGGGTTGTGCTCGTCGCCCTGTGTTATGTCAGCGCCTATGGTTTCTTGGCGCTCGTGCTCAAAGCCGGCATGGACTTGGGCGTGGCTTATGGCATCTGGGCTGCCACTGGCGTCGCGCTTACCGCCGTCGCCTCATATCTCCTCTTCAAGGAGCCATTCACCTGGTTAAAATCCCTCGGCGTGGTTCTGATCGCCGGAGGAGTGCTGCTGGTAGAAGCTGGTGCGTAGCACCTGCAGGGGCGCTATTATATTTTCATGATGAAAAAGCTGGCGGTAGGTTCCCTGGTTACCGCACTCTCCCTCGCAATCGCCCCTGCCGCCCAGGCTGTCACCCTCGATCCGCACGCCGTGCCCGCGCGCACCCAGATCACCGTCCAGCATGATTCTGGCGCGACTGTGTCCACCGCTAATGCCCATGAGTCTCGCCCCGCACTGTCTTTGAGCAAGCTCTACTTGGGCTATTGGGTCCTAAAATACGGTGCGCCGGCCGACAAAGCCCGCGTGGAGCACATGATCCGCGTCAGCGATGACAACGTGGCTACCGACTTGGATCGCCGCTACCCGCAAGCCATCCCCAGCACCATCCACGAGTTTGGACTGCGCGAAACGCACTACACCGGGTATTGGGGAACGACCACGACCTCCACTGAAGATGTAGCGCGTTTTACCTCGCGTATTCAGCACGATCCCATTGCCGCACCCATCATGACCGGCATGGCTAACGCCGCCCCTGTGGCTGCCGATGGCTACCGCCAAGATTTTGGTACCTCACGAATTCCGGGCGTTATCGGTACCAAGTTTGGCTGGTCCGATAATCGCCGCATCCATGCCTCGGTATCCACCGCCCCT
Source organism: Corynebacterium nasorum (assembly GCF_022345765.1). Taxonomy (NCBI): domain Bacteria; kingdom Bacillati; phylum Actinomycetota; class Actinomycetes; order Mycobacteriales; family Corynebacteriaceae; genus Corynebacterium; species Corynebacterium nasorum. The sequence continues at coordinate 137,914 of NZ_JAKRDR010000002.1, read as the reverse complement.
GGATTTACCGTAGCCGCCAATACCTACGGTGACGCGGGCACTCATACCGCAGATGTCACCCGGGCCGTACATAATGACCCAGGCGCACTACCCGCAGCGGGCGGTTCTAGCCAAGCTATTGGCGCGCGCATCGAACGCGATTTGAATCTACAAGGCCCCGCGCGTCAGGCCGTTCGCGATGCCACCCGCACGGCAGCGAGCTACGAGCGTCAAGCCTGCGCGAGCGCGAACCAGGCATTGGCGCAGGTAACGCCGATGCGTGTGTGCAACTAGGACTTGCAGAGCTCGACAGAACTACAAAGCGTGCTGGGGTTGGATGGCGCAGGGCATCTTCCTCCAACGCGTCAGTAGCACCGTCTACAAAATACTGGTCCGCGGACGCTAGTTACTGACCGTGAGAAGGAGGAGTTCTGCCCGAATAACCGGATTTGTGAGGTCAATTCCGCAGAGCGCTTGAATTTTTTCGATACGGGCGCGCACCGTATGGCGGTGGACAGCGAGGCGTTCTGCAGCGGAGGCGATCTGAGACCCAGCGAGCAAGAAAGCTTTCAGTGTAGGAAGCAGATCCGAGTTGTGGGTGCTGTCATACTCGGCCAATTTATCAGTGGTAGTGCGACGCCGATTTTTCAAGGCTTCTTGTACGCTCGGGTTATATAACCAATCCGGTGCAGGTGAGGAATAACGATGGCTAGTCCCGCGGTCCAGACTGTGGGCGTGTGTAGTCATCTGCACTAAAAGATCCGAATTGAGCTCACGCCACGGTAATTGCGGAAGAAATGAAACTCGAGCTGTGGAAGGCAGTCGGGGAAAGCTCTCTTTATCCTGCAGAATAGTGTCTGTAGGGGGAGTGACAATGAGGACGGCTGAGTCGTCGACATTTAGGTGGAAATGGTGGGTTCCCCCTTGCGCTGTTGGGGATTTGAGCGATGCTAGTACTCGGCGCAGTTGTGCCGGGGAGTCGGTACATACCAAGTAGACATTGATGTTATTGGATGCGGACAGCATGCCAAAGGCAGTTTCCAACTGTTTCGGTACTGCCAATTGCAACTGGACTGCTAGGGTCAGCTGACCCAACGTGTGCTGGATGTGGGAATGAGCCGGCTGCAAAAGCAGGGTTGACAGGCCTACAACATGGCGGATGAGAGCGCGTTGAAAAGTTCCTATTTTCTCGGTGGCACAGACTGCGAGCCCGTATTGATGCTGGCAATTATTCTGAAAAGTAGTAACGATCGTCGATACATTCCGCTCATTCTTGGAACTTAAAGATCGCGCGGAGGGTGGTAAATCGGAGACGGAACTAACAGCGCTCTGCGCTGCTTGTAGAGCATCGATTCCGTCGTATTGGGCATTGGTGATTTCAACCCCCTGGGCGTTTGTAAGGGCAACTGCGGCGTGGAGTTCTTTTCCAGCTTGGGTGATGAGTTTGCTAATTCCTTGCGTGGCGGCATGATTCAAGCGTTCTTGCTGACGCTGAAAAGCGTGTTGTCGTTCTTGGTCTTGGCGGGTCAATTCCGCGTTTACGGCGTTGATTATTGAGATAAAAGGAATGGCACGGGGAACTTCGAAGAGTGTGAGCTCGTAGTCGATGCATGCCTGTATTAATTCCGGAGGGACTGTGGAGAAGAAAAGTCCGGTCCCAAACCCGATACCGTGTACGCCAGCCGATGCTAGTGTGCGCGCGTAGCCTGAAAAATCCTCAGGCAGATTTTTAAAAGCAAGGCCTAAGGTGAATACGACTGCGCCAGTCTTGGTGAACTCAGTGGGATCTTTTAGCTCACTGGCTTGGACCGTGGTGAAAAATTCTTGCGGGGAGTGGATCGAGCGGAGTTTTAGTTTACTTTGATGGAAAAGCCACTTAAATGTAATGGTGCCCATGGGGGAGTGTCCTTATCGGCATTAGTGCGTCTATACGTTCTGTATAGAACATTAAAAAATATTCGCCATAGTGTATGTAGAAAACGGCATGTGGGGGAGGTCACAATGTGTTTGGGTAGATTGAGCAAGCACCATTGAGAAAGGACACAATATGCAGGACCTTGAGTACTGTTTGGAGCAAGCCCGCAAAATAGTGGGAAATCTCCCTGGGGTGAAGAGCGCCGAGTGGGACGCGCGGCGTAAGGCAGCACTTCCTGCTGGACTTAATCCAGGTCTGCCAGGTTACGTTGTGGATGCTGACGGCGGAATTCTAGTGGACATTGACGGAAATCAATTTATTGACCTGGCCTCTGGTATTGCAGTGACCTCAGCCGGTGCCTCTAACCCGGCCGTCGTAAAGGCAGTCCAAGACGCGGTTGCCCACTTTACTCATACGTCTTTTCCCATTTCGCCGTACCCCTCTTATGTTGAGGTGGCGGAAAAACTTAATGAGGTGACTCCTGGTGACCATGAAAAGCGAACCGTCTTATTCAACTCGGGCGCAGAAGCAGTGGAAAATGCGGTCAAGATTGCTCGTAACTACACTGGGAAAACTAGCGTTGCAGTGATGGACCGCGCTTTTCATGGTCGTACTAACCTCACTATGGCAATGACCGCCAAGCAGGATCCTTATAAGTCTGGGTTCGGGCCCTTCGCTCCGGATATCTTCCGTGCCCCCATGTCTTATCCAGTTCGTGATGGGCTCAGCGGTGAAGAAGCAGCGAAGCGCACTATCGCCACACTGGAGCAAGAAATTGGCGCCGCCAACTTAGCCTGTGTGGTCATCGAGCCTATTCAAGGGGAAGGTGGCTTTGTCGTTCCGGCGGAGGGCTACCTTCCATCAGTGGTGAAGTGGTGCAATGAAAATGGAGTTATTTTTATTGCGGATGAAATCCAAGCTGGAATGATGCGTACCGGTACATGGTTTGCTAGCGAACACGAGGGCATCGTCCCCGATATGATAACGACTGCAAAGGGTATCGCCTCTGGAATGCCGCTTTCTGCTGTTACTGGCCGCGCCGAGATTATGGATGCCCCGCAGCCGGGAGGTCTTGGCGGAACTTATACCGGAAACCCCGTGGCTTGCGCTGCAGCTTTAGCCACATTTAAAGAATTTGAGGATAAAGACTTCGGCGCTCGTGCGACTCGCTTGGAAGAAGTCGCACGGGAAGAGCTGGCAGAACTTACACGGGATGAACGTGTGCTTGATTTTCGGGGCCGCGGTGCGATGCTGGCACTTGAATTTGTCACTGAGAACGGCGATCCGGATGATGAGCTGGTGCATAAAATAGCAGCAGCGATGAAAGAGGAGGGGATCCTCATTTTGACCTGCGGTCTCGACCATAACGTCATCCGCCTACTACCTTCGCTAGCGATTCCAGAGCACCTATGGCGCGAGGGATTACAGGCTCTCATAGAGAAATTTAACCAGTTCAAGTAATCCATCGCGTTTTCTTTTGCGGTGACTGGGGCGCGGTGGGAACCAAATCTTGGGTCCGCGGACTCGGTCGGTCAGCCTTCCCAGGGCTGAATACCAGCGCGCTCCCAAGCGTTTAGGAATGCTGTGGTTTCCTCCTCGGTGGTAATAGAAACGCGTACGCCTTCATCGAGGTAGCGGCGAATTACAACACCTTCTTCGTAAATTTTGTGCTCTACTTCTTCAGCATCTCCACGCGGTATCCAGACAAAGTTTGCCCGTGATTCTGGGACCCCTAGGGCTTGGGCCACTCGGGTGCGCTGACGCTTAGTTTCGTCCACTCGTTCCTGCAGCTCGTCTTGGGCGTGGAGGGCTGCGATGGCGCCCAGTTCACCTATGTAGCTAACGGTGAGAGGTAGGGCGAGGAGATTGAGAGCATTAATTAGTTCCGGTGACCCCATGCCATAACCAACACGTGCGCCGGCTAAGCCAAAAGCTTTCGAAAACGTTCGGGCACTAATGAGGTTTGGGTAATTGCGGACTTCTTGGGCGCCATTAGGGGTATCCGGATCATCGTTGTATTCCCAATAAGCCTCGTCCAGAAGAACGACGATATTTTTCGGTACCTTGGCCATAAAGTGGTCAAATTCCTGCTGGCTGATGGTGGTGCCAGTAGGGTTGTTTGGGTTGCACAAAATAATTAGTCGTGTCTTTGGCGTTATAGCGCCGATGACGGCGTCGAGATCAAGACGCTCATCTTCCGTAAGCGAGGTCATAATGGGTTCGGCACCGGCCATACGGACGTAGAGTGGATAAGCTTCAAAGGATCGCCACGGGAAAATAACCTCGTCACCCGTATGGCAGGTCGCCATAACTGCTTGCTGCACAATGGCAGAAGCACCAGGAGCTACGGCAATATTTTCTTCTGGCAATTCCAAGTAGGACGACAACTCTGCACGCAGCTCTGGAGAACCATTAACTTGGTATCGGTTTGCACATGAAGCAGCTCGTGTCATGGCACCTAAGACGGAAGGCAACGGTGGATTGGGAATCTCATTCGCGGAAAGCTTGAGCTTATTAGGTGCAGATTTTCCTGGCTTATAGTCAGGGAACTTGTGCAAATCGTCGCGCAGCATGAGTAGTGCATCTCCTTAACGTTGGAATCGATTAGTGGGCAGAACGATGGTGAAGTAGACAGGGGGTGCGGACCGGCAATCACCACAAAGGAAGGCTCCTAAATGAGATTCCATATGGTCACAGCAATGATGAGAAGTCCCATGCCGAAGACGAAGTAGTTCCAAATGTCGTTCTTGAATTGGAAATAAGCATCGACTTTTTTGAACATGTAGACCGGCAGCAAATAAACCAAGAAAGCAACGAAGATTCCGCCGACGATGGAAATCATGTTGATAATGGAGGGGTTAAATATGGCGACGAGAGTGGTTACGACGAATACGATGGCGTAGATGGTGTTGAGCAGTGCGCGGCGGGATAGCTTATTTGCCAAACGAGGAACTGCAATGCGCAGCAGGTATTCCGTACCTTCTTCAGAGCCCAACATATGACCGAAATATGAGGAGATGATCGCGCACATCGTCAGGATTGGTGCCATATAGGCCATGAACGGTGTACCCGTTGAATTAGCAAAATAGGACAGCACGGGGATGTTTTGTTCGGTTGCTTCTTTCATGCCGTCCGCGCCGAGCGCGAAAACGCAAGACCAGACGAAGAACATGGTAAAGACAACAAGCAAGGCGGCGGTGTAGAACTCCGTACGAGAAACGTGTTTCTCGGTCTTTTTACCGTAGGTAGGCTGCATGTCTACGGAGAATTGGGAGAGTGCGGCCATGTGGGAAAAGGAGAAGACGAGCACGGGCAGAATGAGCAGGATGCCTTTGAGGATGCCCCAGGCGCCGCCTTCGTATTCAAAGTGGATAAAGCTATCGATATCCCATTGGGGAATGAGATAGATTGAAGTCGCTGCTAGGGCGATGATGAGCGGATAGACCAGCATTTGTGCCAGCCACAACATGGGCCGGCGGCCGATGGCAAAAAGTCCGGTCATTACGCCCACGCAGACTATCGACAAAATCCAACGGTTGATGCTAGGACCGCCGAGTTGGTTGACGATGAAGCTATCGACCACATTGGTGATACTGGTGCCGTAAATAAAAACTGTCGGCACGATGGCCAGCCAATACAGTACAGCGATGAAAAGGCCACTATTGCGGCCTAAGTAGTATCGCACCAGTTCTAAGACATCTTTGCCGTGTTGCTCGGGTGGGGCGCCGCTGACTATGCGGGCATAGGTGCGGTGGGAAAAATATACCAACGGGAAGATGAATACCGTGGCAAAAACCAATGGCCAAAAACCGAAGGATCCGGCGTTAAGCGGTAAAAAGAGGATGCCGGCACCAACGGCGGTGCCAAAAAGTGTAATTATCCAGGAAAGGGTGGAGCCGGCCGGCTTCGTCTTTTGTGCCTGCGGGGAATGATGTTCTTGGTTAGGTGAGGAGTCAGAACTTTCCGTACCTGGAAGCTCATGAATTGGGGTGCTCATAGTAGTCCTTAGTCATTGAATAGAGCGAATATGGTGCGGTTTTAGTCTGGTGATTGGCGGAAGCAAGCGCGATTAGGTGCGTAGTACACCTTCGCAGAGCTCAGCTAATATGGCGGTCATCATGCGCACACCGTCTTCCATGTCTTTATCTTTGGTGAACTCTTTTTCGTTGTGAGAAATGCCTTCTACGCTTGGAACGAAAAGCATCACGGTTGGGCAGACGTCTTTCATGTTGGTTGAATCGTGGCCAGCTACTGTTTGCACTTTTTCGTGCTTCATTCCGAGTTCAGCAGCGACGGACCGGGCCAATTCGATGCCTTCAGATTGATACGGCGAAAGTTTCCACTCGTGGGTGGGCTTGAGCTCAATTTTCACTTTGGCTTCTTCTTCTGCCTTGGAAATGATGCTGCGTACAGCCGCGTACCCCTCATTAAGCGTATCCCAATCGGGTGAGCGAAGATCTAGATTCATTTGCACTTCGCGAGCGATAGTAACTGGGGAATTTGGCAAGACCTTCATCGTGGAGACGGAAGCCTGCAATGGGTGCCCTGCGCGGGCTTCGGCATAGCGGCGGAGTTCCGAAATTAGGATCGAAGCTCCAAATAGCGCATCTTTACGGTCTGCTAGCAAGGTAGAACCGGTATGGCCTTGTTCGCCTTGGACGGTGACTTGGAATTTCTTAGCTCCCCAAGTCTCAGCCACAAGGCCAAGCGTTGCTCCAGAGTTATCCATTCCACGACCTTGCTCTACATGTATCTCGGCATATGAGACTGCTTGCGGCGGGGTAAAAGTGCCGACGAACTCGTGCCTTTCCAGCTCGGAGCGGACGGTGGTTCCGTCTAGCGCGGTTGACGCGTAGGCGATATCTAGGTCCATCTTTCCTGTGTAGACGGAGCTGCCCATCATAGAGGGGGTAAAGCGAGAACCCTCTTCGTTAAACCAGTTAACGACTGCAAGGTTTTGGGTTGGAATTAACTCGCCACTTTCTACGCGGCGTTTGATTTCGAGTGCGGCGTGTGCAGAGGCAAGTACACCGTATGAACCGTCAAAACGCCCTGCAAGAGGCTGAGAATCCATGTGCGATCCGGTTAAAACAAAGTCGGCATCATTAACGAACTCTAGTAGGCCGTATTGATTGCCAATTTCATCGTATTCGACACGGAATCCCTGATTTTCAAGCCAAGAGTGGAACCAGCGGCGTACCGCAGCGTCATCGTCAGTGGCTGCTTGTCGGTCGATTCCGCCTCCGGGGGTGGCACCGAATGATGACATGGTGTGAAAGTCATCGATAAATGAAGGGGTGTCTTGTGTTTCCGAGGCAGGCATGAATTCCCTCCTTGATTCTATGTAGCATGCATCACACAAAAGTAGTTTAGCGATGTGGGTAACGTTTTATTAGAGGCTTTGGGAAAGTGATGGAATAAAGTCTTCATAGTTGTGCAAATGCACAATGAAGATGGATGAGTAGCTAGCTTCGCTGGGAGGGAGTATCTATGGCTTCAGGTGAGGAAGATTCTGAATGGAATGCCCTCGTCCGCAGTATTGAAGGAGACGTGGATTCATTCGTTGATGAGTTCATACTGGAGTTCTCTGCCCGCAGTCCTTATGGGGATGCTGCGGTTGATGAAGAAGACTTACGGCAAACCTCGCACGCTGTCTTTACCGCTTTGATTGCCAGGCTATGGGACACCCCTCAGGGGGCGCAAGCTCTTCCTGCAGGTGAACAAGCTGCCCTTGATCGACGCTTACAAGAGCTCGGACGGTTACGCGCTCTTCAGGGGATTTCAATCAACGCGGTTGTTGAAATTATGCGCCTTGATTTCATCGTTCTGTGGCGCGGGTTGGCGGCAAGGTCTACACCGCAGACGCAAAGTGCGCTTATTTCCCACGCCGAACGAGTGCAAGCTGCGGTGGACGAGATCTCTTCCCAAGTAAGAGTAGCTTTTATGCAGCAGCATGCGGCGATGCGTAATGATGCACGCGTTAGCGCGCAGCGTCACTTGGAAAGACTTTTTGGTGCCTCAAAGTTAAGCGATACCGATCTTGAAGCTATAGCTCAACATGTAGGTCTAGACCAGAATGCGCTATATGACGTTCTTGTTGCTGGTCCCGCACATGCCGCCAAATTGGAACAGGCTTTAGCGCCTTACTTGACGGCTGGTGCGGCTTGGGGGATCTATATGCGCCAGTCTTTTTGCGCATTTTATCCCACAGTCGTAGATACGAATGGGGCTGCTGACGCTGAGGAGAGCTCAGAAACCACGGCCAAGGAAGCCTGTAAAGGTGGGGCACACCCTTGCGAGGATTCCGCAAAAGCTGTGGCTAGTATTGTTCTTCCAGCCCAGCGCGGGCTTGGTGCGGTGCGTGCCTGTATTGCCGGGCTCATCGAAATGGCTATGGATATGGAAAACACTGACACCATTGGTGGTGCTGGACTATTGACGGCTAAAGAAGCTTTCCCTATTGCGCTAAGCAGCTATGGGTACCGCTTGCTTCCTGGTCTCATCGATGAACGAGTAAGTTGCATTCAGAAGCTGCCAGAAAAGGAACGTATTAAGCTGGTTAAAACCGTCAAATCCTATTTTGTTGATGGCTCCGTCAAGACCACTGCTCGTGCGTTAAATTGCCATCGCAACACAGTGATTAACCGGCTGAGGAGCTTTCACTCAATTACAGGATTATCACCTATGGTGCCTAGCGACGTCCCCTACATAGAAATGGTGCTTTATCGGTTAAAGTCTGCCGCTACGTAGATTGGTCTCGTTTTGCTGGGGGAAGTGAAAGATCTTGATCTGTGTACACATTGACCACGGCTGGGGTGCCGTTCTTTACTGCTTCTAAAGCGCGTTCGATGGCGCCGGGGACATCCGCATCAGTATTCACGGACTCTCCATAGGCGCCATAACCGCGGGCAACGGCAGCAAAGTCCGGATTTGCTAGCTGCGTTCCTGACACGCGATCGGGGAAGTGGTTCTTCTGGTGGTCGCGGATAGTGCCGAATTCACCGTTGGACATAATCACTGTCAAAAATGGCGCTGCAAACTGCAAAGCAGTGGCAAGTTCTTGACCGTTCATTAGGTATTCTCCGTCACCGGCAATGGCAACTACAGTGCGTTCAGGAAACTGCAACTTGGCCGATACGGCGCCTGGTACGGAATATCCCATAGAGCCATTGCGCGCAGCTAGCTGTGAAGGAAAATGCTCGGTCGCTAAATACTGTTGTGCCCAAATGCAATGGTTTCCTGCACCAAAAGTGAAAATAGCATCGTGCGGGAGTTGTTCTTGGAGTGCTTTAATTACGGCTTCCATGTGGGCAGAATCGGCGGAATTTTCTCGCCATCCCGCCTCGTCTGGAAGCGTGGCAAACTCTTGGTGAGCGCGATGGGCAGCAGCAAACCACTCTGTTTGTTCTGCCGATATCTCTCCGGCATCAATATCCTTAACCGCTGAAGCAAATGCTACAGGGGAGGATAAGACGTGGCGGCTGACGGTGCCGGAATGCCCGCGTAGACCAGTGTCGATATTGACTACGATATTTTCCGAGTGTGGATCTTGGCGCAAGGTATAGCCATCGGAGGGGACATCGGTAAGGACGGCTCCTACTTCAATCAGCACATCGGCTTGCTTTAGGAGTTGCGCTGCACGCTCATTACGTCCGTATCCTAACCAGCCGGCATTTGCCGGTGAAGAAAAGGAAATGCGGTCGCTGGCGCGGAAATCATGAACAACAGGAATCTGATTTTCTTCGGCGAATTTCTCAATAGTTCGCGCGCATTCTGGAGTCCATCGGCCGCCCCCAACGAACATTAAAGGTTTCTGGGCAGCAGTTAGCTTCTCTGAAATATAGGAGATATCTGCACCGGAAACGGCTCCCTCAGTCACTGGAATGGGCGCCTCGATTTCACCGTCAAAGTCCTGGTAGAGGACGTCTTCAGGTAATCCGACGATGACCGGTCCAGGGCGACCTTGTTTGGCCTGGAAAAAGGCTTCTGCCACGACCCGGGACGCACGCTTTGGATCATCGAGTACGAAGACCTGTTTAGCTTGCGTGCCAAACCAAGCCTTGGGATCAAACTCCTGAAAAGACTCGCGGTCGCGGTCGGAAAAGGGAATGAGCCCGATGAAGATTACCATTGGGGTACCGTCTTGCCAGCCGGTGTGGACTCCCACGAAGGCATTGGAAGCTCCGGGGCCGCGGGTAACCATAGCTACACCGGGTTCGCCGGTAGCTTTGCCATATGCCTCTGCCATATAAGACGCGCCCCCTTCTTGGCGGGACACAATGGCCTGTACCGGCGAGTTATACAGTCCGTCCAATACCGGAAGAAAGCTTTCACCGGGGACGAGGAAGGCTCGGGCAGTGCCATGGGCTTCAAGCGATTCAGCAATAGCGGTACCAACGTGGCGATGAGACATAACGGTCACTCCTCGAAAAATGTGGAGTAAATCACCCTGCGTATTATCCATTTGTGATGCCATGCCTGTCTAATGCCTAACATGTCATAGTTTCATTACCATTAGACATAATCAGTGGTTAAAATGGTCGGGTGGATATTCAACGCGTCAAATATTTCCTTACCCTGGCGGATTCACCCACAGTAACGGCGGCAGCGGACCGACTTGGCATCACTCAACCGGCACTTAGCCGTCAATTGCGACGCTTTGAGAAAGAAGTTGGTTTAGAGCTGTTGGAGCGGGGAACTAGTGCTGGCGGCTCCTCCAGTTCCGCACTGCGGCTCAATGAGGCGGGACGCTCTCTTGTTTCTTCATGCCGCCGTCTCTATGCCGAAAACCGCAGAGCTGAGCAAGCCGCGGATAGTCTGCGGCACGGTTCCGTGAAGCAGCTAACTATAGCAGCAACGCAAACTACTATTTCCACCCTTTTGGCTCCGCTGATTGCCACCGCAAGAGTAGGAACTCCAGTCCTTACTACTCAACCGATAGAACACTATGCGGCTTTTAAGGCTTTGGAAGGTAGCGCTGACGCAGTGGTATCGCCGCTACCGCCGCGGGAAGGCCTAAGTTTCCACACATTGGGGTATGCACCTATTCGGGTTTGGGTAGCTCCAAATTGTGAGCTCGCACATCAAAGTAGTGTTGATATTTCGCAGCTAATCCAATATAGATTGGCGCTACCTACTCACCGAAGCGTGTCTCGGACGCTCTTTGATGCTTTCCTCGGCACTGTCGGTGCCTCGCTCGGAGAAGTAATTGAATGCGATGACACCGCAACCTTATTGGCTCTGGCTAAAGCGGGAAGAGCGTTGGCTATATGTACTGAAATTGCGGAATCTGATTTGGTACCGCTAGGAATCACCGCAGGGAATGAAAGTCTGCAAGGGGTACCGCTGTATTTGGTGTGGAACCCTGGCCATTTTGCTTGCACGGACTTAGAAAACCTGGGACAAGAATTACGAAGCTTCTTGGCTGCAGCGATGGCGAAATAGTCGAGTGACGTACGCCAAGTTTTCCCGCTTATTAAAACGAAACTTGGGTACCTCAATAATTTTGTGCAAGTGCTAACGGATGAAGGCGAGGGCGTCTTCGGCGGTGCTGTGGCTGTAGCTCTCGTCGGTTTTGGCAAGCTTATTACCGCGCAGCACCAGCCAGATGCTCAGCGGGTAAAGAATAAGCGCCACGACAACGGCTTGGATGATCGAGGCCACCTCGGAATCGTGCAGGTAATTCCAGCAGAAGTGCAGTGTAAAGGAGGCGGCTAGGGCGCCGAGGAAGACTCCGATGCGCCACCACCAGGGTTTGGCGGCGGCATAGAGTGCCCAGCCGATGCCCCAGCTGGCCAGCGCGGTGAGCAATACGTGTAGGCCAGGACCGGCGATAAGGCGCAGGCCCCACATTTCAAAAAGCCCCTGGATATCGCTATCAGGATGCATGGTGGCGCCCATGGCGCCGTAGAGGAGATTTTCGCAGGCCTCGAAGCCAAGGCCCACCACTGCGCCCACCATCCAGCCGTGCCACGGGCGGTTGAGCTGGCGGAAGGACATGAGCACGAAGATTACGCCGGTGGCCTTAGAAATTTCTTCCGGATAGGCACCGCTCCACGACATCATGGCGTCGACCCAGCCGGAGCCAATGGCGAGCTGCATGACCGGCCCAGCGCTGATAAGCGCCAAGGCAACGGCTACTCCGCCGCCCCAAAGGAAAGCCAGCGTGGCCCATAGGCGCGCCGGGCGGGCCCACATGGGGCTGCGTTGCAGCAGGTAGATGACCAGCGCCACGAGTATGGCGGCGATGAGCAGGCTGAGCAGGCCCATCAGGGGAGAAATCAAAAATGTGCTTAGCGTCTGGAAAAAGAAGGCGATGAGTCCAATGGCGGATAAGATCCACAGCGTGGTGCGAAAGAGCTTAGACATCTAGAACATCAACTCCCCGGAGAAATCAGCGAATTCTGAATCGGCATCGGCGGGTAGATCCTTTTGGCCGAAGGCATGCCAAATGCGGGAGGCGGTGGCGCGGGCCTGCTCACCCTTGCCGGTCACGGTGACCACCCAATCCTTGTTTTCGTCCTCGCCGGTGCCGTCGAGGGAGAGGGCGGCGGTGGAGGAGGGGGCGTCGGCAAGCAGGAGTGCCCCGTTAGTGCCGTCGAAGGTAGGGGCATCGGCCGGCAAGGGCGCCATGGCTAGGGCGCGGACCATGCGGCGCAAGGTGGTGGCATCGTCTTTGGCATCTTCGGTAAGGGTGGCTTGTACGCTGACATCGCCGCAGTTCCAGCCGATGCTGGCGAGGGATTCATAGTCGCGCTCGCAATAAAGATCGGGAACGTCAATCTCCCAGTCCTGGCTGGGCTCGGCTAGGGTGACCTGCTCGACGTCTGCGGAAGAATCCCCCAGCGCCGCCTGCACGATCATGGGCAGGGCAAGAACCACCGCCACGAACGCAATGACTGCGCAGAAAAGGCGCCGCGGCTGCGCTGGAGGAAAGCGATAAAAATTCATGGACCACACCTTATCTTGTCGCTTTGCCCTAGAGTGGCAAGCATGAAAGATCTTTATCAACTAGTCAATGGACCCTGGCTGGAAAGCCACGTCATTCCCGATGATCGCGGCGTGGACGGCACCTTCCACGCGCTGCGCGACGAGGCCGAAGAACTCGTCCACGATATCGTGCAAAAGGACAATGGCCGACCGGGCAAGCTCTATGCCTCCTTTATGGATACCGAAGGGGTTAATGCGGCCGGCATGGCTCCATTGGATGCGGATCTGGACCGCCTGAGCGCGGCCGACCCAGAGGAATTAGCGCAACGCCTGGGTGAACTCGAGCGCACCGGTGTCGGCTCCCCGGTGACCTTTTGGGTATCTAAGGACTCTGGTTCCGAGGACGCCATTGCCTATGTCATTCAATCCGGCCTGGGCCTGCCGGATGAGGCTTATTACCGCGAGGAAGCCCACGCCGAAACGCTGGCCGCCTATGAAAAGCATGTGGCAGAGATGCTGGAGTTCCTCGACCCAGCCCGCCTCTTTGGCCTAGGCGCCGAGGTAGCCGCCCAGCGCATCGTGGGCTTGGAAAAGGAACTTGCCGCTGGCCATTGGGATGTGGTCTCCACCCGCGATGCGGTCAAGACCTATAACCCGTGTGAGTTTGGCGAGCTGCCCGCTATGGCGCGGGCCGTGCTCTCCGGCGGCAACCTGCCGGAGCACCGCGTAGTCAATATGATGCCGTCCTACCTCGAGCACTTCGAGAGCCTCTTTACCTCCGAGCGCATGGCCGATTGGCAGCTGTGGGCCACCTGGCACATCCTGCGCTCCCGCGCGGCCATGCTGCCGGAGGAAGTAGGCGCGAAGAACTTTGAGTTCTACGGCACCAAGCTCTCCGGCGCCACCCAGCAGCGCGACCGGTGGAAGCGCGCGGTAGGCCTGGCTGAGTCCCTCGTGGGAGAAGAGATTGGTCAGGTATTCGTGGATAAGCACTTCCCGGACTCCTCCAAGCGCGAGATGGATGAGCTGGTGGCCTACCTCATTGCTGCCTACCGCGAGCGCATCTCTCAGCTGGAGTGGATGACCCCGACCACCCGCGAGCGTGCCTTGGAGAAACTTTCCCAGTTCAAGGCCAAGATTGGCTTCCCGGATTCCTGGCGCGATTATTCCGGCCTTGAGGTCTCCGGCAAGGGCGCGGACCTGTTGGCTAATGCGCGTGCCGGCTCTGCCTTTTCTCACGACTTCGAGCTGGCCAAGATTGGCAAGCCGGCCGATCGCGATGAGTGGGTGACTACCCCGCAGACGGTCAACGCCTTTTATAACCCAGTGGTCAATGACATCACCTTCCCGGCGGCAATCCTGCGCCCGCCGTTTTATAACCCGGAGGCCGATGCCGCAGAAAACTTCGGCGCTATTGGTGCCGTCATTGGCCACGAAATTGGCCACGGCTTTGATGACCAAGGCTCGCAGTTTGATGGTCAGGGCAACCTGAACTCCTGGTGGTCCGATGAGGACCGCGCCGCCTTTGAAAAGCTCACCGCTAAGTTGGTAGAGCAGTTCAATGGTCAGGTACCGACGGTGCTCAAGGAGGCCGGCATCGAATCTACTGGGGTGAACGGCAGCTTTACCCTGGGCGAGAATATCGGTGACCTGGGTGGTTTGGGTATCGCCGTGGTGGCTTTTAAGAACTACTGCGCCGATAAGGGCATCGACCTGCAGGGCAAGGAGGAAAAGTTCGAGGTAGACGGTGCCGAGCCAGAGCTGGCTGAGCATACCTACAATGGCCTGCAGCGCTTCTTCCTGTCCTGGGCCCGCGTATGGCGTACCGCCATCCGTCCGGAGATGGCCACCCAGTACCTAGCCATTGACCCGCACTCGCCGGCGGAGTTCCGCTGCAACCTCATTGCGGCCAATATTGCGGAGTTCTACGAGGCCTTTGACGTGGCAGAGGATTCTGCCATGTACATTGCGCCGGAGGATCGCGTCACCATTTGGTAGACCTTTCCGCCGGTAGGCGGTGCGCGTAGGCTCGGTGGCATGACTAACGCAGATGCTAACCAGGATCCGCACCGCCCGCTGGAGCCTGGCCAGGAGTGGCACATCGGCGGCCAGGACCGTCAGATGGACGACAAGGAGCAGCTCGAGCAGCTCATTGCCTATATCGATGCCCACTATGACACCCCGGATTTCCGCCCACCGTGGGCCGGGAGCGGCTCTCCTGAGGCGGATCAATATTGCGCGCTTTTGCCGGACCGGATTACACACGCGGCAATGATGGTGCTCGGTACTGCGGTGGACCATGCGCTACCGGGCACTGCGTACACGGAGGGTATCAGCGTGGAAGAGTCCGAGGTGGGAACCATTTTTCGGCCCACAAAGTCCACCGGCCGCTGGGCGGTGTCGCTCCACTCGGGCGGCTGGTGGCGCGGTGCTGGCCAGGCACTAGAGATGCAATGGCGCCCTGAGGTAGCAGCCGCCGCGCAGCTATCTGGCACCACCATCATTGATGTGGATTATCCGCTCGCGCCTGCGCACACCGTGGCGGAGATGGTCACTGCCGTGCAGTACGCCATCGACTATGCCCGCAAGCAGGGTGCTTCCAGCGTTACCACTTGGGGATATTCTTCCGGCGGGGCACTGGCGGCGCTTGCGCCTGCCGACGCCCTCCTGCTCACCTTCCCCGATTTCGGTGCCCTGGAAAATCTGCCGGATGACCTCCGTGCCGGCTATGCAATTCCGGCGGACCTTTCTAAGCTCTGCCCGGTGACTTTCGTGCAGACCGCGACCGAGGATGAGATTGCTGCGCGTGTTTCTGTGCCCGGCGCCGTGGCGCGCGATTATGTCTCTACCCACCGCGTGTCTACCCCGGCGGTTGCCCGTCAGCGCGTGCGGGATGCGGCCGCGTTCCTGGCAGGAGAGCTAGAAAAATAACAATTGCCTGGAGGTTCCATGCTAAAAGGGAACTAGTTTCAATAGGATCGCGACTAGTTCCGCATGACCATATCCACTCATGGCGCGCTATCGCGCCTGCATAAATTCGCCGGCGTAATCATTGCGCCCTTTCTCATCGTCGCAGCGTTAAGCGGGTTTCTCTATGCCTTGGCGCCCACCTTTGAACCGTGGATTTACCACGATGAGGTGACAGCCACCGCGCAAGGCAGCCCGCGCAGCCTTGATGAACAGATTGCCGCCGCCCAGCGCCAGCACCCGGATGGGACCGTGGTTCGAGTCGAGCCTTCCGAAGACCCGCAGGAGACCACCCGCGTGCTTTTCGACGACTCCACCGCCCCCAATTCCAGCTATACCCACGCTGTCTTTGTAGACCCGGTGGACCTGCACATCACTGGGGAACTACAACAATATGGCGGCTCGCGGGCGCTGCCTTTCCGTACGTGGGCCTCTAATGGCCACCGCACCCTATGGTTGGGCGAGCCTGGCCGTCTCTATGCCGAACTTGCGGCCTCGTGGCTCGGCGCGCTGAGCATCCTCGGTCTCTACCTGTGGCTCAAGCGTAAACAAAGGAATAAGAAGCAGCCCTCTAAGGTACTGGCGCTGCACGCCCGCGTGGGTGCCTGGTTGTTGCCGGGCTTCCTCTTTCTTACGGTTACTGGCCTGACATGGTCGCTGGTAGCGGGCACAAGTATTGGCAAGGTGCGGGAGGAACTTAATTGGAAGGAACCGTCCGTGGCCACCTCCGTTGCAGAAGCGGGGGCTAGCACTGGGGCGGGGGAGCATGCCAACCACGCCGAGCACGTGGGGCACGCGGGGCACGCTGGGCATACGGGAAACCACGATGCCGCAGAACTCGCCGGAGCCCAAACTGCAGAATCGACCGCCCGTAGCCAGGGTTTGACCGGGGTACTGGAAATGACCCCACCGGAAAAACCCGGCGATGCGTGGGGCGTGCGGGAGGCTCGTGCGGCCTTCAAGTTACGCAGCGACGCCGTGGCGGTTATTCCGAACGGGGAGGTCATCGACCGCATCAATTCGGCCGACTGGCCGCTTGCGGCACAGCTAACCTCGTGGCTCATCCAGCTGCACATGGGGACGCTTTTTGGAATCTATAGCCAGATTGCATTGGCGGTACTCGCCCTCGGCCTGCTCGTGGTGAGCATTGCGGGCCTGTGGATGTGGTGGAAGAAACCGCGCCGCAGCCTGCCCGAGCTAAAAATTACCCCCGCCGTGCTGGCGGGGGTGGTGGCCTACTCAATCATCGCGCCGCTCTTTGGCGTTTCACTATTGCTCTTTTTCGTAGGTGATTGGATCGTGCGGCGCCTGCGCGCCCCGAAGCAGGATCAGGGCGCGGCCGCTGGGGAGGTTACTCCTCGCCCTCGGGGCGAATCTTCATCTCGGAGTCTTTCCACAGTCCGGAACGGGTAATGTCCTCATAATCAATCTCGGCTGGCACTGGGGCATTGCCCTGTGAATCGGTACGCAGTTCGTACTTTTCGATGGCACCCCAGTCGCGTGCCCAATCATTATTGAGGTAGCTCGGGATCTCATAGGAGTAGTTGACCGCCTCCGCGGTGGACATGGCACCACCACCAGAGAAGGACTGGAAGTCCGTCAGCGAGGTCTGTGCCGAGGAGTCCGGCAGGATGCGATACTTCGGGATTTCCGTGACGCCGGCAAAGTGGTCAAAGGTGCGCTGGCACGGGAACTGTAGGGCTACGGCCCAGTCCAATAGCGCCGGGGTGTCCTTGGAGAACTGGTTATTGATGGTGTCCAGCTCTGGGACGCGCGGCGGAGTAAAGGCCAGCCAGTCATCCTCATCGGTGGAGTCATCCGTTGCTACCAGGCGCACCACGTTGGCATCCTTTGGCAACTTATCCAGTGGCAGGCGCAGGTTGCGCCACTTTGGCGTGGCACCGACGGCGGAGAGTTCTTCCTCGCCAGTATTGGTGACCTTTCCGGAGTCATCGATGGTGCCGTACTCGAGGCTAAGCTTCATGCCTTCCTGCTCTACCCCGTTGACGTCGTGGTGGTAGATATTGCCGGCTGCAGATACGGCGAGCACGGGAGTATTGTCCTTGGCCTCTGGCAGGTTGTACCACTTGGTGGTCACTTCAGAGGTGGAGTCTTGCTCCTCGGAATAGGAGCCGAGCACCGGGACCTTGGTGTAATCCAGGTTGAACGGCAGGTGCATGGTAGAGCCATTGACACCCTCAGTGCCGCGTACTCCACCCTCCGAGGTATTGGTGGTTTCCTTGGACTTCTTGTCCTTTTTGTCTTGCTTATTCTTTGTCTCCTGGGAATCAGCGGAATCGCTGTTACCGCCGGATTCGGTATCCGCACCCGAGGTAGCGGTCTCCGCGCTATCGGAGGAGGAGTCGCTGGAGCCATCCGCGATGGCACCTACGGAGGCGGAATTCTGGTTTTCCGGCTCGATGGATTCAGGGATGAAGTTTGGATCGAAGCCCTTGTGGGTCTCGTCCTGGTCCACCAGGGAATCGCCCAAGTCGCCTTCAACCGGGGTCAGGAAGGAATCATTGGTGTTGGTCTCCACCATGGTCTGATCCGCCAGAGCGCAGGTATTGCCGCGCAGGGAGGCCACGTTGCCCTTGCCCACGGAGTAGGAATCCGCCTGCGAGACGGTGGCCTTGGCAAAGGAAGCACACGATAGCGCTATCACGATGGCACAGGCCAAGGCGATGGGCGCGGACATGATACCGGCGGAGCGCGAAACCTTAGCGGCGGCATTTTTCTCAAATTCCGCCAGGGTGCCGGCCTCTTCTGCTTGGGACTTGCGGTAGCTATGGCGCAGGGACTGCACTATGCCGATGGCGAAGATGACCAGCGCGATGGCAAGGAGCACCTTATTGGCCTCGATGGCCTTGAATTGCACCGTACGGTCCCACCACGGGATGCCAAAGGAGGAAACGTACCACCAAGCGTTCCAGCCGGCGAAAGAGATGGCCAATAAGAAGACCACCGCGGCGATAGCGAAGGTGCGAGCGCGCGGCGAGCGCAGTGCGAATTGGGAGAGCACCACGGCACCGAGGGCGGCGATAACACCGGCCACGCCGGCGTAGATGCCAAAGTGGTGGGTCCACTTGGTGGGGGTGAACATGAGGAAGAACATGGACAGCGCCACAATAATGAGCAGGCGCTGGGTCGGGCCAACGGCAGCACCGACGACACGGCGGTCTTTGATGAAGGCCGCCACGATGAGCACTAGGCAGAAGAGCATGGTGAAGACCGCGAAGCGGCGGGTGAGCGAGCCATCCACCGATTCCTGGAAGAGGGTGGAGTAGCGCGCGTACTCCGCGTACCACGGCAGGGAGGGGCCAACCTCGGAGCGCACGCGGGTGGACTCCAGCACGGTCGATAGCGTCTGGTCACCAAAGGCGGCAACCATGATGGCGGTGCCAGCGCTAAGGAATGGCGCAATGAGCGCGAGCCAGCCCAAGGTGCCACCGCCCATGGACGGTACGCGCTCGGCCATGGCGCGGAAGAGGTGCGGCAGGCTGACCAGGAAAACGCCCACGGCAAAGAGGCCGGTGGGGCCGGCGGCCAAGGTGATGGTTGCGGCGATGGTGCCCACGGCCGCCGGGAGCAGGCGGTGGGTGGAAATGGCACGCTCAAAAGAGGCCCAAGTAAACATCACGCCAAGCGCCACGATGGGCTCGGGGCGGGTGCCGTTGTTATAGGGCAGCCAGAAGGCCAAGAACATAAGCGCCGCGGTCCAGTGAGCGACCCGGCGGCCGTCGACAAGCTGGCCAAAGCGCGGGAGTATCTCGCGGGAGAGGATAAACCAGATGATGAGCCCAGAAATCAGGCCGGGCAAGCGCACGAAGACCGAGGCGGTGGAAATCTGGGAGAGAACGGCAACCAGGTCATAATAGGGGGCGCCGAAGGGCGCCTCTGGCACGCCGTACCAGCGGTAGTAGTTGGCCATGTAGGTCGCGTGATCGAAGACGCGGCTCATGGAGAAGATGAAGCCATCATCGGAGGTATTGGCGCCGAAGATATACCAAAATCCCAAGACGGCGGCCACCACGCCATCGAGCGGGCGCACCTTCTTCCACGTCTTAGGCATGAAGCCAAAGCGGCGGCCATCGAGGCGGTCGATGCGCCATAGGCAGAACAGGGATACGACCACCATGGCGGTGCCCAGCCACATGGCGATGGTCTTGAGCACCGTCGGGGAGGAGGTGAAGCGGGAGTTGATATCGACGTGCACATTGAGGCCGTCGTCAAGCAGGGCCTGCACGTCCGCTTTATCGTCTATTTCGGTATAGACACCGGTGACCTGCGGGCGCAGATCCTCTTCGGTGGTCTTTTCATGATCCCCCACGCGCACGCTGGTGCCATCGCCCGTAGCGGAAATCTCAATCTTGGCGTCCTTGGGGAGCTTGGCTACCTCTTTGGAGTTGAGGGTAAGCAGAACCTCATCCAAGGAGACAACGGAAAGGCCCTCCTCATTCGCGCGGACAAAAAGGCCGCGGTTGGAGGCTTTCTTGGACTCCGGAGGGACGGTGCCGTAGACCATGGACTGTCCCTCACGCAGCTCATCGACTGCGGAGATAGGGATGGTGGCCTGAAGATCCTCCGGCGCCACGGAAATGAGTGGCGCGTTGATGGACTGCACGGAATCATGCTGCGGCCAGTCATAAGAGGACTGAGTTTGGGTCACCGGCAGTAGCGGGGTGGCTACAAAACACAGGAAACCAATCAGTCCGGCAATGATCGCGGTCCACCGCAGGCCCGCGGGGGCGGCGGTGAAGCGGGAGCTAGCAGGTCGCGCTTGGGTGGAATTCGTAGTGAGGCTATCTGACACGGCGATTAGTCTACGTCAGATAACCCTCTCCGCCCGCGGGCACACCCTGCCGCGGGCGGGAAGTGTGGGTGAACTTACTTGGTGCGAACGGCTGTTACGAAGGGGCCGGTCTGCTTTAGCTTCCAGCCCTTGTCAAAGACATCGGCGTTGAAGAAGACCGCGCGATAGCGAATATTCGGCTGATTGGGGTAGATATCTTCTGCCAAATGTAGCTTGAAACCATCGTCCTTATTTTCTAAATCACCGCGGAAGATCATGACATCTGGGCTGCGCCACGCAGCGGAATCCAGGGCCTTGCGGAACTCATCCGGCTTCATGTCCCAGGAATCGTTGGCCCAGGTTTCAATCTGCTCATTGCGGGTGCTGAACTCACCCAGTGGATTGGCATAGTGGCTGGTAAAGGCGTTGAAACCCCAATAAGGGTAGTAAGACATGAAGATCTTTTCATCAGTAAGCACCACCGTGTCATCCGGCGTATAGCCCTGGTCCTGGATGAAGTTGTGGATATCCAGGTAGTAATGAGCAGAATCGCTAGTGAAGCGGTCGGCGCGCTCGCCATAGCCATCGGTATCGCTATAAGCGTGGTCGATGGCGTCCTCGTTGGCCTCCGGAATCTGCTGCGCATAGAAGACGCCGGCCAGGGCAAGGATAATGCCCAAGACCGCGGTGATTTGCTTATTGGTGGTATGGGAGAAGCGCGCCGGGTAGAGGCGGTGTACGCCCAAGAGGCGAACCTCGGCTAAGGCTAGGACACCGGCGGTAGCAAAAAGGAGTACCACGATGATTTCGAGGCGGAAGCTCAGCAGCGTGGTGCCGGCCAGCGTTGCCACCATAGACACAACGATCCATAGATAGCTGCCAATGAGGGAGATGCCCAGCGCGCGCACCTCTTGGTCATTGAGACGAATGACCATGTAGATAAGTCCCATAAGGCAGAGGAAGCCCACAATGCTAAAGGACAAAAATGGCACCGGAATCTGGGTGCCTTCCTCCGGCAAGTAGTGCTGCGCGGTGGTCTGCAGCGGTACTGGCGAGTGCATGACCGCCCATACATAGGGGCCCCAGGCGATGAGCGCAATGGCAATGGAGCCTGCCGCCATTACCGCCAAGCGCACGATGGGGCGCCACGTATGCTCATATAGCGCGGTAAAGAGCGCGATGAGGCTGACCACGGTGAGCGCGGCCGCACCGGTGAAAAGCGTGTAGAACGTGGCGGAATTGCCCAGGTAGAGTGTCACACCCAGGGTGGAGAGCCAAGAGCCACGGAAGGCGCGGGCGCTGAGCACTGCGACGGTGGGCAGGCCCATGGCGATGACCGCGGAGTAGGGCTCCTCGGCCGCGATGGTGAGCGTAATCGCGGTGGTGACTAGGGCGATGGCGGTGGCGACCGGTAGGGAGCTGGTGAGGCGCTGCCAGAGGGGCACCAAAATGCAGCCGGCTACAGCGATGGAGATAAGCGCCCAGGGCTGGTAGACCTCCCATCCCGGAATGCCCAATAGCGCGCCCAAGCGGCCGCCCAGCCAGAACCAGCCAATGGGGTAAAAGGACGGCATATCCTGATAGTTCATATCCGCATAGCCCATCTCATCCACTGAGCGGGTGAGGAACTGGGTGCGGAAAGCCTGATCCACCTGCACGCCGTCGAGCCACAAACGGGAGGCGGACAGCGGCAGACCCACGGCAGCCAAGGTCAGCAGCGCGGGGGAGAGATAGGTGACCGCGTAGGTCAGCCAGACCCGCCAGCGCGGCCGAGTAAAGGAATCCTTGTAGTGGTCATAAAGCCACCACACGCACAGCCCGCCGGCTAGAGCCAGCGTGACCACCACGCCCACCGTGCTCAGCGCGCGGGTGACCATGGAGGTATTAAAAGAAGGCAGAGATACCGTCTTGAAGGCAAACCAGCCCAGCAGCGTGACCACACCACTGGCTAGCGCGGTCAACACAATACCCAGCAGGGTCGCGCGATGAGTCAGCGCATCGGCGCGGTAGGCCTCGGTGCGCGGATTTTCGCTCACGGGCGTTGACTGGGTGGGTATAGCTGTGCTTGTCATGCCCATTAGTTTCGCATACCCAAGCGCCACAACCCAGATTTGGCGCGGGCAGGAAAACACTTGCTTTCCGACGCCCCCTTATACACCACCGCCCCCGCCCCTCCCCGCCGCGGGCGTGCAGCGAGAAGGAGAAGCGGGGGCGAGGCGGCTGGCAGGCGCCAGTGCAGAAACCGCGGTGATTTAGAACGGCAGCTTGCGGAAAATGGCCTGCGGGATGAACTTGAATGCCAAAGAAACGTATTCAAACAGCGGGTGCACGAAGATGGACTGCTTGCCATCGAGCACGGCCTTCACGGTGGCTTCGGCAACATCGGAGACGTTGACGGTCAACGGGGCGTCGCCAGCCTCGGCGGACATCTTGGTGCGAACCTGGCCTGGGCGGACAACCAGCACGTTGGCGCCGGTGCCGCGCAGAGCCTCTCCCAGGTTGATGTAGAAGCCGTCCACGCCTGCCTTGGAAGCACCGTAGACAAAGTTGGAACGGCGCACGCGCATGCCAGCCATGGAGGACATGGCGACGATGGTGCCGTGGCCCTGGTGCTTGAACTTCTCGCCCAGAAGCACGCCCACGGAAACCGGGGCGGTGTAGTTGGTCTGCGCGGAGGCGACGGCCTTGTCGTGGTTTTGCCACAGCTCCTCCTGGTCACCCAGGGTGCCGAAGGCAACGATGGCCACGTCTACATCGCCGCGTGCCCAGGCTTTATTGATTACCTCTGGGTGGGAGTCAAAGTCAGTGGCGTCGAAGTCCAAAACCTCCACGTCAGCGCCACGAGATTCCAGGTCTGCCTTGGCCTGGGCGATGCGCGGGGACTCCGGTCGGGCAGCCAGGGTGACCTTGGCGGGGCTGCGCTGCAGGAATTCGGAGACGACGCCGAGGCCGATCTCAGAGGTGCCGCCCAGAAGCAGGATGTGTTGTGCTTGGCCTACTGCATTAAGCATGGTCAGTAAATCTCCTTAAAGGTGTTATTTCCAGTGATTAGTGCAGCTCGAGGCGGCGGGACATATCGGAGGCGAAGACGCCGGTCGGGTCGATCTCATTGCGGGTCTTCAGCCAGCCCTCCATGCCCGGGTACATCTTGTGGAAGTTCTCCGCGGAAGTGCGGGACTCCTTGGCCAAGTAGAGGCGGCCGCCGAATTCCATCACGCGGCGGTCCAAGTCATCCAGGAACTTGCCCAGGCCCGGACGGATGGGGAAGTCCACGCAGACGTTCCAACCCGGCATTGGATAGGACAGCGGCGCGCGGTTGCCTTCACCGAAGAGCTTGAACACGTTGAGGGCCGAGTAGTGGCCGGAGCGTTGCATATCGCGGATGATCTCCTTGAACGGCTCCACGGCCTCGGTCGGTACCACGAACTGGTACTGCAAGAAGCCCTTGGAACCGTAGCCGCGGTTCCACTCGCCGATGAGATCCAACGGCTGGTAGAACTGCGTCAGGTTCTTGACCTGGTTCTTGGCCGGTGCACCCATGGTGTAGTATGCCAAGCCCACAGCGGAGAGGGAAAGCTTATTCATGGTCCAGGACGGGAAGATATCCGGCACCGTCATCAGCTGCGGCGCATTGAACTTCAACGGATCCTTAGCCAGCTTCGGGGCTAGCTCTTCCAGCTGTGCCAAGGTGGCCAGCGAACCGCGGGAAATGGTGGAGCGACCCAGCTTTGGTTCTGGGGAAATGACATCGAACCAGGCGGAAGAATAAGTGTAGTTGTGCTCGGAACCATCGGAGTGGAAGGCGATGGTTTCATCCAAGTTATCGGTGCGGTCCGTATCCGCGATGAAATAAGCGGTTTCCGTCTTGGTCATGCGGATGGTGGCGCGCAGGATGATGCCGGTTAGGCCCATGCCGCCAACGGTGGCCCAGAAGAGGTCGCCGCTGGGGTCATCCTCGGAGCCTTCCGGGGTCAGGTGCAGCACGCGGCCATCGGCCACGAGCAGCTCCATGGAGACCACGTGGTTACCAAAGGAGCCGGCGGAGTGGTGGTTCTTGCCGTGAATATCCGGGCCGATTGCGCCACCGATGGTGACCTGGCGGGTACCCGGCAGAACCGGAACCCACAGGCCATAAGGCAGGGCAGCCTTCATCAGCTGGTCTAGGGTGACGCCACCATCGACGTCCACCAGAGCGGACTCCGGGTCGATGGAGTGGATCTTATTGAGCTTTTGCATGTCGATGACCAAGCCGCCGCCATTTTGGGCGGGGTCACCGTAGGAGCGGCCCATGCCGCGGGCAATGACGCCACGGCGCAGGTGGGCGGGCTTATCCGAGTTATCTTCTGCAACCTGGGCCACGGCCTTCTTGACCACGTCCACGTCTTCGGTGGCGAGAACATGGGCGGTCGTCGGGGCGGTGCGGCCCCAGCCGTGCAGGGACTTTTCAGTGGTATGTAATTCCATCTCTTACTCTTTGCTCGACGGATTTGTGTCGCCTCCCTAGCCTACCTAGCTCACACGAGGGTAGACGGAGTGACGCGAGTGATATTCAGAACAAAACGGACGCTTGTACTGCCCGAATGTGTCCGTTTATAGATCCATAAGCGCGCGGATTTCCTCCGGCAGCTCTTCCTGAGATTCAATAGTCGGGCCATCGTACTCCCGCAAAAGGTCATAGACACGAGCGCGCGAGGAGGAATCCAGCATGGGCAATTCCTCTGCCATTAGGCGAGTCATGAAAGGACTCAACGGCACATCGGTGTGTTCCGTGGCCTCGAAGTGGCCGTTGCGCTTATCGTCTTCCGCACGCACATCCTGAGCCGCCTGCTGCGCTGGCGTCATGTGCTCTGTCTTATCCGAGTACATGCGCATTAGCTTACCGCCGCTTAAAGTGGTCGCTATGACCAACAACCACGAGACACAAGATCAGCGCCAAGACAACTACGCCCTCGATGACACCCTGGCGGGCCGCATTACCCAAGCCGCTGCTGTGGGTATCGCGACCTCTTATCCAGATTGGATCACATCCAAAGGCGGTTTGATTACTGCCTATACCTTGTCTTTCTTTGGTTTTGGTGCCCTGGTGGCCTATACCAACGCGCACGCGGAACAGGATGGTGATGAGCCGCGCTCCCCGCAGGATGCATCCGATCAGGGCCTCAAACCCTGGGCCATTTTTGCCGCAGTGGTGCTGCTGCTCATCCTAGGCGGCTGGATGAACGTTGCAATTTCCCGCCGAATGGTAAAGTTCCTGCGTAAGCGCGGTGCCAAGCGGCCGTGGACCCTGCTGGGCGCCATTGGCGCGGCACTGACGTTCCTGATTAGTGAGCTGGAAGCGCGCGATATTGCAAAACTAGCTTCCTAAAACTTGCGTATGGTGGGGCCCATGAACGCAGGGGTCACCGATATCGCACAGGCGCGGGCCAAACGCGCCAATAGCGTGGTATCCCTCAAACGCGAGCCCCTAACAATCATTTGCCAAGCTGCGAATATCCGCGCCGATGGTGAGGTGCACCGCCAGATTGGCTTTAGCGATGCCCTGACCTTCACCGAGTTGCACCGTGTGCTGCGCATTTGCTTTGGCCTGCCGGAGGAGGAATCCCCCTGGCACTTTTATGAACACACCGAGGCGCGTGGCCCGCGCATCGATCCGGAACGTCAGGCCTCCGAATTCCTCTGGCGCGAAGGCGATCAAATCGACTTCGCCTGGGGGCTATGGGACTTCGAGCTGGTGGTAGCTGAAATTTATCCGCGCGATAATGGCACCCCGGAAGCGCTATGCGTAGGCGGCTCGGGCTCGCTCTTTGCACCCTTTGAATTAACCAGCGTCAACCGGGAATTGACCGGGCAAGAAGTCACCGATGAGGTCCTTTCCGCGGTAGCGTCCCCTGTGCGTGATTTGATTGAGCGCACCAAGCTCTATGACTTTGTTCCGCTGCTGCAGGCGATGGACCTGAGCAGGGGTACCGAATTGTCACCGCAAACTGCCCGCGTGCTCGCCAGCCTGCCGCGCGAGGTTACCCATGAAGGCAAAGACGCCTTTTGGTCCATGGCGCTAGCCCTATCGTGCATGGGGGGCGCGGAGCTGACCGATTCCGTCGTGGAGACCACCATGGATGCCCTCGGCTGGGTCAATGACGATGGCTCGGCGCTGACCGGGGCTGAAGTGCGGGAGTTATGTGCGGCATCGTTGCAGCAATTGGCGGGGATAGGCGCCTATGGTGCCGAATCCGCCGCGCCGGTGGATCGGTTGGACATGTACCGAGCGCTCTTGCGCGGGTAGGCTACTCACTCGTGACTAACTCCGCTGATGACGCCGTAGAAGTAAAACCTTCGTCCACCTCGCTGCACACCCAACTGGTGCGATTTATTTCCGTGGGTGTAGGTGCCGCCGCCATTGACTATGGCCTGACGCTTTTATTGACGTATGTGGGACTCCACCGTTCCGCCGCCAAGGCCATCGGTTGGGTTTTTGGCACCATTGCCGCCTACCTGGCTAATGCGCGGTGGACCTTTGGGGCTAAGGTCTCCGGCCGTACGGCCGTCACCGTGGGGATCTTGTACGCCTCCACTTTCGCGGTTCAAAACTTCTTGTACTGGGTGCTCAATGAGCCGCTTTTATCCCTTGGCTTAGAAGGCGTGCTTAAAGACACCATCGCCTTTGTCATCGCCCAGGGCGTGGCCACAGTGACCAATTTTGCCATTCAGAGGGCCTTCATTTTTAAAGAAAAATAACCTCGCCACGGGAATCGAGCCCGACCAATCTGCGCGCGCGGGGCGTCAAACTCTCGGTGGTGGCGGTAATGTGCCGCGCTTATCGACGCCCCCTTGCCCAGCCCCTGCAGTTCGGCTTCGGCCTAGCTAGGGCGCCGGAAATCTTCCCTGCGCCCGCGGTTGTGGAGCTTGAGCCATTCGAGAAAGCCGGCCGGATCGTGGCGCTGGACCAGGAAGAACCAACCAAAGCGGGCGAATTCCTGTGGTAGTAGCTTGCGCATGCCGCGCTGCCACAATAAATAGCCGCGATTGCGGTAAGTGAAAAACCGCTTGAACTCACCCTCTGGGAACTGGGTGTGCATCTTGCCGCCCAAAATGGGCTTGAACTCATCCGATCCATCTGGGTGCAGGTAGCTTGTGGTCAGCGCCGTGCCGAAAGAGAGCCCGGAGTTGACCAGCCGGCGGTGGTATTCCACCTCATCGCCGCGGATAAAGAGCCGGTAGTCTGGCACACCAATGATTTCCATGGCCGCTGCGGAAATCAGCGCGCCGTTAAATAGCGATGCGATGCCAGGCAGGAAAACGCCCTCCAGCTCATCCATCCGTCGGCGCCACACTAGGCCTTGGCGCAGGGGGAAGGCGAGCTGGTCGGGATCGTTGATATTGCATACCGCTGGCGAGACCTCATGCAAACGGTTGGCCTCGGCCACCCGATACAGCTCCGCAAGGACCGTGTGATCGGCGGGGCGGCCATCGTCATCGGCACACCACACGGCATCCGCGCCCAAAGAAAGGGCGGTGAGAAAGCCTAGCGCAAAGCCACCAGCTCCGCCCAGGTTGGTCTCCGAAGGCACGTAGACGCCGCGGTCGCCCGCCATGGACTCGACAAGTTCACGCACTGCATTTTCCGCACCATTATCCACCACGATCACCCACTGCACGGGGTGGGTTTGGTGTACCACCTGTTCGAGCGATGCCCGCAGCAGTTCGGCGCGCTGATGGGTAACAATGACGGCGGCGGTAGAACCGGTAGAAGTCAGGGTGGCAGTCATGGGTTTCATCTTGCCACCGGGGTGGGGGACCAGCGCAGAAACACTCCGCATTGGTGGAGCGAAAAGTGGATATAGGCGCAGTTTTGCGGATACTGTGAAGCCTATGGAAAACTTCTGGCCGCCTTTTGCGGTGACCATTCGGGCCTGCGATGATACGGGCCGCGGGGTTGACCTGCGTGTCATGCGCGATGAGGACATCGCACAGGTAGCGCAGGTGTGTGCGGAAGATATCTATGGCGACGACATTCCAGAACATGCATTTCCCTGGCTTTTTGATGAGAAGACGAATACCCCCGCCGCCATGGCCCAGCACCGATGGGAGCACCGAGCGAAGCTGTGTCCCCAGAAGTGGACCTTGGATTTCATCGCTCGCCAGGTAGAAACCCAAGAATTAGTAGGCGTGGTGGACCTGGCGGCAGAAAATTTTGCGGCCGCACGGGAAATAGAAACTGCATCATGGGTGCTGCACCGCTTTCAAGGCCAAGGCTATGGCACGCTTATCCGCCAGGCGATGGCGGCGTTTTCCTTCTTGCACCTCGATGCGGGTTCGCTGTGCACCAGTTGGATAAAAACCAACCGCGCCTCAGCCCGGGTGAGTGAAAAGTTGGGCTACCGCGTTAGCACCGAGGAAAAGGAAGAGCCTGCGGGCCCAGGAAAAATTAACCGGCCGGTGGTCAGTGCGCGCCTGAGCGCTGTGGACTATCACCGGCCGGAAGGGGTGCAGGTGGACGTGACGGGTGTGGGGGGACCCGCTGCTGCATATGCTCAGCTAGTTGCCGCTGGTGTCCTCATTTTCAAAACGCTCGCGCAGGTCGCGGACGTAGTCGCCCACCTCAGGTCCTTCGTACTCACCGACGACCTCGGAAACCTCGCCTACGGAGCGGATCTCACCGTGGTCGATCCACAAGGCGGTATTGCATAGCTGGGCCAAAAAGTCATTGGAGTGGGAGGCAAAGACTAGGATGCCGGAGCGCTTCACCAGCTCCTGCAGGCGTACGCGTGCCTTGGCCATGAAGGCGGCGTCGACCGCACCAATGCCCTCATCCAACAACAGGATTTCCGGCTCAATGGAGGTCACCACGCCGAGCGCCAAGCGCACTCGCATACCGGTGGAATAGGTGCGCAGCGGCATGGAGAGATAGTCGCCGAGCTCAGAAAACTCCGCAATCTCATCCATCTTCTTTTTCATCTGCTTGATGGACTGGCCCAAAAACAGGCCGCGGATAATGATGTTGTCGTAGCCAGAAACTTCCGGGTCCATGCCTACGCCCAAATCAAAAACGGGGGCCACTCGGCCGCGCACATCGGCAGAACCGCGGGTGGGCTCATAGATCCCAGACAAAAGGCGCAGCAAGGTGGATTTACCGGCGCCGTTATGGCCCACCAAACCCACGCGGTCGCCCTCGCGCAGGTGCAGGTTAATGTCCTTCAGGGCTTCCACCACGACGGTGTTTTGGGCATTTTTGCCAATGGCACCACCGGCAGAAGAGAGCATGGCCTTCTTCAGTGAGCGAGATTTGGCATCAAAGATGGGAAAGTCCACGCACGCGTTATACGTATCAATCGAGACCATCAGTCAGTATCCTTTCGAGGAATCTCCACAAGTACAGGGCGTGGGCTTAGACCCAGTAGCTGACGCGGAAGCGCCACTTGCGCATGACCAAGCCGGCGATGAGCAGGCCGAGCACGGTGCAGCCGATAACGATCCACCAGTGGTAGGCGGCTACCGGCTCACCGATCATGGGTGCGCGGACGATTTCTAGGTAGTGATAGAGCGGGTTGATCTCCGCGATGCGGGCTCGCCCGGCCACGGCACCGCCCTGATCCTTCAGGGTATTGGTCATCCACACAATCGGGGTGACGTAGAACAAGAGCTGGGTTAAAGCCTCCAGCAGCGGGGCTACGTCACGGAAACGGGTGGCAATGATGCCAAAGAACATCGTGACCCACACGCCGTTGACCAACAACAACGCCAAGCCTGGGATAAAGAGGAAGAACTCCCAACCCAGACTGCGCGGGAAGATGAGGATAAGCAACAGCCAGATGATGAGGTTATGGCCTAAAAATAATGTTTGGCGCCACACCAGGCGGTAGACGTGCACCGAAAGAGGGGCGGGAAGCTGTTTAATCAAGCCCTCATTATCAATGAAGACGGTGGAGCCTTCCTTGATACAGCCCGAAATGAAGGTCCACATAATAAGGCCCACGGTGACGTGGGGGAGGAACTCCGCAACGGTAATCTGGAAGAGCATGGAGTACAAAAGGCCCAAGGCGAGGGCCATCACGCCGGTGGCGATGGTGATCCAAAACGGGCCCAGGACAGAGCGGCGGTAGCGCTGCTTAATATCTTGAATACCCAGTTTGAACCACAGCTCGCGCTGCTGTGCACCCTGCGCAAGGTCCGCGAAGGCGGCCTTGAGGGTCTCGGACTGGGACGCTGGGGTGGCCTCGCCATCTGGCTGGGAGGTCATGCGGGCGATATCAGCGCGCAGTTGATTGTTATCTTGCACGCTCAACACCCTAGCGCGCGGGCTGGGCAAACGGGAACTACACGCCGCTAGCCTGCGAAAACGGCCATATTCAGCGAAAATCCAGATTTGGGAAACTTGCGGCAAACGCGTATACAGTAGGGAATCGACCGCCACTGAGTGGCGATGCCTAGCGCGAAAAAAGAAGGGACCGAAATGCCAGCAGGAGCTTCGGCGCACTATGACGTATTCAGTGTGCGCGGTTTATACACCGGGCTATCTGATGGTTGGACCTACCTCAACGCGCACGCGGTTCCCCAGATTTCTGAGCGAGTAGCCTCCGGCGTGGCCCGCTCTTTCCGTATGTCTACCGCGGTGGCGCCCCAGGAAGGGCCGGGCGGCGCCCACTCTGCCACACCTGCGCCGGGGCGCTTGGAAGGAGATGGGAATTACACCGCTGCGCGCATGGCCGTAGCAGATCTGACCGGTTCCAAAGCAGACCGCGTGGTGCTCGGTCCCTCCCTGCCGGTGCTTTACCAGTCCTTGGCGCATGCGGCGCGCCCGCTGCTCGGCAGCAATTCCTCACTAGTGCTCTCAAAGCTGGACCCGCCTTCCTTGTATTCAGCATTTTCTGAGGTTAAAGCAGAAACCCGCTGGGCCCAGCCGGACTTAGGTACGGGTGAGTTGCCGGGTTTCCAATTCGCCGAGCTTGTCGACGGCTCCACGCGACTCGTCGCTTTCTCTGCCGCCCACGAGCTTTTGGGTACGGTCTCCCCGACGGCTGAGATCATAGACACCGTGCATGAACGCTCTCGCGCCTGGACGCTTCTCGACGTCTCTGCGATCGCCCCCTACCGCCCCATCAACTTCGATGAGCTCGGTGCCGATATCTTGGGTCTCGACCTTGGTCTGCTGGGCGGCCCGCAGCTAGCGGCCTTGGTATTCCGCGATACCCGTATGTTCCGCCGCCTCGATGCCCTCGATCCGGTGCATGCCAGCAAGGGCGCTCGCAAGCTGGAAACGCCAATTTCCTCTGGCCTGGCCGGCGGTGTCGGACCACTCGTGGACCATCTTGCCGCCCTCGCCGGTGGGGAGAATGGCTCCCGCCGCAAGCGCCTGCGCACCTCTATGGATGCGCTTAGCGCCTACCTCGAGGACCTGCGCGGGGACCTTTATTCCTTCTTGAGCACCTTGCCTGCCGTACACATCCTCGGAGTGACGGGAGAGGCGGCCGCAGGCGCATCCGATGATCGCCTGCCGCGCCTTACCTTTGCTGTGAAGGGTGTTCCGGCGGAGACCGTGTACAAGCGTCTCTTTGATAATGGGCTGGTCACCACGCTTGCCCCGCAGACCCCGTTGCTAACGGAGATGGGCGTGGAGGAAATCGGCGGCGCCGTTACCGTTGCGCTTGGCCCCTTCAACACTTATCACGACGTCGAACACCTCACCCGCGTCGTAGCTTCCTTGGCCTAAACGCTAAGCACCAAAGTGCCGGTGACCTCGCCGCTGTCTAGGGCGGCGTGGGCCTGGGCGGCGTCGGCAAGCGGGTAAGTGGCGTGCAACGCATGCTTTACCCGGCCATCCTCCAACATGGGCCAGACATTTTCTACTGTGCCCGCCACAATCTGCGCTTTGTCTTCTAGATCGCGGGCCCGCAGCGTCGTCCCCTGGATGGTCAGGCGCTTGGGCAGCATGGCTCCCAAATTAATTTCTGCTTTGGTGCCGCCCTGCATGCCAATAATGATGAGCTTGCCGTCCTTAGCTAGGCACTTCATATTCTTTTCAAGGTATTTTGCGCCGATGATATCCAAAATGACATCGCAGCTTCCCTTTAACTCATCTAAGAAGTCCTGCTCCTTGTAGTTGATGAGAATGTCGGCGCCCAGCTCGCGGCAACGCTCCAACTTCTCCTGGGAACCGGCCGTGACCGCCACTTCTGCCCCCAGCGCCTTAGCCACCTGAATGGCGAAAGTGCCAATGCCGCCTCCTCCGCCATGGATGAGTACACGCTGGCCTTCGCGCAGCCCCGCCTCAATGCCTAGGTTGGACCACACGGTGCATCCAACCTCGACTACCGCCGCGGTTTCCTCAACGCTATACCCCTGGGGTAGAGGAAGTAGCTGGCCCTGTGGGACCGCAACGTATTCGGCGTAGCCACCACCAGCGAGCAAACAGCCCACTTCGGTGCCCACCTCCCAGTCGGTATCCCCGGCGTCCGTGATGATGCCCGCTGCTTCCAAGCCCAGGATTTCTGACGCCCCCGGTGGCGGCGGATAAGCTCCCATCGTTTGCAGGATATCGCCGCGGTTAACGCCTGCTGCCTGCACCTTGACGAGCACCTCGCCCGGCTGGAGCTGGGGAACCTCGACCTCGTGGAGCTCTAGGGACCGGCGCTCCTGAGGATCGGTCTGGACAATTGCCTTCATTTTTCCTGTAGTCATAGGCCCAATTTAACGAACCTGGTGTGTCCTGCGCCACGAAAGGGGCTGCATTTCAGAACTACAGGTGGATTTTTGGGAAACCAGGCCATCTATTTAGTACACTGACCAAGTTGCTTCGTGGGCAAGAAAAGTGCCTTCGATATACAACGTGGAGACGTGGCAGAGCGGCCGAATGCACCGGTCTTGAAAACCGGCGAGGTTTATTCCTCCGCGGGTTCAAATCCCGCCGTCTCCGCCAACGTCATAATTTATGACTCGGCGATACCTCGGTAGCTTCTGGCTCACGCTAGGAGTTACCGTTTTCTCGTTTTACTTATGTGCGGCTATCCCGGGAGGCCTCACCCTGGATGGTGTTAACCCGAACTTGGTCATGGCGGGGCACCGGAAAACGGCTTGGGGTTAAAACCTGCTTCTTGTGGTGCTGCGGCATTTCATACCGGGGGATGATGTGCCTGGTGCGGCGCAGACTTAATCTTGGAAATGTACAGGGCAAGTGAGATGTGATTGTGGTCAAGCTCTGTAGCGAAGATAAAAATCACTCGGCGAAAGGACACTATGAGCACTTCGGAGTTTTACCTAGCAGCAGCGGAATCTACTAACCCTAACGATACGTGGTGGTTCCTCGGGTTCCTTCCCATCCTTTTGCTCGTCGCGTTCTGGATAGCG
The DNA here is from genome assembly GCF_022345765.1 of Corynebacterium nasorum. Lineage (NCBI taxonomy): Bacteria > Bacillati > Actinomycetota > Actinomycetes > Mycobacteriales > Corynebacteriaceae > Corynebacterium > Corynebacterium nasorum. Next base: position 103,991 of record NZ_JAKRDR010000002.1, on the reverse strand, counting down.
GCCTTAATTTCTATCATTTTTTCTGGGTACACGCTTGCGGCGAAGGTGCTCTTTATCGTCGCTACCTTCACACTGCCCTTCTTAGGACCGCTGATCTGGTTCCTCTTTGTTCGCGGAAAAGAAGACAAGAATAGAAGGGTCTAGACGACTCGCCGGGGGCGCGTTAAGACGCTCCTTGTTGTTCCAACCACGCGTTAATACCGCCACGCAGGGAAACCACCTGTGAGTATCCGCGCTCGCGCAGAGCGTGGACGGCTTGGGCGGAGCGGATGCCGCTGGCGCAATATATAACGGCTACCTCGTCCCGTGCGATATCGGGGTTTTCACCGGCGAGGATGCGGTTGAGGGGAAGATGCGCTGAATTAGGAATGGTAGACTGGGCGCGCTCGGGGTCTGTGCGGACATCGATAAGCATGGCGTGAGCAGGGATCTCGCGGACCTCGGGGGCATCGTCCGGCTGGGTAGGCTCCGCCCCGGTGGAACGGATGGGGATATACTCCCACGTCCCAGAAAGGGCCTCGTAGTAGCCGAGCGTGCCCATAAGCGGGGTGCCGACGCCGGTAATGATTTTTAAGGCTTCCAAGGCCATCGCGGATCCCACCACGCCGACGATCGGCCCCAGAACGCCGGCCTGGGAGCACGAAGGAACCTCGCCTGGGGCAGGGGCAGTGGGAAAGACATCCTCGTACACGGGGCCCTTGCCCGACCAAAAGACGCTCATTTGCGCATCGAATCCCAAGATAGAGGCCCAAATGTGCGGAATGCCCAAGCTATGGGCGGCCCAAGAGCACAGGTAGCGGGCGTCGAAATTATCCGTGCCATCGAGGAGCACGTCGCAGCCGCGCAATTGCTCGAGGGCGGTGGCCGTTTCGAGGCGACCATGGCAGGTGATGTCCACCTCCGGATTGAGCGCGCGGACGGCGGCCGCGGCGGAATCAGTCTTCGGCGTGCCAATGGCCGCGGTGGTGTGGATGACTTGGCGGTGCAGGTTGGAAGGGGAGACCACGTCGTCGTCGAAAAGCGAAATGTGGCCTACGCCCGCACCGGCCAGGTAGAGCAAGGCGGGGGAGCCTAGGCCGCCGGCGCCGATAACAGCCACGTGGGCTGCGCTGAGCTTGCGCTGTCCCTCCTCGCCCCAGAGCGCTTCTTGGCGGGCATAGCGGATGCTCATTCCAGCCCCACCCAGTGAGTGGAGCCATCGCCGTGGCTTTGTTCTTTCCAGATAGGGACCTCGGCTTTGACGCGATCGGCGCATTCTTCGGCCGCACGAAAGGCATCGCCGCGGTGCGCGGCGGCCGCAACTACGGCAAAGGCTAGGTCACCAACCTTGAGATCCCCCGTGCGGTGGGCGGCCCAGAGGCGCACTGGGTGGTTAGCCGCGACAGAATCGGTGACTTCCTGCAGCTTTTCCGGTGCGGTTGGATGCGCGCTATAGGAAAGAAGGGTGACATTCGGCCGGCCGCCATCATGATCGCGGACGACGCCTTCAAAGGTGACAACGGCACCCATGGCGGCCGTGGCGGTCTCTTCCTTGGCAGCGGCAAGGTGGGATTCAAGGGGCTGATCGCCCAAAAGCGTGCCAATGGTGCAGCCGGTCTGTTCGGCCACATAGGAGGGATCAGTGCTCATGTACTCCTTCTAACATATCGACGATCGGAACAATTAATTTATCCAAAACCGCACAGCCGTCTTTTACCCCGCCGGTGGAACCAGGCAGCGTCATAGCAAAGGTGGAGTCATTAACACCGGCAATCGCGCGGGAAGCCACCGCGGTGGGCACGCTTTCCAAGCCTTTCTGCCAGAAGGCCACTGCGATGCCAGGCAGCTCGCGGGTGATATGCGGCGCGACAGCTTCTACCGTCTTGTCATCTTGAGTCAGGCCGGTGCCACCAGAGGTCAAGATGACCGAGGGCTCTTCGGCGAAGGCGGCAGCAACGGCGGCGGCAATATCGGCATCGGGGACGATGCGTGCATCGGGGCAGTCAAAGCCCTTGCGTCGCAAGAATTCCACCGCGATGGGGCCGGATCGATCCTCGTAGATTCCTGCGGCGGCGCGGGTAGAAGCGACGATGACGATGGCGGTGCGCTGTGGGCTCATAGTGGGTAGACCTCAACTTCCTGGCCTTCCGCAAGGCGTTGGCCGGCTGGGATGCGGATGAGATGGGTGGCATCGGCCGCTTGGGCGAGCAGATGGGAGCTGGCACCACCGAGGATATGGGCGTGGGAATCGACGCGCCCACGGCGAAATTGCTCTTTGTGCGCGAGGCCTTCAATGCCTGCCGCGAGCGGAACGCGGAAAGACTCCGGTGCCCAACCCAGCGCCGGAGCAACGAAGAGGCGGAAACTTACCAACGTGGAGAGGGGATTTCCCGGCAGACAGATTACCGGCGTGCCGTGGAAAGTAGCGATACCCTGTGGCCCGCCGGGCTGCTGGTCCACATGGCCGAACCAGCCATCGAGCACTTGGCGTACTACTTCAAACTTCCCAGCAGAGATTCCGCCCGAGGTAATGATGGCGTCCGGGTGATGTTGCGCAATGGCGTCTGCGAAAGCGTGGGTTAGGGCCTCCGGGTCATCATCGGTGGTGGTATAGCCCGCGACGTCGATGCCGGCGCGGCGGGCCAATGCCGTCAATAACGGCGCATTGGCGTCAGGAATGGCGGCGCTACCACTGCCGATTTCTGCTCCGCCGGTGCAAATCAGGATGCGGGCGGGGCGGTAGACCTCCACCTCGGCGATGCCTTGGGAAGCAAGGGCGGCCAAGCGGACCGGCGTGAGTTTATCGCCCTGGGCCGCCAGGAGGGCGCCTTCTTCTAAGTCCGAGCCGGCGCGGCGGATGAATTGCCCAGGTGAGGTCTCCGGCACGGTGACACGGTCACCCGGGGCGAGGAATTCTTGTGGTTCGCAGTGCTCAATGGGCACGATGGCTGCAGTTCCTTCCGGCACCTTGGCGCCGGTCATGATGGGGCAGGCCGCGTTGAGTGAGCCGTGGAGCACTTGGGCGGGCTCTGTACCGGCGGCGATGGTGGGGCCTACCTGGTAAGTCCCGGCCGCACACTGGGGGAGGGCGTAGCCATCCATTTGTGAATTATCAAAGCGCGGGGAAGGGAAATCAGCGCGGATATCCGCAGCTAAGACCATTTCCTGTGCCTGATTGAGGGCCACGGTGGTTACGTGACGTACGGGCAGGGCCGCGGCGACTTCACGCGCGTGGGCTTCAGGTGTGCGCATGACGGCTAGTTTACCCACGGTCTCGACACGGCAGGGGTGCGTAGGCATAGTAGAAGGCATGTTGACCGTTCACTATTTCGCTGCCGCACGCGCCGCCGCGGGGGTGGCTTCTGAGCAGGTAGACGCCCCCGCTACCTTGGGTGATTTGGTAGTGCAGCTGGGCAAGGACCATACCGGCACCACTGCGGCCGGCATGAGCCTGAAAGAAGTGCTGGGGCGCTGTAGCTTTCTTATCGACGGCGCTGGGAACACCGCCATGGATTCTCCCCTGGCCGGCGTGACCCGCGTGGACGTTCTGCCACCTTTTGCGGGCGGCTAATCGCGCTGGCGCAGCGGACTAGTAAAGAAATTGATGACGCTGCTGACGATGGACAGCACGATGGCGCCGATAATCGCGGCGCCCCAAGAGTCGATGACAAGGTGGCCAATCCCGAGGTCAAGCGTATTGAGCGCCCACTCCACGATGATGAGCGCTGCGCCGTTTATGACGAGGGAGAACAGCCCGAGTGTCAGGCACGTCAGCGGTGCGCCAAGGACGCGCAGCACCGGCGTGACTACGGCATTAATGATGATGAAGACGATGGCAATGGCGATGAAATTTCCGGTTTCGGCCGGAGTGATGGAGATTCCGGGAATGACAGTGACCACGGCCCACAGCGCCACCGCAATGGCAAAGACATTCAGGGCGAAGTTAATAAGCGATCGCATTTAGCCTCCTACGGTTGCATTCCATGCCTTAAGCAAAGTGTCGGTTTCTTCCTCGGTAGTAACGGTAATACGAATTCCCTCGCTAAAGGCGCGAACGAGCACGCCGCGTTCGGCGAGGCGGGCGGCTATCTCCTGCGGAGTGCCAAGACTGGCAAGATTCTGAGCCGGCAGCCACACGTGATTCGCCTCGGAATGCGGCACGCCCCAGTCCTGCAGGGCTGCTTCTAAGCGCTCGCGCTGGACGACGGTCTCCTCGGTACGCTCCCGCAGCGAATCCTGCGCCGCCAGTGCCGCGCGGGCGCCAACCTGTGCCACGGTGCTGGCGGAGAAGGGGATAGCCACCTTATTGAGGGCTTCAATGATATTTTCCGGGCCGAAGGCATAACCGATGCGGACCCCGGCCAGGCCATAAGCCTTAGAGAAGGTGCGCAGGCACACCAGGTTGGGAAAGGTACCCACCAGCTCCGTGCCCAGCGGAGTGTCGGTGGCGCGGTTGTATTCGATATAGGCCTCGTCGAGGGCTACGAGGACGTCGGCAGGCACGGCATCCATGAATGCGGCGAACTCGGCCTTGGTAATCGTGGTACCCGATGGGTTATTGGGATTGCACACGAAGATGAGCCTGGTTTTATCCGTGATTTTCTTCGCCATGGCAGGAAGGTCCACGCGCTGGTCTGTACTGAGCGGAACCGGAATGGGGTGGGCGCCCACCACTTGGGCGAAGATGGGGTAGGCCTCGAAGGAGCGCCATGGGAAGAGGATTTCTTCGCCAGGGGTGGCGGCAATTTCAGCCAACTGTTGGCACAGTGCGGATGAGCCGGTGCCCACCGCCACCTGCTCCTGATCCACGCCCAGGTGCGCGGCTAGGTCCTCGCGCAGTGCGGTGGCCGCAATATCCGGGTAGCGATTAGCCTGTGCGGCTGCCTCCGCCATGGCAGCGGCCGCTTCTGGCAAGGGCGGGTGAGCCGCCTCGTTAGAGGAGAGCTTGAGTGCGTCATCGTTGCGCGCACCAGCGACATAGGCAGGGATGGCTTTCAGATCGGGGCGAATCATGCCTACCACTGTAGGGCCTGCGCCTTTGCTACGGGAGCGAAAGCAGGGGGGGCTAGTTTGGCAGCGGCGGGGCAGGCAGGTATTCTCAAACGAGGTTCCTTGTGAACCGTGGAGATGTGCCAGAGCGGCCGAATGGGGCTCCCTGCTAAGGAGTTGACCCTTCTGGGGTCCGGAGGTTCGAATCCTCTCATCTCCGCCAATTAATCCCGAGCGAGTGTGCTCGGGATTTTTTATTCGGGTTTTATTCTCGCCGGCGCCGTGAAGCGGAGAAATCTGCTATTTGCGCTGGTACTTGGCGCAGCGGCGGAAGAGCGTGAGCATGCCGGTGCCGAAGATGAAGCTTCCGGTAAAAGCCGCAGCGCGCAGGGAAGTGACCTCGTGGAAGAGGGCAGGCACCATGAGAATGGCGATAACAGAGCTAATGACTCCTAGGACGAGGAAAGTAATCGTCACGATAGGTCCCAGTGTGGATTGCTGCGGCATGGGGGTCAGTCCTTTCATCACTCAATTCTGATGAAAATAACTCTAGGTTGCCCTCCCAGGAGCTGCAATAGGAAATTCTTAAGGGATCAAGCAGGGCCTTAGGATTCTAGGGCAGGAAAGACCTCGTCGCGCAGTAGGTGGGCGAGCTCGCGATTTGGGTTGGTGGGGTCTACCCATGCGACTTCCGCAATCTCTGCGGCTGCGCGGGCAAGGATTGGGCGAGGATAGGTAAAGATGTGGCCGCGCACGGTTTCGCCGGGTTCGTTGGCGGCCGGCGCGTCGAAGGTGCCGAGCGGGGAAAGCTCCGGGAGGCGGACCTCCACACCGATTTCCTCTGCGACCTCGCGGGCTGCGGCCTGTGCGGGGGTTTCGCCAGCCTCAAGCTTGCCGCCAGGTAACTGGAACTTGGTGGACGAATCCTTGCGCACGGTGAGGACATGGCCAAAGGAATTACGGAAAACTACGGCGGCAACTTCAATCATGGGCCCGACTATAACTCGCTGCGGCGGGTTAGTTCAGAATGCCGGGTGCCCACTCGCGCTCCACTTGGGCAAGCGCTGCTTCTATTTGTTGCTCTTTCAAGCCGATGTCGGGAGTACCGGCGGATACCGGGTCACCGGCGAGCACGGCAAGTAGTGTCCAGCCATTATTAACGCTGGGGCTCACACGCAGATCGTCGGGGTTTTCCGCAATGGCAGTGCCATCTGTCCTCATCAATTCAGGCGGATAGTCGACAGCTTTCACGGTTGCGAGCTCTGGTAGTACTTCCGTGGAGCCATCAGGAAAGAACACCATGATGCGCGCCCGGTGGAAGTAATAGTGGTCATCGCCTACAGGGTTCTTTTCTTCCTTGGTATCACAGTGGTAGAAGTTTCCCACCAGCACGGGATAAAACTCGAGCCAGTTATTGGCCCACGCTGTGCGGAGCAGAGTGCGCTCATTGTGGGTCGAGGCCAGCCAGCGAACGGGCTTGGAAATGCCGAATGCGATGATGGACAGGCTGATGAGCAAGGCGATGCGGAAATCGAGCCCGGTAAGAGCAAAGGGGAAGAATCCCAGAATTACGATGCTACCCATATGGAAGAGCTGGAAGAGGAAGTCGAATTTCGTATGGTTCTTGGAGGGGCACGGGCCGTTGTTAAAAACGGTCTCGCGCAAGCCGGTGGCATCGGGGCGGGTATTTGGGGTGCTGACGCGCTTGATGTTCTCTTTGCTGAAAAACTCGTCCTCGTGCGGGGAGGATGGCACGTAGTTGCACAAGCGCAGGTTCATAGGGGATGGATGCTCCTTGGCTCAGGGGGCTGGCCTGTGCCTATGAGGCTACGGTAAGGCGAAGCGTTGCGTGGGCCTGTCGCGACGCAAGAGACAAATGAATATAAAGTGGTGCCCATGAGTGACTCGAGGTTTCCCCGTTCGGTGTTTGCAGTTGGCACCGACCCTGATCCGCGTTTCACGCTCGCTAATGAGCGCACGTTCCTGGCGTGGATTCGCACTTCCCTGGCGTTGATTGCTGGCGGAGTAGCACTTGAGGCCTTTGACGTTCCGCTGCCAGGCACCCTGCGTGCCGCGGTATCGGTCTTCATGTTGATAGTCGCCATTATCTTGCCCGTGGTGGCGTGGGGGCATTGGAAGCAATCAGAGCGCGCAATGCGAGAGAATCGATCGCTACCGTTTAGTTTCGGCCTTCCGGTCCTTGTTGCTGTAATCGTGGTGGTGGCTGGTGCGCTTTTGGTAGGCGAGTTCCTTGTCTAACCAGCCCTTTGATCCTGGTCTGCAACCAGAGCGCACGCGCCTGTCTTGGCAGCGCACCCTTTTGGCGCTTTCCTTAGTGTTGCTAGGCGTGATGCGGGCGGTGAGTGTGCACGTCTTTTTGCCGCTCGTCCTCCTTGCCGCCGGGGTGCTGGCGCTGGTCTTGGCGGTGTGGCAACGTGCCTCGCTTGTCGACGTCGCCCTGTCTTCCCAGGCTCCCCTTCCGCATGCAATCATTTTGGCCAGTACTGCCGGTCTGGTGTCTTTGCTGGCAGCCTTCGCCCTGTGGGGTCTATTCCTGTAGTTATCTCGGTGTCGTCATTGAGGTGGCTTCTGGGCGTCGTCATGCGGCCAGGGAGGATCTCTGGCGGATTTTCTGGGCAAATGGCGTAGTCTAAGAAGGCTGAAGTCAATAACCTGGGGCTGGAAAGGCGGGTAGGCCATGGCGGAGACCACCGAGCGGGCTAGCGATATTGTCGAGGCATGGCTCAAGCAAGAAGACGCCATTGACCCCACCAAGGCCCCGCGCCTCCAGGAACTCCTGGAGAGGGTGCCCCTGCAGGAACTCATCGCCGTCGTCGAGCGGCAAAATGCCGTCCGGTCGGCCTTGGCCCTGCGCTTGCTGCCGCGCCAGAAATCAATCGTCGTCTTTGATGCCCTCGATGCAAAGCACCAGGCCGATATCATCGATGAGCTGGGCAATGCTGATGTCTATGAGTTCTTCGACGAGCTTGATCCGGAAGACCGCGTGGCTTTGCTGGATGAGCTGCCCGCGGAGATTGCGGACCGGCTGCTGCGCTCACTGACTCAATCCAAGCGCGATGTCACGGGCGTGGTGTTGGGCTATGTCAAGGGATCGGTGGGGCGCCGAATGTCGCCCGAGGTGCCTGGAATCCACCCGGACATGAGCGTTAGGGACGCGCTGTTTAAACTGCGGGAGACCGCACATGAGCTGGAAACCATCTACACCGTGCCCATTACCCGCGAGGATAGGCGTCTTGTGGGAGTGGTGAGCCTGCGCGAAATCTTCACCGCTGATTCCGCGCTGACCATGGCCGATATTATGCACGATCCCATTTTTGCCCGTGCTAGTGCTGACGCGGAAGAAACCGCGCGTTGGTTCCTCCCATTGGACATTCTTGCACTGCCAATCGTGGATGATTCGCACCGCTTGGTTGGTCTGCTGACGTGGGACGATGCTACGGACATTGTGGAGGAAGAAGATAGCGAGGACTCCGCTCGTGCTGGCGGTACCGAGGCCCTTCAACAGCCGTACCTATCCACGCCTTTGCTCAAGCTGGTGCGCTCGCGCATCGTATGGCTGCTCGTGCTAGCAGTTTCTGCGCTGTTGACTGTGCAAGTATTGGACTCCTTTGAAGGCACGCTGGCCAAGGCCGTGGTTCTCTCACTATTTATCCCGCTGCTGACCGGCACCGGTGGCAATACCGGCAATCAGGCTGCCACCACTGTGACCCGTGCTTTGGCGCTGGGCGATGTCCGCACCCGCGACCTCGTTGCCGTTTTGTGGCGCGAGCTACGCGTCGGCATGTTGCTAGGTGCCGTGCTCGGCTTGGCGGGACTGGGCCTGGCTACGCTGGTTTATGGCATGAGCATCGGCCTAGTCATCGGTTCGACGCTGTTTTTGATTTGCTCGATTTCTGCGACCGTAGGCGGGCTGATGCCCATCGTGGCTAAGACCATCGGTGCCGATCCGGCGGTCTTTTCTAACCCGTTTATCTCTACCTTCTGTGATGCTACGGGCCTCATTATTTACTTCCTGATTGCCAAGACCGTGCTGGGAATTTAACCCATCCTTCATCGATCGGGGGTGGAGGAGTGGTGGAGCCATTTCTGGTTTTAGGCAGGTGTGGTGTGTGCTATTCGGGGGTGCGGGGGTGGTTTATTGTGACGGGATATGGTTTCTGCGTCACATGTTTTGTATGGTCAGTGCATGCTTCGCAGTGAATTAGATAACTTTCTATTTGCTGTCTAGGCCAGCTAATAACCTGGGAAGTACGGAGCATATCCCTCAGCACAGTCCTCTCTTAGTGAAGGAGCGCGCGGTATGACCACCCCGCATACTCACGAATCCACCGCCCACACCGAAGGTGACGAAGCCCCTAAAGTCCCACGCGGCGAATGGCGCCGGCAGTTTATTGGCCTCTTCGTGGGCTTGGCATTGGCGGTACTTGTCTTCTTTATCTTCCCCTCCAATGCCATCGAGACAGTCCAAGGCTCCTCTGGCGCAGATCCGGAAGCCGAGTACACGCTTGGTGCCATCCGCGCTGTTGCAGCGGTGACGATCCTTATGGGCGTGTGGTGGATGACTGAAGCTATTCCGCTCGCTGCCACCGCGCTGCTTCCGTTGGTTGTTTTCCCTCTAGCTGGCGTCGGATCAATCAAGGAAGTAGGCGCCCCGTATGCCTCCGCCACCATTTTCTTGTTCATGGGTGGCTTCCTCATCGCGCTGTCCCTGCAGCGCTGGAACCTGCACCGCCGCTTGGCCCTCTATGTGGTGAAGGTGATTGGTACCTCTCCCAAGCGCCTCATCTTGGGCTTTATGCTGGCCACCGGATTTTTGTCCATGTGGGTTTCTAATACGGCTACGGCCGTGGTCATGTTGCCTATTGGTACCTCGGTGCTCGCGCTGACCGCAGAGACCGTAGGTGGCTGGGAGAAGCAAAAGAAATTTGCCACGGCCCTCATGCTGGGCATTGCCTATTCCGCGTCCATTGGTTCGCTGGGCACGCTCATTGGCACCCCGCCGAATGCCTTCCTGAACGCGTATATGGCCGATACCTGGGGCATTACCCTTGGCTTTGGTCGATGGATGGCGGTCGGTGTGCCGCTTGCCGTGATCTTCCTGCTGATTGCTTGGGCACTACTTATCACCATTTTCAAGCCAGAGATGAAGGATATTCCGGGCGGCCGTGAGCTTATCGACGATGAGATTAAGGCCCTCGGCCCTTGGACCCGCCCTCAGATTATGACCGGCATCATCTTTGTTCTGGCCGCCGCAGCGTGGGTAATCCTGCCGCTGGTGCTTAAGGAATTTGAGAACTATGACGATGCCATCGTGGGTATCGCTGCCGGCATCGTGCTCTTTATTCTTCCGGCGGATAATCAGCGTCGCACTCGACTGCTCGACTGGAAGACTGCCAATGAGATGCCGTGGGACGTTCTCTTGCTCTTCGGCGGCGGCCTGTCGCTGTCCTCGGTCTTTAATTCTTCCGGACTGTCCCTGTGGATTGGTGAGATGGCTAAGGGACTGAGCGTCCTCCCAGTTGTCCTTGTCGTCGCCGCCGTAGCCGCACTGGTGCTCTTCCTGACTGAGATCACCTCTAATACCGCAACGGCTGCCACCTTCATTCCAATCATGGGCGGCGTTGCCGTGGGGGTTGGCCTGACCGCGGAGGGAGATATCAACGTTCTTCTGCTCACCATCCCAGTGGCGCTCGCGGCAACCTGTGCATTTATGCTCCCCGTGGCTACCCCGCCGAACGCCATTGCCTATGGTTCTGGCTACGTCAAGATTGGCGAGATGATCAAGGGCGGTCTCGGACTCAATATCATCGGCATCTTCCTCATTACCCTTACGGTGTATCTACTGGCAGTGCCTATCTTCGGCCTCTCAATCTAGGCGACATAGCCATTCCCTAATGAAAAACGTTATCATTAGGGAATGGCTACACCCGTTACCGTGCTGTCCGGATTTTTAGGCAGCGGAAAAACCACGCTCTTAAACCACCTGCTTGCTAACCGCGAGGGGCGCAAGCTGGCCGTCATTGTCAATGACTTCTCCGAGGTCAATATTGACGCCGCCCTCGTTGCCGGCGAGGGCCACCTTGAGCGCGGCGAGGATCGCTTTGTCGAGCTATCCAATGGCTGCATCTGCTGCACCTTGCGTGAGGATCTCATCGAATCCGTGGGCAAACTCGCCCGCTCCGGCCGCTTCGATCAGATTGTCATCGAATCCACCGGCATTTCCGAGCCTATGCCCGTTGCGGCCACCTTTGAGTGGGAGTTTGAAGATGGCACGACGCTTGCCGAAGCCGCGTCTATCGACACCATGGTTTCCCTCGTGGACGCTTCCACCTTTCTTGACCAGCTGCGCCGTGGCAAGAGTCTCGCATCCCAGAGCATCGAAGCCACGCCTGGCGATGACCGCACCGTGGCTGACCTCCTAGTGGACCAAGTTGAGTTTGCTGACCTTATCCTTATCACCAAGACTGATTTGGTTGATGCTGCCGAAACCGAACGGGTCATCGCTACCGTGCGCGCCATGAACCCCCGTGCCCGCGTCGTGATTGTTACCAACGGTGTCATCGACCCGCGACTCGTCCTCGATGCCCACTTGTATGACACAGCTACCGCTGCCGCCTATCACGGCTACGCCGAAGAACTGGCCAACCCACATACTCCCGAGACCGAGGAATATGGCATCTCCTCGGTGGTCTTTCGTGCGGATCGGCCCTTTAATCGCGAGCGCTTACTTGCCGCCCTGCGGGCCAGTACCGGTCTGGTGCGTTCCAAGGGTTATTGCTGGATCGATACCGATCTGCGCGTTGCGCACGCCTGGCAGCAAGCCGGCCCGAACCTCCAGATCATGCCCGCGTCCCTCTGGGCGGCCAATGGCGTGACCCCTGGTGCTGAAATTGTTCTCATCGGCATTGACTTCGACCACGAGGCCACCCTGCAAGCTTTCCGGGACGCCCTGCTTTCCGACGTCGAAGTTGCCGCCCTCATTCCTTCCTAAAGCCTTCCTGCTTCTCGTGGGTAAACACCAAGTGAACTGGGGATTTGGTAGTTTCCCAGACCGTGGGTATAGTTACTTCTCGTTGCACAGCAGAGCGCACGCACTGCTTACCAACGGTCTGCGCCCGTAGCTCAACGGATAGAGCATCTGACTACGGATCAGAAGGTTGGGGGTTCGAATCCCTCCGGGCGCACAAAATAAGCCGCCTTCGGGCGGCTTTTCTTGTATCTAATCTATTTCGCAGGTGCCCGTCTATGAAGTCTTCCTCATTGCTGCCGGGTCTCATTGCCGGCATTGTCCTTGGCCTCGCACTATGGCTCGGTTCTGGGAGCCTGTGGCTCCTTCTGGGCGGAGTTGTGCTTGGTCTAATATGCGCCCCGCTTCTCAAGCTTGCTGCTGATCCCTCTCGGTCGCGCAAATATCGCGATGATAACTTCCGCGATTAGGCGGATTTTCACTGCCGCAATAAGTCATATGTAACCCCTTTATAAAATGCAGGACACGTATAAAACATTCACAGCAACCTCCCAGACAGACTTAGTAGAAAAAGAAAGTCTTTATTAATAAGGGGACTGCGGCAACGCGCTCCCCTCTGTCTTGAAGGAGAACGCCCGGTGTCCGCGTCTTCGCGCATCGTTGGGCTTGATATAGCCCGCTCACTTGCCATTATTGGCATGGTAGTCCTGCACATGGCCTCCCTCGTGTGGCATACCAAAGTCATCCTCAACGGCCTGCCCGCCGCGCTTTTTGCCATTTTGGCGGGCATCACATTGATGATCATTGCCCGCAATTTCACGGTGACGACGCTTCTGCGCATCCTCGCCCGAGGCTGCATAATTACACTCATCGGCCTTGCTCTACTGCCCCTTGGAGGAGAGATTCAGGTCGTCCTAGTAGTAATTGGCATCACCATGATGTTGCTGTGCTGGGTTCCCCCGTTGCACTGGGCCTGGAAGCTAATCCTTTTCGCTGCGGCCACCGTAGCCGCGACCGTGAAATACGCTCCGCTGACCCTACCGCAGGTCTACCCACTGCTGGCCTATATCGCTTATTTCCTCGCCGGCATGCTGCTCTATGAAATCTATATTCGCAAGCAACGCGCAGTTGCGCAGTGGGTTTCCACTGCTATAGCCGGCATCGTTGCCGCTATCGGTTTTTACTTCCGCTTTACTACGGACATTCCTGGTTGGCTACGTTTTACCGGCCACACCGGCGTCGTGGGTGAGATCGTGCTGTCCATTGCCGTCGCTGCAGTCGTCCTACACCTCTGCCTGCTTGCTGGTCGAGCTGCGCCTAAGCTGGTCTATCCCTTTGCTGCGCTAGGTGCGATGTCGCTGAGCATCTACATCTTGCACGTGCTCACCGCTTACTACTGGCAAAGCCACATCGCCCTGCACAACACCGCCTGGGCCTGCGCTTTCATTGCCCTCTTCCTCGTTATCGCAACCCTGTGGCGCCGCCTGATAGGAAAGGGGCCGGCCGAATGGGCCGTCGCCAAAGCTATTTCCATCGCCGTTCCTGCCGGAAAGAAGGATTAATCATGCAGCACAAAATTTTCCCTGCCCTGCTCGCCGCCAGCATCGTGGCACTGACTGCCGCCCCGGCCACTGCTCTCGAACACGGTGATCCAGCAACGGACTCCCCGGAGGCCCGCACCGTCGCCCAACTCAAGATAGGACGCGTGGGTAGCTTCGGTGATTGTACTGGTACTCTCGTGGCCGCCCAGTGGGTGCTCACCGCCCGCCACTGCCTCGAGTCCGTCAACAACGAGGGCACGCAGGCCCGCATCAATGGCACCACCTACGACGCCGATTCGTGGGCGCTATCCCCGCTTTCCGACGCCGCCCTTCTCCACCTCACCGCCCCTGTCACCGATACAAAGCTCGCAGAGATTTCCACCCAAGTTCCGGAACCGGGCAAACGCGGCACACTCTACGGCTGGAGCAGTAGTTCTTCTATGGCGCGCCGCGGTCAGCTGCCCCAAGCGGAAATGGAAGTGGCCGAGCTCCTCGGCGGTAGCCCCGCCGAACCTGCTGGCGCGGACGCTGCCGCGAGCGCCGGTGCGGATGCCGATGGCGGAGAAAGCGTTCCCGCGGCCGAGGCTATGCCGGGGCTTAAAGCACCGGAGGGTACAGAAAGCGTGCCAGCCGGCGAGGCGATGCCGGGTGGGGCGATGCCGAGCGGGGCGCCCGATGGCCCGATGCCGCTTATCGAAAGCGCCATCCTTGATGTTCACTCCACCGGCCGAGCCGGTATGCAAGGCGGTGACTCCGGCGGCCCCTTCTTTGTCGACGGTAAACTCGCCGGACTCGCCACGGCGGGCACCGCGAACGGGGACCCAGACCTGCCTTCACCTAGCGCGGCTATTACCACGCTGGCCGGCACCAAGGACTGGATCGAGGGAGTGGTAAGCGGACGCGATAAGGAAGCGATTCTCACCGCGGAAACCACTCCCGAACCGCCGAAAACCCCGCAGACCAGCGCCGACCACGCTTGGCTTTATGCCGAAATAGCAGTGCTAGGTCTTATTGCCGCCGCGGTAGTATCCCGCATTCCCGGCCTACGGGGTCGCAAGCGCTAGAAAATCTCGATGCGCCCACCCAGGGACTCGGACTGGCGCAGCTGCGCCACCCAATTCGGGCCGCCTGGGTGTAGGCGCAGCACCGGGCGGGAAGAAATCTTGACCGGGGAGACCGATTCCTTGCGCGCGCCAGAACGGGCATCGATACGGGTGCGGGCGCGATAACCGGCGTCGGAAAGCTCGGCGATGGAAGGCTCGGGGGAGTCGAGCTTCTCGCGGGCGTCGCGAAGCAGATCCAAGGCCTCGTCCAAAGCCTCCACCAACGCCGGGGCATTGGTTTCGCACATCTGCTGCACTAGCTCCGGCTGCGTACCGGCCACGCGCGTCGCGTCCTTGAAAGAACCGGCAGACAGGGACTGCGCCAAGATTCCGCCGTTATCGCCCACCACGGCGAGAATTTCGGCGAAGACATGCGGCAGGTGGGAAATGCGCGCCACCGCAGCATCGTGGTTAGCTACGCGAATAGGAACCGCCTCCGCGTGCACCATCTGCGTCATGCGTACAACCTCGGTAAAGGTCTCAATCCACTGCTTAGGAATCTTTTCCCCACGCGCCTCGCACTCTGCGGCATAGTCATAAGTAATGCCCCACGCCGCACGGCGGAAGAGGTCCCGCTGGGAGTTATCCCAACCGGACTTGGAGGTGCCCGCCATCGGGTGGCCACCCACGTAGCGCGATTCCATGCCGCGTTCGAGGACCTGCTGGCGTACCGCAGTCTTTACGGAAACCACATCTGTAATACCGCAGCTAGGCGCGTGCTCCTGGATGGCATCGAGGACCTCGCCCACCGCGGTCATGGGAACAGCGATGACGATGAGCGCATCTTCGGCTTCCGCGCGGGTCAAAATAGAGGGAAGATCATCGGTGACGTCAAAGCCCTGCTTTACTGCAGTGCGGGCGCCAGAAGTGGAGTGGTTATATCCAAAAACGGGGTGTTTATACCCGGCTAGATCGCGCAGCAGAGAGCCGCCGATGAGGCCGAGACCGATTATGCAGATAGGGCGTTGAACATCTTGAGAACTCACGGTGACAATTGTGGCACAACACGACTAATCTCACGAGGTATGAGCAACGAAAATTACTCCTTCGCAGTAACCGTCGCCCGTAATACGGGCCAGTGGCTGGTGCGCAGCTTCAACGATGACTTCGAGGATCCGCAGACCTCCATCAATGCGGTGCGCAGCCTGCGCTCTGAGGGCGCTGCGTTCGCGCTGCTGTGCGTGGAGGATGCCTATTTCATCGCCGTGCGCCCCGTGCCGGGCGGGGTGAAGATGCTCATTTCGGATGCCACCTATGGCGTTGATGATGACTTTGCGGCCGATTTCATGGATATCAACGACCATGAAATCCCGGATGTGGACCCTGAAGAGGCCGACCCGTATGGCGAGGGCGATTTCGATATCTTCGCCGATCTCGGCCTATCCGAGGATCAGGTGGGCTACATCATCGACAATGACGAAGACTGGCCTTCTGATATGTTGCTGCGCATCGCCGGCGAGCTCGGCTTCGGCGATGAACTGGAAGACGTCATTGATAACGCCTGAGCCCCTCCAGCGCGCAGAGGCCCGCATGCGCCGCGCCCTGGACGTCGCCAAGTGCACCCCGGCAGGCGATGTACCGGTGGGTGCGGTGCTTTTTGACGCCACCGGAGCCGAACTCGCCACCGGAGTAAACCGCCGCGAGCAACGCGCCGATCCCACTGCCCACGCCGAGGTAGAGGCCATCCGCCAAGCAGTGCGCGTCTATGGAGACGGCTGGCGCCTTTCCGGCTGCGAACTTGTCGTCACCCTAGAGCCCTGCGCCATGTGCGCCGGTGCTTTGCAGGCTGCGCGCGTTTCTTCCGTAGTCTTCGGCGCTTTTGAACCCAAGACCGGCGCGTGCGGCTCGCTTATCGATGTCCTGCGTGCCCCCACCGCCCCCTTTGCCCCGCAGGTTCGCGGCGGCGTTCTGGAAGAGGAATGCGCGATGTTGCTCAGAAACTTCTTCGGCGACCTGCGCTGAAAGTGCGTACACTGGTGCTCATACATTATCCGTCTACTCAAAGGAGTGATTATGGGCGATTTGGAAAACAAGAAGGATGGCCTCGTAGGCAAGGCAAAGGAAGCCTACGGCGAAGCTACCGATAACAAGGACGTAGCTAACGAGGGCAAGGCCGACCAGGTCACCTCCGAGGCTAAGGACAAGCTGTCCGACGCTGCCGAGGGTATCAAGGACAAGGCTAACGAGGTTATCGGCGGCCTGAAGGACGACTAATCCTCATCCGTATTTCTGCATATCGCTGCGCTGGCACCCCGCTGGCGCAGCGATTTTGTCGCTCGGGCGCACTCCCGTAATCTGGAACGCGGTGGCGTGTCCGAGCGGCCGAAGGTGATCGCCTCGAAAGCGATTGTTGGGTAACCCCCAACCGCGGGTTCAAATCCCGCCGCCACCGCACCGAGATCCCGGTCTGTTTGCGCAGGCCGGGATTTTCTTTTTCCCGGCTAGGCCGCGGGGCACGGGGGGAGGGGCCCGGCTGGCCGCCAGCTGTGAAAACTGGGACGCAGGTGGCTTCGCGATAGGGGATTATAGGGTGCGGCCACTACACTAGGGCGAAGTTCACCCCGTCCCCCACGTGAATGCGAAGGTACATCTACCCGTGGCTACATTGCTTTATCGTCTTGGGCGCTGGTCTTTCCTCCATAAGTGGAAGGTCATCGTGGCATGGCTGCTGCTGCTCGCCGCCGTTGGCGGTGCCGCCGCCTTGCTGATGAAACCGATGACGAGCGAGTTCTCCATTAAGGGAACCCCGTCTATCGATGCCACCTATAAGACCATGGACCTCTTCCCAGAGGGCGGCAACCCTGCCAATTCACCCTCGGTCAACGTGGTCTTCAAGGCCCCAGATGGCCAGAAGCTTTCTGATCCAGCAAACCGCGAGGCCATCGACGCCACCATCTCCTACCTCGAGGACAACCTGAAGATGGGCGATACCACGCGCTTTGGCAACCCGCTTGAGGTCTCGCCCCGTCTGCAAGATCAGGTCATCCACCAATTCACGGATATGGGGCTGCCGGAAGCATCCGCCCGCGCTGACGCGGATAACCTCGCCATGGTCAACGATGACGAGACCATTGCGTATACCACCTTCAATTTTGACGCCGAGTCGCCTTATAGCGTGGAGCAAGCAGATAAAGACACCGTCACCGAGGCGATGAATATCGCCCGCGACCGCGGCCTTACCGTCGAAGGCAATGGCGCCGGCTTTGGCGATGAGATCGCGGTCAACTCCACCTCCGAGATCATCGGGCTGGGCGTCGCTTTCCTCGTGCTCATTTTTACCTTCGGCTCGCTGGTGGCCTCGGGGATGCCATTGGTTTCCGCCGTCATTGGCGTGGGACTCGGCGCGCTGGGCATGTTTATTGCCACCCACTGGATTGAGCTCAATAATATGACCCCGGTTCTGGCCATCATGATCGGCCTGGCTGTGGGCATCGACTATGCGCTGTTTATTCTTTCGCGCTACCGCGCCGAGCGCCGCCGCATGGATGGGCCCGATGCCGCAGGCATGGCGGTGGGTACGGCCGGCTCCTCCGTGGTCTTTGCCGGCGCGACGGTCTTTACCGCGCTCTTCGCGCTCATCATTGCGCGCATTGGCTTCCTCACGGCCATGGGCTTGGCCGCCGCCGGCACCGTCGCGATCGCCGTCTTGGTCTCGCTCACGCTCATCCCTGCGATGCTGGGCTTGCTGGGCGATAAGGCCTTCCATGGCCGAATCCCCGGCGTGGCCGGCAACCCGACCCGCAAGGGCAAGCGCCGCCGCGGGCCCACCATGGGCAACCGGTGGGTGCGTTTAGTCCAGAAGGTGCCCGGCCTGGCTATGGCGCTGGTCGTGCTCTCCTTGGGGGCTATGACCGCGCCGGTACTCCAGATGGAGCTTGCCCTTCCGGCCGATACCACGTCGAACCCCGATACCACCCAGCGCAAGGCCGCCGACATCATGTCCGAGGGCTTTGGCCCCGGCGTCAACGGTCCTTTCCTCGCCGTGGTCGATGCCCACACGGTCAACGCGGAATCCGGCGCCTTGGCCCCGCTTGTCGACGCCCAGTCCCAACCCGAACCAGCCCCAGCCCCCGCACCCGCTCCCGCGCCGGAGCAGGACGCGGCCGAGAATGCTGCCCCCGAAGAGGAGATGCCTGAGCAGCCGCTGGGGGACCAGCCCTCAGCCGAGCCGGAGATCGCCCCGGCCGCTGAGGTGGTAGACACCTCCGCAGAGGATAAGGCCGCGCTCGCGTCCTTCCTCTACACCGCGGACCAGCTCAAGGGCTTGGGCGGGGTGAAGCACGCGCAGATTGTCGGCCTGAGCCAGGACAAGCGCGCCGCACAGATCATGGTTACCCCTGAAACCGCGCCCACGGACGCTGCAACGGTGAACGTCGCGCACGCGCTGCGCTCGGCCACCGGCGAGATCGAGGACGCCACCGGTACCGACATCGGCCTGACCGGCCTGACGGCCGTGCAGCTCGATATCACCGAGCGCCTCGAGGAAGCCATGGTGCCGTACCTGGCCATCGTCGTGGGTCTGGCCATTGTGCTGCTGCTGTTGGTCTTCCGCTCCATCTTGGTGCCGCTGGTTGCGGGCTTGGGCTTCCTGCTGTCCGTCGGCGGCGCCTTCGGCCTGACCGTCCTGGTCTGGCAGGAAGGCCTGTGGAACCTGGTGCCCGCGCCGGGCCCGCTGATTTCCTTCATGCCCATCTTCCTCATCGGCGTGACCTTTGGCCTCGCGATGGACTACCAGGTCTTCCTGGTCACTCGCATGCGCGAGCACATCTCTCGCCACCCGGAGGGCACCGGCGGGCGTTATAGCGCCGTCGATGAGGCCACCATCACCGGCTTTACCCAAGGCGCCCGCGTGGTAACGGCCGCAGCCATCATTATGATTTCGGTCTTCGTGGCGTTTATTAACCAGCCGCTTCCATTTATCCAGATCTTCGGCTTTGCCTTGGCCGCCGGCGTGCTTTTCGACGCCTTCTTTATCCGCATGACCCTCGTCCCCGCCACCATGTTCCTTATGGGCCGCGCGACGTGGTGGATGCCAAAGTGGCTGGCCAAGATTCTGCCCACCCTGGACATCGAAGGCACCGCCCTGGAAGAAGAATGGGAAGCTAAACACGCCACCCCAGCCCCTATCCCTGCAGACAAGGAAGAAGAATAGAAATGGACTTGAGCTTCGACATCGGCAAGCGCCTGCCCGAAGGTCCCGGCAAGCACGGCCGCAGCGGTGTCATCCACACCCCACACGGCGATATTCAGACCCCGGCCTTCATCCCGGTGGCCACTAAAGCCACGGTAAAGACCCTGACTCCGGAGCAGATTCGCTCCACCGGCGCGCAAGCCATCCTGTCGAATGCGTACCACCTTTACCTGCAGCCAGGCCACGATATCGTCGACGAGGCCGGCGGCGTGGCGGAGTTTGAAAACTGGCACGGCCCGACCTATACCGACTCCGGCGGCTTCCAGGTGATGTCGCTGGGCGTAGGTTTCAAGAAGGTCCTTGCGATGGATATCGCGGAACTTAGCGATAAGGACATCCGCGCGGCAAAGAAAGAGCGCATGGCGCAGGTGGACGAGGACGGCGTGGATTTCAAATCCGTTATCAACGGCTCCAAGCACCGCTTCACCCCCGAGAAGTCCATGCAGATCCAACACGGGCTGGGGGCAGACATCATGTTCGCCTTCGACGAGCTGACCACGCTCGTTGATACGCGTACCTACCAGGAAGAATCCGTCGCGCGCACGTACCGCTGGGCCAAGCGCTGCCTGGATGAGCACGACCGCCTCACCCGCGAGCGCACCCACCGGCCGAAGCAGTCCCTGTGGGGCGTCGTTCAGGGCGCGCAGTATGAGGACCTACGCCGCCAGGCCACCCGCGGCCTGCTCGACCTCGATCGCACCGCCCGAGAGGAAGGCAAGCGCGGCTTTGGCGGTTTTGGCATCGGCGGCGCGCTGGAGAAGGAAAACCTGGGCACCATTGTCGGCTGGGTCTGCGATGAGCTACCCGAGGACAAGCCGCGCCACCTGCTCGGCATCTCCGAGCCGGACGATATTTTCACCGCCGTCGAGGCCGGTGCCGATACCTTCGACTGCGTGGCGCCGACCCGCTTGGCGCGTCGCGGCGGCGTTTACACCCTCGACGGCCGCATGAACCTCACCAATGCGCGCTTTAAGCGCGATTTCGCTGGGGTCGACGAGGAATTCGGCGGCTACGTATCTGAGAATTACTCCCGCGCCTACCTGCACCACTTGCTCAAGGCGAAGGAATTCCTCGCAGGCACGCTGTGCACCATCCACAACGTGGAGTTCATGATTCGCCTGGTGGATAATATCCGCGCCGCCATCGACGGCGGCTACTACGAGGCCTACCGCGATGGATTCCTCGGCCGCTACTACGCCGGCAAGTAGTCCTCGCGCTTTTTAACCCACGAGATAACCATGGCCGTCACCGGCAGCATGACGGCCTCCATCAGGGTCTTCCACACGAATCCCACGATGACGTAGTTGATGAAACCACCCACCGTATCCACGCCGATTACCGGCGCGGCGATGGCGCAAAACAGCAGCGTATCGCCGAATTCGCCCACCACGGTAGAGGCGATAAGGCGCGCGAAAAGCCCCTTTTCGCCCGAGCGCTTCTTCATCGCAGTCAGCGTCCAGGCATTGAGTAGCTGGCCCACGAGATAGCCGGCTAGCGAGGCGGCCAGAATCTGCGGCATCAGGCCAAGCGTGGCCGCGAAGGCCTCCTGGCCCTCATAGAAATCGGCCGCCGGCAGCCAAATGGCGATATAGAAGCACACGGCCGCCAAGATGGCCATCGCGAAGCCGATGTAGACCGCGCGCCGGGTGGATTTAAAGCCATAGCACTCGGAGAGCACGTCGCCGACGATATAGGCCAGCGGGAATAGAAAGAAGGCACCGTCGGTCACCAGCGGGCCGAGCTGGACGCCCTTGGTGGCGTTGATATTGGAAATCAGGAAGGTCACCACAAACACGGTGACCAGCCAAGGGTAGAGAGTAGAGCGGACGGGAATGAAGCGCACTTCAGCGCCGTTCGTTTTTTCCATGCCCGCCATTGTGCCAGCCCGTAGACTGTGGGCATGAATTCTGCGACCACCGGCGCCGGCCGCTACGCGCCGAGCCCCTCGGGGGATCTGCACTTCGGCAACCTCCGCACGGCGCTTCTGGCGTGGCTTTTTGCCCACTCGACGGGGCGGCGCTTTGTGGTGCGCGTGGAGGACATCGATAAGCAGCGCTCCTCCCAGGAATCGGCCGAGCGCCAGCTGGCGGACCTGCGCGCGCTCGGACTGGACTGGGACGGCGAGGTCATCTACCAGCACGATCGCGACGCTGCCTATGAGCAAGCCTTGGACCAGCTGCCCACCTACGAGTGCTATTGCTCGCGTAAGGACATCCGCGAAGCCTCCCGGGCCCCGCACGCCATCCCCGGCCAGTACCCGGGCACCTGCCGCAACCTCACCGAAGACCAGCGCGCGGCCAAGCGTGCCGAGCTTGCGGCCCAGAATCGCCAGCCCGCCCTTCGCCTGCTTGCCGACGTCCCCACTTTCACCATCCACGACGCCCTCCACGGCACCTATACCGGCGACGTGGATGACTTCATCCTGCGCCGCGGCGGCCAAGACACCGGCTGGGCGTATAACTTGGCCGTCGTCGTCGACGATGCGTTCCAAGGTATCGACCAAGTCGTCCGCGGTGATGATCTGCTCTCCTCCGCGCCGCGCCAGGCCTACCTGGCCTCGCTGCTCGGCATCGCAGCGCCGGAGTATATCCACGTCCCGCTCGTGCTCAATGAATCTGGCGATCGCCTAGCCAAGCGCGACGGTGCGGTGACCATGCGGGAAATGGGGGAGGTGGGGGACGTCGTCAAACAGCTGGCGGCCTCCCTGGGATATGAAGCCGACAGCGCCGCAGAGCTGCTCGCGCAATTCGAACCCGATCGCTTGCCTCCTGATCCCTATACCTGGCACGGGTAAAATCTGGGCCCATGGACGTTCTTTTGGTGCTCATTGGGCTCATGCTGCTGACCGTGTTCGTCGTCGCCATTGGCGACAAAATTGGGCTGCCGTGGCCGGCGTTGCTGACGATCATCACCGCCTGCGCCGTCTTCGTGCCGGGGCTACCCAGGTTTGAACCGCCCACCGAGCTCATCCTGCCGATTTTCCTGCCGCCGCTGCTGTGGGCGCTGGCCCGGCGCACCTCGTGGGGCGTTATCCGTGAACAATGGGTGACTATCTTGAGCCTATCCGTGCTTTTGGTGGTCGCCACCACGCTGGCCGTTGGCTTCACGGCCTATGCCTTCCTGCCCGGTATCAGCCTGGCTGCGGCCATCCTCATCGGTGCAGCCATCGCCCCGCCGGACCCCGTCGCCGTTGACGCCGTGGCCGAGCCCGCCGGCATCCCGCGCCGCATCATCACCACCTTGCAGACCGAGGGCTTGTTTAATGACGCCGCTTCTATCGTCGCCTTCAATCTCGCGCTGACGGCCGTGACCCAAGGCGATGAGCTCTCCTTCGGCGGTGGTGTGCTCAACTTCTTCTACTCCGCATTCGTCGCGGGCGGCCTGGGGTGGGTCGTCGGCCGGCTGGTGGCGCTGTTTATTACCCACGTCCATGACGTCACCGCGCGCAACGCGCTGACCTGGGTGACGCCATTTGCCGTCTACCTCATCGCGGAGGAACTCGGTGCCTCCGGCGTTATCGCCGTGGTCATCGCGGCCGTAGAACTTAATTCCCGGGCCGATATCCAGGCCGAGGACCGCCTATCCGGTCAGTCCTTCTGGGAGACCATCGAACTGCTCTTTACTGGCGTGGCCTTCGGACTCATTGGCCTGACGGTCAATACCGCCATCGGCGAAGTGGGCTCGGACCTGTGGCATTCGGTGGTCGTGGGCGTCATCTTGTCCCTCGTGGCCTTTGTTGTCCGTTTGGTGTGGATGTATGCCTATTACCGCATCAACGTCTCCCGCGGCCGCCCACGGGTTGCGCCGCTGCGCCTGCAAGAGGTACTGCTGATGACGTGGTCCGGCATGCGTGGACTTGTCACTTTGGCGCTGGTTTTGTCCATCCCGGCGGGCGTGTTTAGTTTCCACCATGAGCTCGCCGTCATCGCGTTGACGGTCTTGCTGGCCACGATGGTGGTGCCCGGCCTGCTCTTGCCGTGGTTGATGGAGCGACTCGACCTCACGGAAGCCTCCCAGATTGCCAGCGATAAGATGCGCGCTGCCGTGGTTGGCCGTGCGCGTGCGGCCAGCATCGAGGCACTGTCGAACTTCCGGCCGGATGGGCATATCGCGCCCGACGCCGAAAAGGTGGATCCGGAAATTTCCGCCAACGTTATCCAATGGCTGGAAGACCGGATTGGTGATGGCGAGGATGTTTCCGAAGACTCCCGCAAGCAACGCGCCTGGCAGTTCCGCCACGTAGCTCTGGAGGCCCGCCGGACCGCTCTGACGGCGGCACAGGAGGAGCTGCTGCGCATGCGCGGCTATCGCGCCTATAACCCGGCCATCGTGGACGAGGTGCTGGAAGAAATCGACCGCATGGTCCTGGGCACCAAGCGCCACTAGGCTGGGCGGCATGAATGCCTTCGATTATGCGCAGCTTGAGGACGCGCTGGATTACCTCTATGACTTCCTCGACCAGGATCTGGCGGATCGCGTGCGCGCCGAGCGCGAGTTTGTGCCGGCCGGGCTCGAAGGCCTGCTTGCCGACGACTCCCTCGACGACTACGTCTGGCTGTGGATCAAGGACTCGGGCCCGAACGGCTTCCGGCAGTACCTGCGCGACGGAGGCTATCCCGAGGCCGAGGTCGCCCAGGCCTTCCTCTGGGCGCGCACTGAGTGGGGCATGAACACCCCGCCGCATATTGCGTGGCTAAAAGAAGACGGCTACGAACCGTCGGTCATCGATTAGCGGCTAGCGCGGCGTCGGCTAGCGCGGCCAAGCGCAGGTATAACAAAAATCCCGGCTCCGTTGCTATGCAGCAGGAGCCGGGATTTCTTGTGGCGGAGGATGTGGGATTTGAACCCACGAGGGGCGTGAACCCCGCACGCGTTCCAGGCGTGTGACATAGGCCGCTAGTCGAATCCTCCGAGAAGAAACATTAGCAGCCGTGGCAATTATTTTACCAATCGCCAGGTCAGGTCGTGTTTTCGGGGAATTTTAACCGTTGTGTGGTGGCTAGGTATCGAGAGCGGTACCCGCGAGCGGCGGAGGGCTGCGCGGCCGGAGTCCCATTTGGCTAAACCGGCGCTCGGGCGTTAAAGTATGGGGCAGGATTCCGCGTGGCGTCCATCCTCTGAACTCCCCCAGGGCAGGAATGCAGCAAGGGTCAGGAGGCTCTGACGGGTGCGCGGGGTCCCCTTTTTGTATGGCGTGCGTTACTATTGGGGGCTAAAAGTCGCCCTATACATGGAAGGTAGACATACGCATGTCGCTTCTTACTTTGGAATCGTCCGAACTAACTGAGCTCGCCGCTCAGGTCCGTAAGGACTACGAGGACCTTAAAGCTAAGGGCCTGAAACTGGATTTGACCCGCGGCAAGCCAGCGAAGGCGCAGCTAGACCTCTCCAACGATCTCCTCGCCCTGCCAGGCCAGGGCCATTACACCGACGCGGCCGGAAACGACCTGCGTAACTACGGCAACCAAAAGGGCATCAAGGAACTGCGCGACATCTGGGGCAAGCTGACCAACATGGACCCCGAGCTGCTCGTGGCCGCAGATTCTTCCTCCCTGAACATCATGTTTGACCTGATTTCGTGGGCGTTCCTCTTCGGCACCAATGATTCCGCGCAGCCGTGGAGCAAGGAAGAAAAACTCAAGTGGATCTGCCCAGTGCCGGGCTATGACCGCCACTTTGCCATCACGGAGCAATTTGGCTTCGAGCTGGTGACGGTGCCGATGGAAGAAGACGGGCCGGATGTAGAGGCCGTCGAAAAGCTGGTGGCGGACCCGACAGTCAAGGGCATGTGGGTGGTGCCGATGTTCGCCAACCCCACCGGCGCCGTGATTTCTGAGGACAAGGCCCGCCGCCTCGCCCGCATGCAGGCCGGCGCACCGGATTTCCGCATCGTGTGGGATAACGCCTACGCCGTGCATACCTTGACGGAAGAATTCCCGGAAATCCTGCCGATTCTGGATATCGCCGCGGAAGAAGGCAACCCGAACCGCTTCTGGGCCATGTCTTCCACCTCGAAGATCACCTTCGCGGGCGCGGGAGTGGGTTTCTTCGGCACCTCGGAGGATAACCTCGAGTGGTACCTAGAGCATGCCGGCATTCGCGGCATCGGCCCGAATAAGATCAACCAGCTCGCGCACCACGAGTTCTTCGGCTCCGCAGAAGGGGTGCGCGCGGTAATGCGCCGCCACGCCGCGCTGATTAAGCCGAAGTTCGATGCGGTGCTGCGCATCCTGGAAAAGCGCCTGGGCGAGTACGAGGTGGCGCAGTGGACCAACCCGAAGGGTGGCTACTTCATCTCCCTCGACGTTGTCGACGGCACCGCCAACCGCGTCTGGGAGCTTGCGCGCGACGCCGGCATCCTGCTTACCCAGGCGGGCTCGGCCTTCCCTTATGGCCAGGACGACAATGACCGCAATATCCGCCTCGCCCCAACCCTGCCGCCGCAGGAAGAGGTTGAGGCCGCGATGGACGGCGTCGCTACCTGTGTGCTGCTTGCCGCCGTGGAGAAGCTGGGGGCCTAAAATCAACGCCGACGAGTCTGCCCTGTGGCTGAGCGAGATTATCCCGGCGCCGCTGGAGTTCCGCTACGTCGATGAGCGCCGGCTAGGCCTCGCCGCGCTTGCCGACGCCCAATCGCTCGCCCTCACCACCACCTTCAATAACACCGACACCGGCCTGCAGAGCCAGGACGACGGCACCGATGTGCGCTGCGAGCTGTTGACGGTGGCGCGTACCGGGCAGCCCGAGGTGGCTGCCGCCGTAAACGCCGCGGCCGATACTTTCGAGAAGGCCGACGGTCTGCTTCCGGCGCAGCCGGGCGTGATGCTGCCGTCCATCCTCGACGCGCCGGGAATTACCGTGCACCACGGACTCTTCATCGCGCCGTACCTGTGGGGCGGGCAGACCCCGCAGTTTCGCGAAGAGGGCCGCCTGACCCTCATCCTGCAGCTGGTCATGCTGACAGATTCGGAATATGCGTTTGGGGTAGAAGAGGGCGTCGGCAAGCTGCAGGGGGCAGTGGCCGAGCAGGGCATTGACCTGCTGGACTGGTCGCGCGAGGGTTAGCCGGTAAACTGGCTAACCGTGGCTTTATACCGGAAATACCGTCCAGCAACGTTTGCGGAGGTCGTGGGCCAAGAGCAGGTCACCACGCCGCTATCCGCCGCCCTCGATGCAGGGCGCATCAACCACGCCTATCTCTTTTCCGGCCCGCGCGGCTGCGGCAAGACCTCCTCGGCGCGAATTATGGCCCGTTCGCTCAACTGCGAGCACGGGCCGACCTCGACGCCGTGTGGCAAGTGCGATTCCTGCGTCTCCCTGGCCCCCGGCGGCCCCGGAAACCTGGACGTGACGGAGCTTGACGCCGCCTCGCACAACGGTGTGGAGGACATGCGCGAGCTGCGCGACCGCGCCTACTACGCACCGGCCGAATCGCGCTACCGCATCTTCATCATTGACGAGGCGCATATGATTTCGCCCTCCGGCGCTAACGCGCTGCTCAAGGTAGTGGAGGAGCCGCCGGAGCACGTCATTTTCATCTTCGCGACCACGGAGCCGGAGAAAATTATCGGCACCATTCGCTCGCGTACCCACCACTATCCCTTCCGCCTGCTGACCCCGCCGGCCATGAAGGGCTTGCTGCAGCGCACCGTCGAGGCCGAGGGCGTGCATGTCGAGGACGCCGTATACCCCATGGTCATTGAGGCGGGCGGTGGTTCCCCGCGCGATACTTTGTCCTTGCTGGACCAGCTGCTGGCCGGCGCCGGGCCCGATGGCCTGACCTATGACCTCGCCCGGCCGCTTCTGGGTGTCACCGATGTTTCGCTGCTTGACGACGCCATCGACACCCTCGCCAACCAAAACAAACCCGGCCTCTTCGCGATGGTGGACCATGTCATCGAGGCCGGCCACGACCCGCGTCGCTTTGCCATCGATTTGCTCGACCGCCTGCGCGATCTGATGATCCTGCAGGCCGTGCCCGGCGCTATCGAGGCCGGCCTTGTCTCCGCACCCACTGACCGCGCTTCTGTGCTTACCGCCCAGGCGCAGCGTTTTTCCGGCCCGCAGCTGACCTACTTGGCATCCACGGTCAACGACCGCATAAGCGATCTCACCGGCGCGACGTCGCCGCGCCTGCTGCTGGAAATCATGTGCGCGCACCTGCTTATCGGGTCCACCGGCCCCGCGGCCACCGGCGCCACCGTCCCCGCGGCCGCGCCCGGAGCGCCCGTGCCTGCCGGCCCTGCGACCCCGGGTGGTGCCGCCGCGGCAACCTCAGCTGTCGCAGGTGCCCAAGACCCCCAGTCCGCTGCGGCCGCCATTATCGCGCGCCGTCGCGCCAAGTCCCAGGAGCAGCACTCCGCTGGCTCTGATGGCTCTGAGCCCGCCGCCCAGCCGCAGCCTCAGACCCAGACACCGGCTAATACTGCGCAATCGTCCGCCGAGCAGCAAAACCCGCAGCAACAACAGCGGCCGCAGGTAGAGCCGCAGCCGCAGTCGGCGCCGGAGCCGGAGCCGCAAGAGTCCCAGGATCCGTGGCAGCGCGAACGGCGCATACCGCAGTCGGCGCCAGCCCAGAAGGAGCGGCAGGAGCAGCGCGAGCCATTGGAGAAACCCGTACCGGCCCGCGCGGAGGAATCCGCCCAGGAAGCAACGGCGCGATCTGGGGGCCAGCCTGCTGCGGAGACGGCATCGGAAATGGTGTCGGAATCGGCGCAACCGCAGGCAACGCAAGAGCCGGACGGCGACTTCGCGGAAGCCGTGAGGGAGAAATGGGTGGCGTTGAGGGGGAGCGTCGGAAAGCGGAATAAGGTAGCGGAAATTATGCTTGCCGAAGCCCGTGTGCTTGGCTTCCGCGATGGCACGCTGACGCTGGGACACACCACCGGTGCCCTGGCCGAGCGAATCAATGCCCCCGCCAATAACGCCGTTATCGTGGAGGTGCTCAAGGAGGAGTTCCAGCGCGATGTGGCCGTGACCTGCGTGGTAGGCACTGACCCGAAGACCGCCGGTTTCAATGCCCCACGTCCGGCGCAGCGCAAGGAGGCGTGGACACCGAATCAGCCCGCGCGCGAGCCTGCCGACGACCAGGAGGCGGAGAGTAAGCAGGAAAACACGCCGGGCTGGCGCTCGCGCATCGCACGGGCGACGCAGGCCGCCAAGCAGCGCGATGAATCGCAGTTCAGCAACGGCGTGCCGCTGCCGCCCGAACCCGAGCCGGAGACCTATGAGGCACCGCCCGAGGAACCGCCGGCCTATACCCGCGATGACGAAGAACGCGACATGATGGAGGCCGCGCAGTCCACCGGCGAGATGGATCATCGCAGCGCTACCGAGGTAGCGATGGAATTGCTGGAGCGGGAACTAGGCGCGCGGCGTGCCTAAGCGGCGAGCACGGTACACTCGGGCGGTAGCGAAATTTAAAGTTGATTTAGAAAGGAAACACCATGGCTGACCAAGACCCAATGCAGCAGGCAAATGACATGAACGACCTCATCGCGCAGGCCGCGCAGGTGCAGGCGGATCTGCAGAAGGCGCAGGAAGAAATCCTCGCTACCAACGTCGAGGGCCAGGCAGGCAATGGCCTGGTCAAGGTGACCATGACTGGCGGCGCCGAGCTCGTGGACTTGCAGATTGATAAGTCCATCGTGGATCCAGAGGACGTCGATACGCTGCAGGACCTGGTTATGGGTGCGTTCAAGGAGGCCCACGCTGCGGCCGGACGCCTGGCACAGGAAAAGATTGGCCCGCTGTCCCAGGGCATGGGTGGTCAGGGCGGCCCGTCTTTTGAGGATGTCTTCGGCGGCAACCAGTAGCCCGCGCGATACGATATAAGGCCGTTGCCCCGGGGTGGGGCGGCGGCTTTTGCCGATTTTGGGAGTAATTGATGTTTGAAGGACCTCTGCAAGACCTCATCGACGAGTTTTCGCGCCTGCCGGGAATCGGCCCGAAGTCGGCGCAGCGCATCGCGTTTCACGTTTTGCACATGGAACCCGAGGACATCGAGCGGCTGCAAAACGCGCTGGGCGCGGTGCGCGACGGCGTGACCTTCTGCCGCATTTGCTGCAATATTTCGCGTGAGGATGTCTGCCGCATCTGCATTAACTCGCAGCGCGACGCCTCTACTATCTGCGTGGTCGAGGAACCCAAGGATATCCAGGTCATTGAGCGCACGGGCGAGTATGAGGGCCGCTATCACGTCTTGGGCGGCGCGCTGGATCCGCTGGCGAATGTGGGTCCGCGTGATTTGAATATCTCCACACTGCTGCAGCGCCTAGGCGGTGTGTTGCCGGACCGCGAGCTTGCAGACTCTACCCCCGAAGCCCCGCTTTACGACGCCACCCCCACCATCCACGAAGTCATTCTCGCCACCGACCCCAATACGGAGGGCGAGGCGACCGCCGCATACCTGGTGCGCTTGCTGCGCGACTTCCCTGATCTGAAGATCACCAGGTTGGCCTCCGGCATGCCGCTCGGAGGCGATTTGGAGTTTGTGGACGAGCTCACCTTGTCTCGCGCGCTTTCCGGCCGCCTGACCATATAGCACGTTGAGCGCCCCGGCCAGTACTGGGCGAATGCGGAGCTACAGCGGCTAGGGCACGGCGGCCGTAGGCCCGGTTCGCGCTCGGCCGGTGAATACCGGCGGGCCGTGCGCGTCGTTTGTCATAGTGCTGCGTCTGCTGCTGCGACCGCTGCGCCTGTTGTCGGGTTCGTTGCTGTGCCCTATGTGTGTATGCCTGTCCTGGCTAGCGGGCGGGAGCCAGGCGATCCGGCCCCGAATGCGCGCCATCCGGCCGCGGCCCGGCAGCCCGTTGATGGAGTTGTGATACGGGCACAATAGCGTCATGTTCTCAGGATGGGTGTGGCCGCCGCGGGAGTATTCCAGGAGGTGGTGGGCTTGCCATTCGGAGGCGGGGCGTCGGCAAGCGGGCCAGGCGCAGCGGGCGCCTTCGGCCTGGAGCATGCGGCGTTGCTTGGCGGAGGCCTGCCGGGTGCGGTAGAGGTTGACCGGGCCGCGCTCGGGATGGATGAGCGTGAAGAGTCCCGCGCCGGCTAGGGTGCGGCGGACTAATTCGGCGCCGGTGATGGTGACGCCGTTGGTCATAGCGAGGCGGATATCATCGCCGTTTCCAGCGAGGATTTTCAGATAATCCGGCAGCTCGATGATGACATTGGTAGTCACGGTAGCGGGCGCGGCGGCGCGGGAGCCGTTAAGCCAGGCTAGCGGGTCGGATTTAGCGGCGGCCCAGATATCGGCCATTTGTGCGGCGGGGCCGGTGAAACTCAGGGTGGTTTTCTCCCCGTGCATTATCCGGCGTCCGCCGTCTTCGCGCTCGGGCGGAGGGTTGAGTTCGCGCAGCAGACGGGTAGCCGCGCGCGAGACGTGCGCGGTGGTGCCGGCGGTGGCGCAGAGCTGCTCGCGGAATTGCCAGCGCTTGGTGGGGTCGCTAATGCTGCGCGAGCGACGGGCGATAAGCGCGAGGGTCTCTAGGCAGTGGTGATTGCGGCGCGCGGCGGCCAGTGCGCGGGCTTGGTAGCGCGAATGGCTGGTGGGCGAGAGAAAGGCCGCGGCGGTCCGGCGCAGGGTGCGCGCTTGGTCCGCGGGCAGGGGCAGGCTGGAGGCGGCGTGGACCTCTTCGAGAAGATCCACGCCGCGCTTAGTGATGTCGCCCAGCTGCTCCAATAACGTCATGCCCCGCAGCCTATTGGCGTGGGATGCGCGGCTACAAGGGGCAGCGGCCGGGCCTGTGGATAACTCGGGGTTTCAGGGCCGTCGGGCGCAGTTATCCACAGTTATGGGCCTATCTTTGGGAGCGCGGGGGCTCGGAGGCGTTGAAACGTTCGACGCGCAGGCGGTCAACGGCCGGAATTTCAAGCGGCTCAAGATCCGCGAGGGTCACGCCCATCGCTTGGGCGAGGAGGAGATCGGCCAGCTGCGGGTTTCGGGCCAGCGCCGGGCCGTGCATATAGGTGGCGATGACGCTGCCTTGGACGGCGCCTTCGTAGGTGCGCTGGGTGGAGCCATCGGCAAGGTCGGCGGTGGCGGCCTGGTCTGCATTGCCATTGCCACGGGTGAGCGTGCCGAGGGGCTGCGCGGAGGGGCCAAGGATGGTAGCGCCCAAGTGGTTTTCAAAGCCCGTGAGCGGCTCTGTGAGGTC
Organism: Corynebacterium nasorum; assembly: GCF_022345765.1. NCBI lineage: Bacteria > Bacillati > Actinomycetota > Actinomycetes > Mycobacteriales > Corynebacteriaceae > Corynebacterium > Corynebacterium nasorum. Next base: position 72,042 of record NZ_JAKRDR010000002.1, on the reverse strand, counting down.
CGCGGTAACGCCAGCGCGGGTGGGTTCGGAAGCCACCTCGCCGATGGCACGGTCCTGCATGCCGGCCGTGGTGGCATCGAGCAGGCCGACGCCGTCGATGATGCGACCGGAGGCGCGGAAGGACTCACCCAGGACCTGCAGGCCAGCACAAATGGCAAAGACCGGGCGGCCGGCGTTGGCGGCGCGGCTCAGGCCACCATCGGAAATCAGGTGGTCCGCGGCCAGAATCTGCGCGGTATCTTCGCCGCCGCCGAGGGTGTAGATATCCAGCATCTCGGGCACGGGCTCGCCCAAGCGGATCGGGTGAATCTCCGCTTCGAAGCCGCGCATGCGGGCGCGCTGGCGCAGGACGAGGGCGTTGCCGTCGTCGCCGTAGGTACCGAGGACGTCGGGAAGCACTAGGCCGATATTAAGCATTGGTGGCCTCCTTGGAAAGCGCCTTCTTCAAATCGCGGAAGGCGGTGTAGTTGGCGAGGACCTCGATGCGACCCTCCGGGCAGGCGGCGAGCGCATCGAGCGGATCCGGGATGAGCTCGTGGGAGATATCGGCGTAGACCAGGCGCACCGCCAGGTCGGTGCCGCGCTCGCCGGCGGCCTTCACGCTGAGGCCATTGAAGCCTTCGAATTTCACGTCCCACAGCCAGGACATGTCAATGCCATCGGCCACCTGGCCGTTGGTGGCGATGATCAAGCCATCGGCGCTGCGGTCCACCATGGACAGCGCTTCTTGCCAGCCGGCCGGGTTCTTGGCCAGCAGCAAGCGAATCTCGCGGCCGCGCCAGTGAATGGTGGAGTAGCGACCGGCCACATCATCGATGCTTTCGGCGGCCGCAATGGCTTTGTCGAGGTCCACGCCGAAGCCTGCGACGGCGGCAGCGATGGCTTGGGCCGCGTTGCCCCGGTTAGCACGGCCAGGCAGCGCCAGGTTCAGGGGGCGTTTAGCGGTGGGGGTGATAATGCCATGCTTATCGACGCCCCACGTTGGCTGCGGCCGGCGGAATTCGCGGCCGTCGGCAAGCGGCTTGACGGCGTACCAGTCATCCTCGGTGCGCACGACGTGCCCGCCGGTGCGCGGGCAGGTAACGGAATCGCCGAGCCAGCCGGCGCCGGCCGAAACCCAGATGACATTCTTGGCGTCATAGGCCACGGAGGTCATCAGAACGTCATCGCAGTTGGCGATGACGAGCATGTCCGGGTGGGCTTCCACAGCGCCGCGCAGAGCCCGCTCGATCTTATTAATCTCGCCCACGCGGTCGAGCTGGTCGCGGGTGAGGTTGAGCAGAACTAGCGCCTGCGGGTTCAGGTTATCGGCTACGTGGGGCACGTGGAGCTCGTCCACCTCGAGTACCAGGTGGGAGGCGTCCTTGCCGGCCATGAGTGCGGAGATGATGCCGGCATCCATGTTGTCACCGCCGTCGTTGGTGGCTACGGTGTGCTCGGCGCGGACTGCAGCGGCTAGCATGCGGGTGGTGGTGGACTTGCCGTTGGTGCCGGTCACTAGCACGGCCGGGCGCCCACCGCCCAGGTTGGTCATGATGGAAGGGTCAATGGCATTGGCGATTAGACCACCGATCATTCCGCCGGCGCCACGGCCGGTGGCGCGGGAAGCGGTGGTGGCCAGCTTCGCGGCGGTAGTGGCGGTGGTGGTGCGCAACTTCCTCAGCGCACCCGGGACTCTAAAACTCATGTCCCCTAGGGTAGTCGCGCGGGCGGCTTAGTCGTTCTTTTTCCCCGCCGAGCCGCCAGAATTTCGTCGGCCCCTGCCGCGACCACCGCGGCCGCCCCGGCGACGGCGGCGCTTTTGGTTCTTAGCGCCGCCTTTTTTGTTGTTGTGGGATGAGCGTTGGGGCCGGGGCGTGGGTTTGCCGGATTCGGGTTCCGGCACGGCGTCTTCGATGCGGGTGAGGGCGTCAAGAAACGCGGTATCGGACATCAGCGGAATGCCCTTGCGGTGGGCGTGCATGGGTTTTCCCACCAGGTCAGTGGTCACGTTGCACACGACCAGCGAGGATTCGCGGGTGAGCTTTTCGGAATAATTGAGCTCCTCACGCATGAGCGCGGCGATGATGGTGTCCGGGTCCTCGAGGATTTCCGGAGCGACCACGATTTCCATGCCGCGGCGCAGTTCCTTGCCCGGCTCGTATTTGCCGGGGTTGTGGTGTTGGGCGGGGGCTTCGGCAGCGTCGACTCGCACGTGGGAGCGTTGCAGGCCGAAGCGGTCGGCGCGCACGTCCTCGGGCGCATAGCTGCGCACCGTGCCACCTCGTTGCTTGCGGTAGAGCGCGATGAGCAGTTCGGTTTGTTCGCGCGAAGTCTCGGGTTCGGGCCGCTTGGCGCGCTCCACCGAGGCCTGTGGCGAAGCGTCCAAGCCGCTCTGCTTAGCGACACCCCCTAAGCGCACATCATTCGACCGCACCTGCTGCGCATAGGAGGTGCCCAAAGTATCGATGATGCGGACGGGGGTGGGTACGTGTCCGACCTTCTGGCGGCGCCGGCGGCCCTTGTTGCGGCCGCGGTTGCGCGCGCGATTTTGGCGGGCGGCGGCCATCATGGCACGGCGGGCCTCGGCGACGAGAAAACCCCAGGTATAGGGGAGGTCGTGGACGATGAGTGTGCGGCCGTCAATAAGCTTGTCCAGCGATTTGAGGATCTTGCCAAAAGCTGGCGCCTGCTCAATATCGGTGGTGCTCAGCCCGTGGAGGTGGCGCGGCCCGGCATCGATATCGGGCTTGAGGACGGCGTGGAATTGCTGGCCCTGCTCGCTGGCGTCGTTGAACGTAATGGCGTCGATAGTAACGATGCGCCCGGTGCTGGGATGGATGCCGGTGGTCTGGATGGTCAGCGCCACATAGGGAAAGTCCGCTTCCTCATTGGACGAGTCGGCCTGCTGCGGCTGTTGCTGAGCCGGTGGGTGCGGTTTCGGTTTCGGCTTGGGTTTCGGGGCGTCTGGCTCCCCGGAGACACGGACCGCACGGCGGGGCTTAGTGCGGCGCTGTTCCATGCCTGGTTTGGGCGCTGTGGACCTGGCCGCGTGACGCGAAGCTACCGTCGCGGGCGACGGCGCTGGGGCCGACGCCGACGGGTGCTGCGGGGAGGGGCCAGGTGTGTTGTTCATTAAACTCAGTGTAGTATCCCGCATTTCATGCAGGGGGACAGGGCGCGCCGCTTAATCTTCTACAACGACGACAATGACCTTCGGCGGGGTTGTTTGTTCCTCAGGTTCTTCAGGGTGCCTCGGTGTCTCTGGCTGCTGCGGTTCAGCCGGCTCTTTCGGCTCTTCCGGCTCTTTCGGCTCTGTCGGTTCTTCTGGTTCGAGCGGTACGAGGGGGTCATCCGAGCCGTCCGGCGCGCCACGGTCTGCCGTGGGCAGTTCCGGTTCGACCTCTGGTTCTGGCTCCGGGGTGGGCACGATTTCCGAGCCAGGGATGGTCGTCGTTGGGACAGTAGTTTCCGGCTCTGGCGTTGGCTCGAGTTCGGAACCTGGGATAGTGGTGCTTGGCACGGTGGTATCCGGTGCCGGCTCAGCCTGGGGCTCCGAGGTCAATAACGAAGATGTCGTTGTAGGCGCAGTCGGCTCCGCAGGCGTTGGCTCTGAGGACTCTGGTGCGGGCAGTGGCGTCTGCTTATCCGTCGAGGTGGTGGCGCCGTCTTCAGTTGTGGTCGTTTCAGCCGAAGTCTTTTCCGAAGTAGGCGTATTTGAAGTAGGTAGGTCGGACGGCTCGGCAGGTGCGGTAGCCTCCGTCGACGTCGTGGCCTTCGATGGTGACGTCGAAGTTGCAGAATCCGTAGATGCCGTGGTTTGCGCGGGCTCCGTGGTCTGCGTTGTCTGGGAAGGCTCGGCCGATGACGAAGACGTGGAGGTTGCAGTCGGTTCCTTCGCCGCTAGCTGCGGTGCCGGCTCAGAGCTGGAAGATGGCGCCGCGGCCGGAGTCGAAGCCGGGGTCGATTCGACGCTTTTAGCCGCAGCGGCGGCGGCAGCGGCTGCGGCGGAGGTGGCGCGGGAAATTGCCTGGGAATCCTGGCGGTGGTGCTCGCCATGGTCCTCACCACGGTGCTTGCCGTGGTGGCCGGCGGCAGGGGTCGTGGCACGGTCAGTCTGAGGGGTGTGCGTCGGCCGCGCCTGCTTAGACGGTTGGGGCGCGGGGGCGTGGCGGTGCTGCGGTGGTGTCTCAGAGGGGGCGTCGGCAAGCGGGTGCTGGGTCGGGGAATCCGCGCGGGATGGCGCGGCGACACCGCTGGTGGGGCCAGCATCGTGGATGCGGGGCGTGGCGGGGTGCGCGGGGCGCTTGGGACCAATGCCATCGAAATGGGAAGAATCGTCGGTGGAATGATTGCTTTTCGGAGCAGGCGCGGTGGAATGCGAGTGGGTGTCCGAAAGAGCTTCGTCCTCACTAAGCATGTGGGTAGCCACGGTGGTGCCGCCACCAACTAGCACGGCGACACCGGCTGCGGCCAGCAGATTCGAGGTCACGGCCCCAGAAACGCCGGCGGCATTGGCGGCAGAGGTGATGGCAAAACCACTTGTGGAGGAGGTGCCAGCGGCAGAGATTCCGGCAGTGGGGCCGCTGGGAACGCTGGTTGCGGCCTGTGCGCGGGCTGCGGTGGCCGCGGACATGACGGCGGCGCCACCGGCGACAACGCCCAGAACTAGGCCGGCGTGGTGCCTATTGGCAGCGTTGTGCGCGTAGATGGTCAGCGCGGGGCGGTCATCGGCGTCGTAGTGGAAGTAGCCGTGGGCAATGGCGAGGCGGCCGGATTTGGTGCAGTCGAGCACGGCGGGGGCAATCTCGCGGGCGGCATCGCGCGGGAGGGAGCCTAAGAAGATGCTATTGACATAGACATCAACGGTATTTCGCCGCAGGAAACCACGGGTGCGCAAGGAGACGAGGTAGTGCTCGTCGGTGTGCGGAAAGCCAGTGACGTCTTTGGAAAACTCCGTCAATGTGGCGGCAGCCTCGCCCGGCAGCATGGTCCAGCGCTGCGCCGGCGGGTTATTGGCGGGGATGCACAGGTGCGGTGCCGGCAGGAGCAGGTTGAGCGTGGGCCACTCTTCGCCGGAGGCATCTGTCATGCTCACGTGGGCGGTGGCGCGTGGGCGTAGGCCGGCGCTGAGAACCCAGTCAAAGAGTGCGTAGGCCTGGGAATCGGCGGCGCTGAGACGGCCAAGGAGAGAATCGCCGATCCACACCGCGAAGCCGTCCTGGGCGGTGCGGGGGCCGAGCTCCGCAGAGAGGTAACCGCCTTCTGCGGCGGTGGACTCGAGCAGTTCGCTGAAAACTTCTGGCGAAACATCCTCGATGGGCAGATTATGGATCACGCCAAAACCGTGGTCAGGGACCACGTAGGTGGCGGAATCCAGCGAAGTCATTGGGGCCTTTCGATAGGGGGTAATAGTAACACTGTATTTTAGGCACTGCCGTGGGCCATTTCCAATTTCCCCGGCCGGTGAACAAGGGTGTTATCCTGCCCGAAAGTTTTACAGAATAAAAATGAGCACGGCGATGAGCGCTGCACTCACTAGTAGGGCCACGACGGCGGGACACCACCGGCGGCGGGGTGTGGGGTCATCGGTGCTTATGGCGCGGAAGCTCGTGGTTTCGAAGGTTTCGGTGGCGGCGGGGGAGGTAGGGGCGGCGTCGGCAAGCGAGGCTTCCTTCGAATCCGGCAGCGGCGCCCCCGCGTAGATGCTGAGCACACGGCCGGTGTTGCGCGGCGCATGGTAGGCATGGGCCAGGGTTATGCCCTGCTTGGCGACGTCCACCCCTTCCAACCGCCCCACAAACTGCGGGCCCAAATAAGCATCGGTGCCGGAACCGGTGGTGCTGGGCGAGAGCGTAACCAATACGTGCATGCGGGCGTGGGCGGGAATGTCCAGATCCGCGGGAAGATCGGCGATGTCGATGGGTGGGGCATAGCCCAGCATTGTCCACGGGCCCGCTGGCGGATTATTCGCCGGCAGGCAAAGGCCCGGCCGGGGCAGCAGCAGCGAGAGAGAGCCATCGGGCTGCGGCGCGGCGGTGGCTGCAGGGGTCAGCCCGGCGCGAAGTAGTAGATCTATTTCGGGATACTCCGCGTGGTCGGCGCTGGTGATGTGCCCGATGGTGGAGTCGGTACGCACCTCCAACCCGCCGTCCGGGCGGGGTGCCAAGGTGACGGTGAACTCTCGGTTTTCCTTCGTCTGCGCATCATAGATGGGCAGGGCCTGCACGGCGCCCAAGCCACGGTGCGGTATGAGGTAGGTAGAAGAAGGCATACCCACCCTTCTACCACGCCGGGCCGCGGCGCCGGCGAGCAGGCCTAGGCCAGGGCGCGGTTGACGGCGGAGTTAATCGCGTTGATGGAAGCCCGCGTGGTGGACCCGGCGATGCCCGCTCCCCAGACCTTGTTCTGGTTGACGTCGGCGGCGATATAACAGGCGGCCTCGGCGTCGTCGCCGGCGGAACGGGACTGCTGGGAGTATTCCATGACCTCGAAGTCGATGCCCAGGGATTCCAGGGCGTTGGCATAAGCCGCAATGGGTCCGTTACCGCTGCCTGAGACGGTGGACTTTTCCCCGTGGAAAGCCACGGTGGCGGTCACCGATGCATCCCCATCTTCTGTTGGGGCATTGTCCATATGGAAAGACTCCAGGGTCAGCGGATCCTCGCGGTCCAGGAACTCGGTGGCAAAGATATCCCACATGTTTTTGGAATTGACCTCGCCGCCTTCGGAGTCGGTGATTTCCTGGACCACGCTGGAAAATTCCGCTTGCATGGCGCGAGGCATATTGATGCCGTGATCGGTCTTCATGATGTAGGCAACGCCGCCCTTGCCAGACTGGGAGTTGACGCGGATGACCGCCTGGTAGTCGCGGCCCACGTCCTTTGGATCGATGGGCAGGTAAGGAACCTCCCAGATGGCCTCGCGCATTTCTTCCCACGAGACCTCGGTATTATTCGCGCCGGGGCGGATGGTGGCTGCCAGCGCGTCCAAGCCCTTATTAATTGCGTCCTGGTGGGAACCGGAGAACGCAGTAAAGACCAATTCGCCGCCATAGGGGTGGCGCTCCGGCACGCGCAGCTGGTTGCAGTATTCAACGGTTTCGCGAATCTGCGGCAGATCGGAAAAATCAATCTGCGGGTCCACACCCTGGGTGAGCATATTCAGGCCCAAAGTGACGAGATCTACGTTGCCGGTGCGCTCGCCGTTGCCAAAAAGGCAGCCTTCGATGCGGTCCGCGCCCGCCATAAAGCCAAGTTCGGCGGCGGCGATTCCCTCGCCGCGGTCATTATGCGGGTGCAGTGAGAGCACGACGTCCTCGCGGCGGGCAAGATTGCGGTGCATCCATTCGATGGAATCGGCGTAGATATTGGGCGAAATCATCTCCACGGTGGATGGCAGGTTGATGATCATTGGATTCTCTGGGGACGGATCCATGATGTCTACCACCTCATCGCAGACCTCGCGGGCGAAGTCCAGCTCGGTACCGGTGAAGGATTCGGGGGAGTATTCCCAGCGCCAAGTGGTATCTGGGTAGTCGGCGGCGATGGACTTAATGAGTGTGGCAGCATCGGTGGCCAGCTTCTTAATGGCAGGTTTGTCTTTGCGGAAGACTACGCGGCGCTGCAGCTTCGAGGTGGAGTTATAAAAGTGCACGATGACGTTCTTGGCGCCCTCGCAAGCTTCAAAGGTGCGGCGGATCAGGTGATCGCGGGCCTGTACCAGGACCTGAATGGTGACGTCATCGGGAATTTTATTGCCCTCGATGATTTCGCGGACAAAGTTGAAATCGGTTTGGGAGGCAGAGGGGAAGCCCACCTCGATTTCTTTGTAGCCCATCTTGACCAGCAGGTCGAACATGCGGTGCTTGCGCTCTGGGCTCATGGGATCAATCAGCGCTTGATTGCCATCGCGCAGATCCACCGCACACCACTGGGGAGCGTGGGTGATTTTCTGGCTGGGCCATGTGCGGTCCGGCAGGTCGATGTCTTCTACCTCGACGGCGAAGGGTTGATAGCGTTCGTGGGGCATGGCGGAGCCGCGCTGCTTATTCCACGCGGGTTGTCCTTCGCGGCGTGGGCCGGTGGGGGTGGTGATGTCGCGCGGGGCGCTGATAAAAGAGTCGGTGGGGGACATGGGGTGCGGTTTCCTTTTCTGGTGTCTATGGGGAAAGACGGCCAGCTGGGCTTGGGTAGCCGGACTCCGCGACGGGGCGCTGGCCAGTGCTTAGGCCGAAATCCCGCCGCGGCAGATAAGGAGTAGGTCATTCCGCTGTGTCATATCGGTCACACTACAGGCTTTCTCACTGTGCGGCAAGAGATTTCATTCAATGAGACGCGGTGGTGGTGGGGTACCATGCCTTTCGTGTCTAATCCCCGCCATGCCAAGCCCCAAACATCATCCATATTGCGTTCCTTGTGGGCGCCTGCCGCACTCGTTGCACTCATTGGAGCCGCATTGCGCGTAGGCGTACTCGCAGCGGTGGCCGCCGCGCAGGACGATAAGCTGTGGGGGCTGCTCAATAAGTGGGACGCTAAGCACTACGTAGAAATCGCCCGCGGCGGGTACTTTGGTGCGGATATTTCTACGGATGGGCCGGTCCATGAGACGACCATGGCCTTCTTCCCGGGATTCCCCTTCCTCGTGCGTGGGTTAAGCAGCATCTTTGGTACCGACGAAGCGGGCACGGCCATTGCGCTCAATGTGCTCTTTAGCATCGCGCTGGCTGCCGGTGTGATGGCCTTGGCTGCGCGCATGGGCATGGGGAAGTGGGCCCAGGTGCTCAGTGCTGTGATGGTGACCTGTGCGCCGATGTCCATCGTGTTTTCCATGCCGTATACCGAGGCACTTTTTGGGGCCCTGGCCATATGGGCGGTGGTGGCGCTCGTAGATGAGCGATGGTGGGCTGCCGCGGCACTAATTTTTGTAGCCGGACTCGTGCGTCTTACCGCGGTGGATCTCGTTGCGGTCTTTGCATTCATGGTGCTGCTGCGGGCGCGAAAGAACTGGCGGGCCTGGGCCGCGGTGGTGTTTTCGGTCGTGCCGCTGGTGGGGTATTTGTGGTGGTCGAGCAGCCATCTCAAAGAAGTTGGCGGTTATTTTGGGATCCAGAAAGAACATTGGAACTCCAGCTTTGATGGCGGCAAAGCCACGGTTATCTGGCTTTGGGAGACGCTTAGCGGGGCTACTAACGGTGGATATCTGCTCAGCGCCGGCGTGATGATCGCTGCCCCGGTTTTCCTTGTGTTGGCATGGCGCCGCCTGCCGTTAGCGGCCTGGCTATTCTCTGCGGTGCTGATGGCGAACGTGCTGCTTTCTGATGGCATTATGCACTCGCGGCCCCGGCTGCTCCTGCCGGCGGTGATTGTGTTGTTGCCGTGGGTGAAAAAGGGGACGTCGGCAAGCGTGGCGGTTGGCGCCTGGGCCCTGTTCGGGGCGTGGTTTTCGGCCTATATGCTCGGCGTATTTGAGTGGGCCATTTAGCCGCGCTGGCTTACCGGGCTGCGGGAGAGCACGATGGTGGAGAGCACCATAACGGTAAGGGCGATGAGCATAATTGCCCAACCGACGGCCGTATCGATGAGGAATTTCTCTCCCAGCACCATGTAGCCCAAGCCGAAGGCCACGATGGGTTCAAAGATGGTCATGGCCGGCAGGGAATGGGCTAGGGGGCCGGCATTAAAGGAATATTGCTGGACCACGGTGCCGGTGAGCGCGAGACCGATGAGGCCGTAGAACTGCCAGCTTGCCAGTAGCGTGGCAAGGCCTTCGTGGGTGAAAATGTCCACCACGGCCTTTGATAGCAGGGCGACGAAGCCGTAGATGACGCCGCAGGCCGTGCCCAAGGCTAAAGGCCGCTGCTCTGGCAGCTTCGTGGCTGCCGCGCCCAAGATTGCGAGGGTGACCAACCCCACGAGGAGCGCCGGCCACCAATCGCTCCATTCCGGGCGGGGGTTTCCTGCGACCGGACGGCCGTAGACGACCATGATGCCCACCGCGATGGTCAATGCAATAGACCAAAAGACCTCGTGGAAAGGCATTTTGCGGCCGGAATACCACGCCGAAAGCGGCAGGGTAAACATTAAGGACAGCACCAAGATGGGCTGGACCACCAGCAAGGTACCAAAACCGAGGGCGATGACCTGCAGGCCATAGGCGCCAATGGCGGCCGCGGTGCCCACCCACCACAAGGGGTTGGACATGGCGGCGCGCATGACCGAATCATCGGCGTCGAGGGCAATGCGGTGGCGGATGACCGTGCCCCAAGCAACCGTCAGCGCGGATGCGAGCGCGAAAAAGATGGCGAGGAGGTTGCTTAACACCCGCTCAACGGTAGTAAAAAATCCTGCTATATGCATATTCTTCCCTGCATGGCGCGCGTTTTTCTGCGCTGAGGAAGCGAGCGTGTGGTGCGCTTAACATTGGGGGCGTGTGAATAAAAATTAAGCATTGTCTAGGAATTATGATGAGGGCAAAGACCCTGCGGGGTAACATGGGTCTTTGACTAATGAACGACAGGTATTTCCGGGCGTGTACACACACGCCAGGGATGCCTTGAACGACGAAAGGCGGCATCCTTACCGTGGCCCTGATCGTGCAAAAGTATGGCGGCTCATCCCTCGAATCCGCAGACCGCATCCGCGCCGTTGCGGAGCGCATCGTGGCCACCAAGAAGCAGGGCAACGACGTTGTCGTGGTGTGTTCCGCCATGGGCGATACCACCGATGAGCTGCTCGACCTTGCCGCCCAGGTCAATCCTGTCCCGCCGCAGCGAGAGATGGATATGTTGCTCACCGCCGGCGAGCGAATCTCTAATGCTCTGGTGGCCATGGCAGTGGAATCGCTTGGTGCCCACGCCCAGTCCTTTACCGGCTCCCAAGCCGGAGTGCTCACCACCGAGCGCCACGGCAATGCCCGCATCGTGGACGTCACCCCGGGCCGCCTGACCGAGGCTTTGGACGAAGGCAAGATTTGTATCGTCGCCGGCTTCCAGGGCGTTAATAAGGAATCGCGCGATGTCACCACCTTGGGTCGCGGTGGCTCCGACACCACCGCGGTGGCACTTGCTGCCGCGCTAAACGCGGACGTGTGTGAGATTTACTCCGATGTTGATGGCGTCTACACCGCAGACCCGCGCATCGTCCCAGACGCGCAGAAGCTAGACAAGCTCTCCTTTGAGGAGATGTTGGAGATGGCCGCGGTAGGTTCCAAGATTTTGGTCCTGCGCAGCGTGGAGTACGCCCGCGCATTCAATGTACCCTTGCGAGTTCGCTCGTCTTATTCAAATGACCCCGGCACCCTAGTTACCGGATCGATGGAGGATATCCCCGTGGAAGAAGCAGTACTAACTGGTGTAGCAACCGATAAGTCCGAGGCAAAGGTCACCGTCCTGGGCATCCCGGATCGCCCGGGGGAGGCTGCGAAGGTCTTTCGCGTCATTGCCGATGCAGAGATCAATATCGATATGGTCTTGCAAAATGTCTCCTCCCTGGAGGACGGCACCACCGATATCACCTTCACCTGCCCGCGTGCCGACGGCCCGCGTGCCATGGAGCTGCTGAGCAAGCTGAAATCTGAAGGAGGCTGGGCCAATGTGCTGTATGACGACCAAGTGGGGAAAGTCTCCCTCGTCGGCGCCGGCATGAAATCCCACCCGGGCGTTACCGCAGAGTTCACCGAGGCCCTGCGCGACGTCAACGTCAATATGGAGCTCATCTCCACTTCTGAAATCCGCATCTCCGTGCTCACCCGCGAGGCTGACCTGGAAAAGGCCGCTCGTGCGCTGCACGAGAAATTCCAGCTTGGTGGCGAAGAAGAAGCCACGGTTTATGCTGGAACCGGACGTTAAACACCCACAGCAACTACAGAGGATTTATAGTCATGACCACTGTTGCAGTAGTAGGCGCTACCGGCCAGGTCGGCCGCGTTATGCGCTCCATCTTGGAAGAACGCAATTTCCCGGCCGATAAGGTGCGCTTTTTCGCCTCTTCCCGCTCCGCCGGCACCGAGCTGGAATTCCGCGGCGAGCAGATTACCGTTGAGGACCTCGCCGAGGTTACCGAGCAATCCGTCGCCGACGTTGATATCGCCTTGTTCTCTGCCGGTGGTTCTACCTCCAAGCAATGGGCTCCAGTGTTCGCCGCGGCCGGTGCGACCGTGGTGGATAACTCTTCGGCCTACCGCAAGGATCCAGAGGTTCCCCTCATCGTCTCCGAGGTCAACCCACAGGAAGCCAAGAACACCCCTAAGGGCATCATCGCGAACCCGAATTGCACCACCATGGCCGCTATGCCGGTGCTGAAGGTCTTGCACGATGCCGCGGGCCTGAACAAGTTGCATGTGTCCTCTTACCAGGCGGTCTCCGGCTCCGGCCTGGCCGGCGTGCAGGCGCTGGCCGCGCAGGTCTATTCGGTTGGCGAGCACAATGTGGGTTTGGTCCACGATGGCTCTGCACTCAATGACGAGGACTTTGGCCCTTATGTGGCGCCCATTGCCTATAACGCGCTGCCGATGGCCGGCAACCTCGTGGATGATGGCTCCCTAGAGACCGATGAGGAGCAAAAGCTGCGCAACGAATCCCGCAAGATCCTAGACATTCCGGAGCTGAAGGTTGCAGGTACCTGCGTGCGCATCCCGGTCTTTACCGGCCACACCCTGACCATCCACGCCGAGTTCGACAAGGCAATCACCCCCGAGCAGGCCACCGAGCTTTTGAGCGGTGCCCCGGGCGTTAAGCTTGCCGACGTCCCCACCCCGCTCGCTGCCACCGGCATCGACGAATCCTTGGTAGGCCGCATCCGTCAGGACCAGACGGTGGACGATAACAAGGGCCTCGTGCTCGTTGTCGCCGGCGATAATCTGCGCAAGGGGGCCGCGCTCAACACCATCCAGATCGCGGAGCTACTCGTTTAAGCAGGTTCCGCTTCGTCGCAGGTTACACAAAAAGCTCGGCGCCCTCCTTCCTCGTTACGGGATAAGGAGGGCGCCGAGCTTTTATCTTGATTGACGTGGGCGAGAAGGCTAGTCCTCAGAGACTGGCTTGGCGGTGCCCGTAGCCTTGCCGCTATCAGCGGCAGCATCCTTCTTGCCAAAGTCAAGGTCGCTATCGGAGGACGGAACCTCCGGCTTGGTGTGCTGCACGTAGGTCACGGATGGCTCCGGATCTTCACGGTCGTAGTCAAGGTCGTCATCGTTTTCGAGCTCTTCGTGGATCTCTTCTGCGATATTGGTGACGAACTCGGTGGTTTCCATATTGGAAGCCGCAGCCAGCTTGCGCAGCTCGCGCTCATTTTTCTTGGTGAAGCGCTTGCGTGGATCCAAGCGGCGGGAAACCAGCTCGTGTGCGCGCATGCGGCGGTCGGACTCATCCGAGAGCTTGCTGCCGTTCTTGATGCGGTTGAAGACCATCACCACGATCATCAACAGACCCAGGTAACCCAGAATTGGGTAAACATTGCTGACCAGCGTCTGGAAGCCCACGAAGGACAGGACGAAGCCGATGATGCAGCAAACAGCGTAGACAGGGTAGAAGCGCTTGGGATTATTGCGGGTCAAGCGCTTGCCCAAGGCGTAGAACATACCGATAGCCGTATTGAAGACCATGCCGTAGATGATGAAGGTCATGAACACGCCGAATACCGGGTGGATGCTCGTGATGAGGGCCAGCACCGGCATATCCTCGCCGTTGACGGTCTCGGCCTCGAAGAAGAGGGCGAAGACCAGCAGGGCTAAAAGGATCAGGTAGAGCAGGCCACCAATGAGGCCGCCGATGCCGACTGCGCGGTTATCCAGGAAGTTACCGCCAATGACGATGGACATGGACACAGCCGTCATAACGTTCAGGCCGGTGTAGTTCAACGCAGACAGCCACCAGTTAGGTAGCGAGGTATCGACGTTAGCTACTGCCCAGTCATTGAGGGAAGAAAAATCAACATCTGCGTTGAGAATGGTGTAGCCGGTGGCAATCACCACGAAGATAATGATGAACGGGGTGATGGTACCGATGACCGCGGTCACGCGGTCAACATCCATCAGGCCGACGAGCAGTACCAGAATCAGCATCGCGGTGGCGCCCACCCATACCGGAACGGAGGGGAACTGCTGATTGATATTAGAGCCGCCGCCAGCAAACATGACGAAGCCGATGGAAAACAGAGTAACTAGTGTTGACCAGTCCAAAATCTTGGCGGTAAACGGCGATGCGACCTTGTCGTAGACAGCGGTATGCTCCTCTGCCTGGAAATACGAGCCGAGCTGCAGGATGGACACGCCGGTGATCATCATCAGGCCAGCGGCTAGGGCGATGCCCCACAGACCCCACTCGCCAAAGGCTACGAAGAACTGCATGGCCTCCTGGCCGGAGGCAAAGCCTGCGCCCACGACGACGCCGATAAACGCCATGGAAATTCCGATTGCGCGTTTTAACATGAAAGGGAGAAACTCTCTTACTCACACGCGCCGGGCCCGGCATTGGGATCGCGCGGGCCCGGATCGACGGTCGATTTATCACGTGTGTACAGATCTAATAAACCACACATTGGACAAATACTTCGGGCAAGAATCGCCCTAATTGTGGCCTCCTTCACCCAGCGTCTGGTGCTCAATCTGCAGCTAAATGCCAAAAACTGGGGCTCTTGGGGTGCAAGGTAACCAGAACGTAACAATTTGCAGGTGAAATTATCTCGCCGCCTCAAGGGGCCGGTATGGGGGTATTAACCTGTCCCTGCGATCAGATCCTTGCGGGCGCGCGCGACGCGGGAGCGGATAGTACCTACCCGCACGCCAGCAATCTTGGCCGCCTCCTCGTACGTGTAGCCCAGCACCTGGGTGAGAATGAGGGCTTCGCGGCGGTCGGCCGGGAGGGCGTCGATAAGCGCGCGGGCATCTATCCATTCACTCCATGCCGTGGACTCTTCTGGTGCCGCACCCATGGCGTCTTCGTATTCGGTGGCAGATTTGCGCGGCCGGGCCATATCGTGGCGAATATTATCCACCCACACCCGCCGGGCTAAAGACAGCAACCACGTGCGTGCCGAGGACCGGGCCGCAAAGCGTGGCAGGGCGCTGATCACGCGCAGATAGGTCTCTTGGGTGAGATCGTCGGCGCCTTCCGGCCCGCCTAAATGCGCTAGCAAACGCCACACATCATCCTGGGTAGCCCTAATAAACTCCGTCAGCGCCGCACGGTCACCGCGACCGGCCCGAAGGGCAAGGTCGGTGACGCGGGCGTCATCTGCTGCGGAGTGGTGAGTCACCTGAATGAATCTACCAGTAGCCCCTACACTCCTTTTAGACCCCTGACAACCGGTGATTCTTTTGCCACACTGGTGGTACATATCCACTGATTGCCAGGAGGCAAAATGACTGATTTCACCGCTGATGACATCCTGAACAAGGGCCAGCGCCCCGCTGGCAAGGGCAATACCACCCGCCCGTCTGGCCAACCAGTTCCTTCCGAGAACACCTCGGTGACTGCTGGCCAGCAGGGACCAGTGGTGCTCAATGACATCCACCTCATTGAAAAGCTTGCCCACTTCAACCGCGAGCGCGTGCCGGAGCGCACCCCGCACGCTAAGGGCCACGGCGCCTTCGGTGAGCTGCACATTACGGAAGATGTATCCGCCTATACCAAGGCCAAGGTCTTCCAGAAGGGCACCGTCACCCCGATGATGGGCCGCTTTTCCACCGTCGCCGGTGAGCAGGGATCCCCGGATACCTGGCGCGATGTACACGGCTTTGCGCTGCGTTTTTATACCGAGGAAGGCAACCTGGACATCGTGGGCAATAACACCCCAGTCTTCTTCGTTCGCGATGGCCAGAAGTTCCCTGACTTCATCCACTCCCAGAAGCGTCTGGGCACCAATGGTTTGCGCGATGCGGATATGCAGTGGGATTTCTGGACCCGCAACCCGGAGTCTGCCCACCAGGTCACCTACCTTATGGGTGACCGCGGCACGCCGAAGTCGACCCGCCACCAAAATGGTTACGGCTCCCACACCTTCCAGTGGGTCAACGAAGAAGGCGAGGCTTTCTGGGTGAAGTACCACTTTAAGACCCGCCAGGGCGTAGAGAACTTCACCGACGAGGAGGCCACCACGACCGCCGGCCAGAACCCGGATTGCCACCGCGAGGACCTCTACAACGCCATCGAGGAGGGCAATTACCCAGTCTGGGACGTCAAGGTACAGATCATGCCGCTGGATGAGGCGGAGAACTATCGCTTTAATCCTTTCGACCTAACCAAGGTCTGGTCCAAGAAGGATTACCCGCTGCACGATGTGGGCTACTTCGTGCTCAACCGCAACCCACGCAATTTCTTTGCGCAGATTGAGCAGGTGGCGCTCGATCCATCCAATATCGTGCCGGGTGTTGGCCTCTCCCCAGATAAGATGCTGCAGGCACGCGTTTTCGCCTACGCTGACCAGCAGCGCTACCGCATTGGCCCGAACTACCAGCAGTTGCCGGTCAACCAGCCACAGAATGTGGATGAGGTCAATACTTATCAGCACGAGGGCAGCATGCAGTTCCTTTTCAATGCCCCGGAGGATCCGGTGTACTCGCCGAACCGCTATGAAAAGGGTACTGGCGTGCTTGACGACGCCGCTGTGAATGACCGCTCCCAGCTCGAGACCACCACCGCGGCGGAGCTTTATATCAATCCGGAGTCCTACGGCGGCGATCTGGTGCGTGCACCGTACGTTCGCCACTCCGAAGATGATGATTTCGTGCAGGCGCGCGACTTGTACGAAAACGTCTATGATGACGCCGCCAAGGAGCGCTTGGTTACCAATATCACCAATGCTATGGCAGGTGTATCTGAGGAAACCGAGGAGCGCGTTTACGACTACTGGACTAAGGTGCACCCAGCCCTTGGCCAGCGCGTGCGTGAGGTCTACGCCGAGAAGAAGTAATCCTTCCGCGGCAGTCCCTCCGCACTAAAAACTCCGCCCCCGTATCGCGCAGTTATAAAGCGCGGTACGGGGGCGAAGTTATGCTGTGCGGCTAGTCGCAGCGGCGCATATTTTCGGTAAGGAAAGCGGGCGCCCCCTCGGCGGCCCACTTGTCTACGTCGTAGCACGGGGCGGTCATGCCGGAGGTGGCTTCGCCAATGGGCTCAATGGCTACCCACTGGCCATTGTCGTAGCGCGCCCAAGCCGTCCAGTCCGTGCTGTCCTTGCCGAAGTGCGCCCATTGGCCATCGCAGTCACTGACTCGGATATTTGTCATGCTGGGGGCCGTGGGTTGTAGCGCTTCTGGGGAGCAATCGCCCTGGCCTGTATCGGCGGGCGCGGCGGCCTGGTCTTCGCTCTCTTTATCGCCTGCTTCTGCGGGGGATGTGGAGGGAGCTGCTTCTACGGAAGTAGGTTCAGCCTCGGCGGTGGTCTCTGCGGCTGCCGACGTGGTGGCCTCACTCGTGGCTTCTTCGGAGGAGGTCTCCTCGGCGGAGGAGCTAAGAGCAGTGGCATCGGAAAACTCGGGTTCTGCGGACGTATCGGCGTCGTTGGAGCAGGCAACAAGGCCAAAGCACAGCGGCACGAAGGCCGCGGTGGCAAGGTAACGGGAAGGAGCTAGGGAATAAATGTGGGGCATGCCATATATTCTAGAGTAATCGGCAATGTGGGGTGCTCGGCGCGCCTGCAGCAGGGGAGTGACCTGCAAGGATAGGTTCATTACCATGACCTCACGCCTTGCTTCCCCAGACGCTGCGTCTCCCTCCCGGTGGCGCAGCGTCCTCTTGATCTTCTTGCTTGCCCTGCCGTTGGTTATCGGAGCTACGGTGGCGGGCCTCGCGCAGTGGGAACCTGCCCATGCTTGGTCTAGCGCCGCGCAGCCGTTTGGCGCGCCACGGGAAAATTCTTCCTCTCCAGAGGTGAAAGAAGCCGCCGAAGCAGCCAGCCGCGCCCAGGCACAGGCAAGCATGCTTAAATCGGGCGCCAAGCAGCTTGACGACGGCACGGGGGAGCTCAACAAGGGGGCGGATGAGCTTGGAGGGGGCGTCGACAAGCTGGCGACGGGCTCCCAAGAACTGGTATCCGGCCTCAATCAGCTGCAGTCTGGAACCAATACGCTCGGTGGCGGCGCCACGGAGCTGGCCAATGGCGTAGGTGGCGCTGTGGACCAGGTGGTCGGCCTCGGGGCCGTCCAGGGGCAGATCCTGCAGGCCATCGATGGCACGATGCACGATCTAGAAGGCAATAAATCCAAAGAAGCGAAGGATATTCGCGCGCAGCTGGGTGATCTCCGCGCGCGGGTGAATAGTTTCCGCCTGGATAATTCGGTAACTGGCCAGCTCAAGAAGCTCAAGGACGGCTCGCGCGATCTGTCCAATCAGTTGGCAGTCAATGGCTACGCCTATCACGATGGCGTGAATCAGGCGGTATCGGGCGCGCAAGAGCTCAATGAGGGTATAGCGGAGCTTAGCAAGCGCGTCGGTGAGGCGCAGGAAGGCGTGGACAAGCTTGACGACGGCGCCGGCAAGCTCTCCGGCATGGCGGCCCAAAATCAGACGAACGTGGGCGATATTCAGCGTGCCCTGCCGCCGGTGCATACTGCATCCCAAGGCCCGACGCATTTGCTGAGTCCTATTGTGGCGCTGCTGATCTCCGCCTTGGTCTTGCTCGCAGGTGCAGCAGCTGGCGTGGCCTGGCACGTAGGGTTCCGCCCTTGGCTAATGGTGGCTGGCGGAACGCTGGCTGCGGTGGCCATCGGGGAAATCCTCCTCTTCGTGCTTGCCACTGGTATTACTCCCGTGGCGGCGGCCTGGGCTGGGGTGGCGCTTCTCCTGGGCGCGCTGTCTATGACGGCCATTACGCGTGGCCTGCTAGGCCTGTGCGGTATTACTGCCGGCAGTATTCTTGCGGCACTCTTTGGCATCGGCCAGACCGCACTGGTGGGCTGGTTGTGGAAATCCGCCGCAATTGCCGGGGTTTCTAAGGTATGGCAAGTTATTTCTAATCTTTTGCCGCTGAATTGGACTACCGCGGCTGTCACGGTGGCGGGCAACGAAGGCGAACAAGCCGTCCTCTGGGCTGGGATTGCGGTATTGTTGGCTGTCACTCTCGTTGGGTTAAGTGCAAAATGGTGGGCCTTGTCCACAGTAAAAACTAAAGATTCGGTCAATTAGGTCTGAAAATGCAGACCTAAGAATAAAAAATATTGGTGGAAACTGGGAATCTTGGTGTCCGCTACCGTTTGCATTGTGTGAATGCTACAGTTGGTCTTGCTCACAAAGCCTACTTAGGGGGTAGGCAAACGGTTTCTCCAATCCGTTGTGAGTGATAGGGAATAGGGACGACGCGGCGCTGTAGGGGCACCGCGTCGTTTCCCATATATGGGGTATTTATCTGCATTTTCTGCGCAAGAATCCGTGCACAACGGCCGCCGTTTTATCGGGGTGGGGTAGTTTCCAGGCTTGGCGTACCGCTTGACTTGTTGACCTCGACGGATGCCCATTACTTCTCAGTTCTTCCTATTGTTCAGGGAACCGTGGAAAGCTTTGGGGTCAGCGGTATGGGTGCGGCTTGCGCGCTCATCATTGGCAACGTGGTGGGCACCTTCGTCTCGCCGTTCTCACCCGCATTATGGTTGGCGTTGGGGCTAGCGGAAGGCCAGATGGGTAAATATCTCAAGCTGGCTTTCCCCATTGCGTGGCTATTTTCCGCCATCTTGGTGGCCGCAGCGCTGTTTACGGGAATGTTGGCCTAGTAAAGAAAAGGCCCGCAGCACAGCTGCGGGCTCATGGTCGGGATAACAGGATTTGAACCTGCGACCTCTTCGTCCCGAACGAAGCGCGCTACCAACCTGCGCCATATCCCGGCGTTCCGCCTTGAAAAGCGGTACCTCGATACTTTAACGCAAGCTAAGCGCAATCAACAAAACGGCAGGTGGCTGCGTTTAGTCCACCTCAGTGATTTTTAGCAGCGTGGCGGAGGGCCGGCAGAAGATGCGTACGGGGGCAAATTTGGAGGTGCCCAAGCCATTGGAGACATGCATTTTCATCGGGCCGAAATCGTGGAGCCCCTGCACGCGGTCGCGGTCGATGCCGCAATTGGTTACCAGTGCACGGGATCCCGGCAGGCAAATTTGGCCGCCGTGGGTGTGGCCGGACAGGGAGAGCTGGTAGCCATCGGCCGCGAACTTTTCTAGCACGCGGGGTTCGGGAGCGTGGAGGAGGGCCAGAGACAAATCAGCATCCTCGTTGGGTGGGCCGGCGATTTCGGAGTAGTCATCCAGATCGTGGTGGGGATCGTCAACGCCGGCGGCGGCAAGACGAACGTTGCCTACCTTGAATTCATGCCGGGCTTGATTGGCATCGCGCCATCCGTGCTCCATAAAGGCGGCGCGCATACCGCGCCAGGGCAGATCCACATAGGAAGGCTCCCGCTTTTTGCCCAGCAGATACTTGAAGGGATTGACCGGACGCGGGGCCCAGTAGTCATTGGTGCCAAAGACAAAGAGGCCGGGGCGGGCCAGCAGCGGACCGAGAGCGCGCAGCGTATCGGGTACGGCCTGCTGATCGGAGAGATTATCGCCGGTGTTGACTACGAGGTCCGGCTCCAAGGCGTCGAGAGCAGAGACCCAGGCAATTTTGGTCTCCTGGCCCGGGATCATGTGCAGATCAGAAAGGTGGAGCAACCGAAATTCCGGTTTGCCACGCAGAGTGCCCTTGGGCAGCAGGGGGAGCGTATATTCCTTGAGCTCGAATTTGGTCAGTTCGCTATAGCCCCATGCTGCGGCGCCCAGGCCCGCAGCGGTGAGGCCGCCAAGAATACGTAAAAGTTTCACGGCTACCACCCTACCTGGCGTACATTGATAGGCATGAGCGAGCTAAAACAAACCATCCGTGCAGATCTGAAAACCGCAATGAAGGCGAAGGAGAAGCAGCGCACCAGCGCCATCCGTGCCTTGCTGGCCGCCATCCAGGCCGAGGAGACTAACGGCTCCCGGCACGAGCTGGAGGACGCCGATATCCTTAAGGTAATTGCGCGCGAAATCAAAAAGCGCCGCGAGTCCGCCGAGGTCTATGAGGAAAATGGGCGTCCGGAGTTGGCTGAAGCCGAGCTTGCTGATGTCCCCTTCTTCGAGGCCTACCAGCCCCGCCAGCTAGACGAGTCCGAGCTGCAGGCCTTGGTGAAGGAATCCATCGCCGAGGTCGAAGCCGAAAACGGCGAAGCACCCACCATGAAGCAGATGGGTGCCGTAATGAAGGTGGCCAATGCCAAGGCCGCCGGCCAAGCGGACGGCAAGCGCCTGTCCGCTGAGGTCAAAGCCCAGCTGAGCTAGAGCGGGCGAGACCACACTGGGCGGCGGAGCCTAGCGGCCAAGCAGGCTGCGGATATCGTTGGCAAAGTTATCGATGTCCTCTTGGCGGATGCCAAAGTCTTCCGGCGAGAATCCGCCCCCTCCACCGTCACCGCCTGTGCCGCCAGTCGAGCGGCCCGGGCTAGTAGCACCGTCGGTATTAGCGCCGCCGGTGCTGTTTTGTGTGCCGGTGGAGTTAGCATCGGCCACGCCGGAGGAGGGAGATTGGGAGGCCCCGGCGCCGTCGGAAAGCTGCAGCGTAATTTCTGCCCCCTTCTTCTTGCCATCCTTGCCGGTAATGGCGCGAACTACGCGGCCATAAGGCACATCGCCGCCGATGACGCGGGAAGTCTTGACCACATAGCCCTTAGCTTCCAAGGCCTGGCGCGCCTCGGCCTCGGACTTGCCGCGCAGGCCATCTAGGGTCTTATCGGCCGTGGTGCCGTTATCGTATTTCTTATTGTAGTTCGGCAGACCAGCCTTGGTTGCTATCGGCAGCTGGGAGGCCATGCTGAAGAAGGTCTGCGCCGGCTCCAAGCCGCCGTAGAGGTTGCCCCAACCCGCACACTGGCGCACCGGGCCAGTACACAGCGGGACGGTGGAGGTGCCGTCGTTATAAATATAAGGAGCGGCGGAAATGCCCTCATTGAATCCCAAGAAAGCAGAGGATTGGTTGGACTCGGTGGTGCCGGTCTTTGCCGCGATAGGGCTGGAATAGCCGGCCGCCTGGGCGGCATCTTTGGCCGTGCCCTGCTTGGCATCTTCGGACAAAGCATTGCTCATGGCGCGGGCCACGTCCTTATCCACCGCCTGCTCACACGGGGTTTCTTTAAGGTAGACCTCGTTGCCTTCCTTATCGGTGATCTGGGCGATGGGGTTGGGTTCACACCATTTGCCATCCGAGGCCAGCGTGGCACCCACATTGGCTAGCTCCAGCGGGTTGACCTGGTCTGGGCCCAGGGTAAAGGAACCCGAATTGGCTTCCTTGGTGTGCTGGGCAATCGAGGTGTCCTTATCAAAGCTGCCCTTGTCATCGTAGGAGCGCAGGCCCAAGCGCACGGCCATATCAACGATGGGGGCTACGCCTACCTGCTCGGTGAGCTTGATAAATGGCGTATTGGGCGAGTGGGCCAGTGCTTCCTGCAGCGTCATGGTGGCCTTATAGGCGCCAGCGTTTTCCACGCAGTAGCGGTCCGCCGGGCAGCCGGCGGCGCCGCCGTGACCAAGGCCTTCCGCCTCGTAGCGGGTGGGCACATCCACGGTGTTTTTAATGCCATAGCCTGCCTCAAGCGCGGCCGCGGCGGTAAAGACCTTAAACACGGAGCCGGCGCCGTTGCCTACCAGGGAATAGGGCTGCGGCAGGATGGTTTCATTCTTGTCCAAGTCCAAGCCATAGTCACGGGAGGAGACCATGGCCAGCACCTTGCGATCCGATTTACCGGGTTTGATGACGTCCATGACTTCCGCCACGCCCGGGGCGTCCGGGTTGGTGTGGCTTTGCACGGCCTGAAGGGCCTTATTTTGCACCGTTGGATCCAGCGTGGTTTTGATGGTGTAGCCACCGCGCGCCAGCTGTTCTTCGCTAATGCCCTTCTTATCCAGGTACTTCAGGACATAATCACAGTAGAAACCGCGGTCACCCGCGCCGATGCAGCCATTGGCTAGCGTTTGGGGCTTCTTGCCGACGCCCAGCTTTTCCCCCTTATACTTATCCGCTTCCTGCTGCTTGATATAGCCGTTATCCGCCATGGATTGCAGGACGAGATTGCGCCTTTCGGTTACTTCGCCGGCGTTGGTATAGGGGTTGAGACGCTCAGAGGATTGGACCATGCCCGCCAGCATTGCTGCTTGTGGCACCGTGAGCTCAGAGGCGTGGGTGCCATAATAGGTGCGGGCTGCGGCCTCGACGCCATAGGCATGGTTACCAAAAGACACCAGGTTGAGATAGTTGGTGAGGATGTCATCCTTATCTAACTCCTCATCCATCTTGGTAGCCATGCGCATCTCGCGCAGCTTGCGGGTTATGGATTGCTCGGTGGCCGCGGCACGCTCTTCATCGGTGGTAGCAGAAACCAACAGCAAGTAGTTCTTTACGTACTGCTGATCGATGGTAGAAGCACCCTGGGAGACACCACCCGAGGTCAGGTTGGTCCACAGTGCGCGGAAATTGCCCTGGAAGTCTACGCCTTCGTGATCATAAAAGCGCTCGTCCTCAATGGAGACGATGGCGTTTTTCATGGCTTTAGAAATCTTCTTGCCCTCCACTGGGTGGCGGCGCTGGCTGAAGACATAGGCCATGTCCTTGCCCTTGGCATCTTTAATGGTGGTGACGCCAGGGATATTTCCGGCCGTCAGATCTTGCAGGTCAGATTGCATGGTTTCGTTAGTACGGGCAATCGCTACCCCGGAAATGCCCGCGAAGGGGGCAAGGGCCAGGGCGATCAGCGCGCCTACCAAGACCGTAGACAGGGCTATCTTGGCCAAAGATTTGATGACAGTCACGCCCCATACACTACGTGGTCGCCCTCGGTGGGTGGAAGATCACTCGCACCCCCTAAAGTGTGACGTGTTAGACAATCTTCTACCTGGGTGAATAGACTTAGGCGCGTTACATAGTATTCCGTCTGGGAAGGAGCACACTCACCCATGACCGTTCGTGTGAAGACTGCTGGAATGTCTAATACAGCCCGAAATCCCGAGCGTGGTGAGTGGGTTACCCAGGCTAAATGCCGTAAGGGTGACCCGGATGCCCTCTTTGTGCGCGGTGCAGAACAGCGCAAGGCGGCGGTCATCTGCCGCCACTGCCCGGTGTTGACCGAATGCCGTGCCGATGCTTTGGATAACCGCGTCGAGTTTGGTGTTTGGGGCGGGCTGACCGAGCGTCAGCGCCGTGCATTGCTGCGCAAGAACCCTCACATCACGGATTGGGCGCACTACTTGGCTGAGGGCGGCGAACTCGTCGGGATTTAAGAATTTTGACGGCGTGGGGCGTATTTAATAGTTAGAATGGGACCCATGACTAAATGGGAATACGCAACCGCACCTGTTCTTACCCACGCTACGAAGCAGATCCTCGATTCTTGGGGTGAAGACGGCTGGGAACTGGTTACCGTCACCCCTGGCCCGAACCCAGAAAACGTCGTGGCCTACTTCAAGCGCGAGGTGGCAGAGTAAATGGGCTTTCATGCTCGCTTGCAGGAGCTGGGGTACGAGCTACCGGGCGTCGCCAAGCCGCTAGCGTCCTACGTACCAGCCGTGCGCGTAGGAAATCAGGTCTGGACCTCCGGTCAGCTTCCCCTCGTGGAGGGAACCTTGCCGCTGACCGGCAAGGTTGGTGCCGAAATCACTACGGAACAAGCCCAAGAACAGGCCCGTATCGCGGCGCTCAATGCGCTCGCCGCCATCGATGCTGAGGTGGGCCTAGATAATATCTCCCGCGTGCTAAAGATTGTGGGGTTCGTGGCTTCTGATCCGGGCTATGCAGATCAGCCAGCAGTTATCAATGGCGCCTCGGATTTCATTGGTGAAGTCTTTGGGGATGCCGGAACGCATGCTCGCTCCGCCGTTGGTGTGGCTGCGTTGCCTAAAAACGCGCCGGTAGAGATCGAACTAATCGTAGAAATTGCTGCTTGATCGGATAGGCTAGTAACTATGGAGCACCCTGCATATAGTCAATTGCGTCCCGTCAGCCAATCCGTTGGCGTAGTCCTTTGTGATAACCCCAGCTACACCGCCCTTGAGGGTACGAATACGTGGATTATTCGCGCCGCTGAAGACTCCCGGGCGATCGTCGTAGACCCGGGTCCAGAGGATGAAGGCCATCTCAACGTTGTGCACCGCAACGCAGGTGAGGTGGCATTGATTTTGATTACTCACCGCCACGATGATCACGCATCTGGCGCGCAGCGCCTGCGGCAGATGACCGGCGCCCCCATTCGCGCATTCGATCCGAGTTACTGCAACGGTGCTGAGGCGCTGCAGGATGGTGAGCATATCTCCCTCGATGGCATCACCCCTCGCCTCGAGGTTGTTCACACTCCTGGCCATACCGCGGACTCCACCTGCTTTTTTGTGTGGAGCGGTGAAGTAGGAAACTCCCGCCTCGAAGGCATTATTTCCGGTGACACCATCGCAGGCCGTCACACCGTTTTGCTTTCGGAGACGGACGGAAACTTGGCCGACTATCTGCACACCTTGGATACCCTAGAGGAGCGCGGTAAGGATATCGCGTTGTTCCCAGGGCACGGCCCAGATTTGGATGACACGTCCCAGGTAGCCCGCAAGTATATCGACCGCCGCCACTACCGCCTTGATCAGATTAAGGAGATCCGCGCCCGCTTGGGTGAGGATGTAGATCTGAATACCCTGGTCAACGAGATGTACGATGATGTGGATCCGGTACTACGCCACGCTGCGGAGCAGTCCACTCGCACCGCGCTGAAGTATTTGGACGGCAAGACTAAATAAGCCGTATCTCCATATGTGCCCCTTTTTCCTCCTAGTAGGAAAAGGGGCTTAATTGTTTTAGCCCCTGCGCTGGTGCACCAGGGAAGTGGGGCTGGCCTCCACGTAATGCTGGGCAAGGGGGCGAAAACCAGCGAAACCCCCGCTTTAAGCGGGGGTGTGGCGAGCTCGCGCTTACTTAGCGAGCGCGGCGGGCGAGGTGCTCGGTATCGACAATGAGCACGGACTTGCCCTCGAGGCGGATCCAACCGCGGTGGGCAAAGGTGGCGAGCGCCTTGTTGACGGTCTCACGAGAGGCGCCGACCAGTTGGGCAATCTCTTCCTGGGTGAGATCGTGGTTTACGCGCAGGGCGCTGCCTTCCTGGACGCCGAAGCGATTGGCCAGCTGCAGCAAAGTCTTTGCCACGCGGCCGGGAACATCCGTGAAGATGAGGTCGGCCAAGTTGGCGTTGGTGCGACGCAGGCGGCGTGCCAAGACGCGTAGCAGCTGCTGTGCGATTTCGGGGTGGTCACCAACCCACTTCTTGAGCAGCTCGGAGTTCATGGTGGCCGCCTGAACTTCGGTCACGCATACTGCGGAAGAGGTGCGCGGGCCCGGGTCGAAGATGGACAGCTCGCCGAACATATCGGATGGGCCCATGACGGTCAGGAGGTTTTCGCGGCCGTCCGGGGCGTGGCGAGCGAGCTTAATCTTGCCCGAGGTGATGATGTACAAGCGGTCACCAGGTTCGCCCTCGTCGAAGATGGTGGTTCCGCGCGGATAGCGCACGGTCTCCATCTGCTCGATGAGGTGCTGCACTGCAACGGGATCAACGCCTTGGAAGATTCCGGCGCGGGAGAGGATGTCCTGTACGCCTTCCACGTTTTACTCCTTGGATGTCGACTACGAAAGTCCATAGATGCGCCTGCGCCACATCTGGGTGCGGTCTTTCATGCACTCGACAATGCGGAACAAGCGGGGTCACTGTGTAACGCGTTTCATCTTACAGTGTAATTGGTCACTTTTGGTACTTCAGTGAATTTTTGTCACACTATAGAAACTCTGATCGTGCTAGAGGCACAACTCCGGCCAGCGAGTTTGCGGCTTAGTCAGCGAAAACAACTGCCTCGAGCTTTTCCATCAGGAGGGCGAAAAGGGCGATCGCAAGCGGTACCAGAATCACAAGTGAAATCATGTTTTCCTAGTCTACTAAGCTTTATGCCATGAATTCAGCACTGTCAGCGGCCAGCGCGTCGGAGCTACGGGCACCGGAGATAAATAGGCGTTTGGCACAGGAGTATCCAGATGCGCGTTGTGCCTTGGATTATGACTCCCCGCTGCAGCTTTTGATAGCCACGGTGCTTTCTGCCCAGTGTACGGATGAGCGCGTGAACTCGGTGACCCCTGAACTCTTTTCCCGCTACCCCGAGGCCGCGGATTATGCAGCAGCGCAGCGGTCGGAACTGGAGCGCATCCTGCGCCCGTTGGGTTTTCAACGAGCTAAGGCGGGACACCTTTTGGGCATAGGGGAGAAGCTGGTGGCAGATTTTCAAGGCGAGGTTCCCCGCACGGTTAAGGAGCTCACCAGCCTGCCCGGCGTGGGGCGTAAGACCGCGCTGGTGGTGCTTGGGAATGCCTTTGGGATTCCGGGGCTGACGGTGGATACGCACTTCGGCCGCCTCATGCAGCGGCTCGGGCTCACAGGGGAGACGACGCCGCTAAAGATTGAGCGGGACATCGCCAAGCTCCTGCCAGAAGAAGAGTGGACAATGTTTTCTCACCGCGTCATCTTTCATGGGCGCCAGGTATGCCATGCGCGCACGCCGGAGTGCGGTGCATGCGTGCTGCGGGATATGTGTCCAGCGGCTAGTGGGCGCTAGGCTTAAGGCATGAAGAACTACGTCCTTGGCACGGTGATTGCCGCGATCCTCATTGCCGTTATCGCCGTAGTGGGGGTCTCGCAATTGCGGGGTGGGGACGAAGCCGAGGAGGCAGTGCCAACCGAGGCTGCTCCGCAAGAAGTCCCGCAGCGTCCAGACTGTCCAGCCGGCACCGTAGCTGGGGTAGAGCTGGATTGCTTGGGCGGTAAGGCCACCGGAAAGCGTGCCGATGAAGGTGTGAGCGTGGTCAACGTGTGGGCGTGGTGGTGCGAGCCGTGCCGCGCGGAGCTTCCCTATCTGCAAAAGGTGGCGGAGACGCACCCAGACTGGCAGGTCGTGGGTGTGCACGCGGATAAGAACGCGGGAAACGGTGCAGCTTTCTTGAATGACGTGGGAGTGGATCTGCCGAGCTTCCAGGATGCGGATAATAAATTTTCCGGTCAGTTGAGCCTGCCAGGCGTAGTTCCGGTGACAGTGGTGCTCAAGGACGGCGAAGTGCGCAAGCAATTTGCACAGCCGTTTAGCTCCGCAGCGGAGATTGAACAGGCCGTGAAAGAGGCGATTGCGGCATGAGCCAACTTCGTCCCGAGTGCACACCAGAATGGCTCAAGCCAGCGTTGGGGGTAGATCCGAGCCAGGTGCAAGAGCTCATAGGCAACCGGCAGGCTTCGTCCCTCAATGGCACTACTGCGCAGGTGCCGGTCAAACGGGAGGCGGCTGTGCTTATGCTGCTTAGCGGCGAAAGCGCGGAGGAGGGCAGTATTTTGCTCACACACCGCTCGCCGTCCATGCGTTCACACTCCGGACAAATCGCTTTCCCGGGCGGCCGCCGAGATCCCGGTGATACCTCGCTAGTGGATACTGCGCTGCGGGAAGCCTGGGAAGAAACGGACCTGCAGCGTAATTCCGTGACCCCATTAGAGCAGTGGAGCCAACTGCATATCCGTGCCACCGGCAATCCCGTGAGCCCGATCCTGGCGCATTGGAACCAGCCGGGGGAGGTCTATCCCGCCAGCCCTGATGAAACCGATGACGTCTTTCTCGTACCCATCCGGGAATTGGTCGATCCACGCAATCGCTTCGTGGTGGGCTTTAGAAAATGGCAAGGACCAGCATTTCATGCCAATGGCTATGTCATCTGGGGGTTTACCGCCGGCGTGCTTTCGGCCCTCTTGCAGCACTCTGGGTGGAGTGTTCCTTGGGATAATAATTCAGTCATGGACCTGCGTGACTCCCTCAAAAACTCCCGCAATAATGAGAAGATGTCCTAACCGCTTGTGCCGCGGTACGTGTACGTCTTAACCCCCAAATAGAAAGAATCCATAGCCATGACTCCTGCGCTTATCGTTGACGGCCTGATTGTGGTCGCCGTCCTGTTGGCGCTACTTAGTGGGTGGCGCAATGGTGCCCTCGCGGCAGTTTTGGCCTCCATCGGAGTGGGTGCTGGGGTAGTGCTGGGCATTGCCGTGGCACCTGCCGCATTGCGCCTGGTGGATCAGCCCTCGTTGCGCTTGCTGCTCTTGGTAGGAATTTTGGTGCTATTCGTGGGCATCGGGCAGCTCATCGGCTCCTCTCTGGGCGGCAGCGTGCGCGACCGCATGAAGGCGCGCAAGACACAGCGCCTCGATTCTGCGGTGGGTGCGGTATTCCAAGCCTTTGCCGCCTTGGTGGTTATTTGGCTGATTTCTATCCCTGTGGCCACCAACTTGGGTGGTGCGGCCGGTCAGGGCCTGCGCGATTCGCGCATTCTGGGCAACCTCAACTCAGCGGCGCCGGCGCGGGTAGCGGCGCTGCCCAATGGCGTGGCGGCGATGCTTAATGAGTCCGGCCTGCCGCCATTAGTGTCGCCGTGGCAAAACTCTATTAGCACCGAGGAGGTAGAAGAGCCGGACCCAGACGTGCAGGACCCGGAGCTGGTGCGCCGCATGCGGCCCTCTATCATTCACGTGCTTGGCGACGCCGAAGAGTGCTCCCGCCGCCTCATGGGGTCCGGCTTCGTGGCAGCCGATGACTACGTGATCACCAATGCCCACGTGGTGGCCGGCACACAGACCGTGCGCCTTGATACTAAGCTGGGGCTTAAAGACGCGACCGTGGTCTACTACAACCCAGACGTGGACGTGGCGGTGTTGCATTCGCGCGACCTCGGCATCGATCCGCTGCCGTGGGCCCAGATCCCGGCCCAGACGGGCGATGATGCGATGGTCATGGGCTTCCCGCATTCCGGGCCTTTTGACGCCGAGATGGCGCGTGTGCGCGATCGCATCACCATTTCTGGTCCGGATATTTACTCCCACGGGCATGTGGAGCGCGATTCCTACACCGTTCGCGGCAATATCCAGCAAGGAAATTCCGGCGGCCCACTGGTCAATACGGCCGGCGAGGTCCTAGGCGTGGTCTTTGGCGCCTCGGTAGATGACTCTGAGACGGGCTATGCGCTCACCGCTGATGAAGTCAACAGTCAGATCGGGGACGTCGAGCAACTTACCCACCCGGTCGATACCGGTGAGTGCGTGGCCCATTAGCTATTTTCCTGGAGCCACGCCCCCAGCGTAGGGACGAACTCCGCCGGTGCTTCCACGTGAGGTAGGTTCTTCGCACCGGGCACGGTCGTGGCGGTAAAACCGTGGCGGGCGCGCAAGGCGGCGCGACGGACCACGGGATTCCACAGCCGTTGTTGGGCGTGGATGAAAAGGACGGGTCGTTCCACTGTCAGTTCCACCCAGTTCAGGGGGACAACGGCGGTGCGCATACGGTGGTTCCACAAGATTCCGCGCCGAACGCTGCCGATCCGGGAGGCGCGCAGGCGTAGATCGAGGATGCGGTCAAAGGTGGCTCCGTTAAGCGAAGGCCCCGTATCCAGCTCCAACTCCTTGCGGTAGGCGCGCGGACTAAGTAGCAGGTTCTGGGCGCGGGTAACGCGGGGTAGGCGGCACAGCAGCGAGCGCAGGTTAATCCACCCAAAATCCCACGGCCGGGCGGCAATCGCTCGGCGCAGATCCACCGGGTGGGCGGCGGAGATGGAAGCTAATCCGCGTACCCGCTCGGGGCGCTCAGCGGCTAAACACCAAGCCACCGCGCCGCCGGTATCGGCACCGACCACAAAGGCATCGTCGTGGCCCAAGGCTTGGATGAGCCCGCTGATATCGCCCACTAAGGTACGAATATCTTGCCCCGCATCGATAGGTGGCTTATCGGACATGCCAAAGCCGCGCATATCTACCGCCGCGACGTGGAAGCCGCGCTGCGCAAGCGGCGCAATGACGTCTTGATAGTCGAACCACCCACCAAAGGCGCTGTGGATGAGTACCACTAGTGGCTGCGTGCTCTCTCCCGCCGTGGCCACGTGCAGGCGGATGCCGCGGGTATGGACGAAGTCATGCGCATAAGGTCCCTCCAGCTCCACCGTTGAGGGAGGCAGGGGTGCAAAGGCCATGGTGCCGCCTTTCTATAGTTGGGGCAGAAACGGTAGAGGATAGGGGAAAGTACACAAAATCCGCCCCAGGCTAGCTAGGGCGGATAGAGGGGAGCACGACTGCGTGGCGTGCTGCGTGTGCGTGGCGCCTGCCGGTTTAGGTGTAGAGGCCGTGGGTGGTCTTTCGGTCCAGAGACTTTTGTGCCTTGCCCGGAACCAGGTTCTTGAGCTCCTTGGTGGAGTCAATGGTCTTTTGCGGCGCCTTCACCTGCTTGACGTTCTTCAGACCAACAAAGGCCAAGATGCCGGCGAGGACGATCATGATCAAGAAGACGATCAGGAACGCTGCCCAGCGGTCCAGCCAGATGGCGAGGAGCTCTGCCAGGAAGAAGAAAAAGAAGAAAGAGCTATACAGCGCGATGGTGCCAGCGCCGCCGAAGAGACCAGCGCCAATTCCGCCCTTCTTTGCGGACTCTGCCAGTTCGGTCTTAGCCAGCTCCACCTCGGAGCGTACGAGCTGGGACATCTGCTCGGTGGCGTTGGAGACCAGCTGGCCTACCGAGGTCTCGGACGAGGACGTATCCACGTCACTCAATGGGATCGAGTTCACCTTCGGTGCAAATTGATCAGTACCGTCGGTATACAGTCCATCGTTGCTCACGATTAATTCTCCTCGCGTTTATCTAAACCTTGTAATGTCCCTAATAATAATGGAATCACTATTCTCCCATGGTGCCACGCATACGTAGGGACTTCCACGGCTATCCTAATGTATATGTCAGAAATTGACGCGTTATCCCCTCTGTTTCGCCTGCCGGGGGTGAAAGAAAGTGCAGAAAAAGCCGCCGCTGCCATTGCCCGTGCACACCGCCGACCTGCAGGATTGCGAAAGTTTGAGGTCATTTCCGCCGAGTCCCTTATTCGCGGCGCCCGTTCTAGCGTGGCGCTTGATGGCTACGCCATCCCCCCACATCCGGGCCCAGAGAATGTGGAAGAAGGGCCGTTGGCCAGCGCCGTAAGCGCCTACTCTGTGGCCGCGCCGGAGCTCTTGGACACCACGGTGCGCTCCTTTGCCCGAGCGCCGCTGCAGGTTCTAGCGCGCATTGACGTCGCGGCCGGTGGCACCGGTATCCCCACCGGTGAAAGCGCGCGGCTGCAAGGGCTGGGCCGGCTTATCGCCCAGGGTAATGGTCCCGCCTTTGATCTCCTTCTACCGAGCGTGGTCCATGCCGAGATAGCCGCAGGGCAGTTTTTCGGCCCTCGCAGCGGTCTCGTCGCCCGCGTTGCTTCTCGCCTTGCAGCTGTGCATACGGGGTTTGACCCGCGCGGTTTCGCCGTACCCGAGGTCTACTACACCCGCCACCGCGCTGAGTATGCCGATGCGGTGGATAATTACCGCACCGCGCTTGCCGACGCCCTCCTTACCCACCTCGCTGGCTGGGCAGCCGGTGGTGCAGAGGCCGACGCGATTGCGCGAGCCGCTTAAGAGGTATGCCGTGGCCCGCGCTTGGGGAAGCTGGGGCGGTCAGGGTGCTGGGCAAGCCACAGCCCGGCGCCGATAGCCGCCACGGTACCCGCCAGCACGGAGGCGCCGATTCCGATTTCTTTAGCGGTTGGCGCAGGCAGGAGCGGCACTGGGTCCTTAAAGGATCGAATATCCCACTCATGGCTGATGGCGTGGCGCTTTAATTGCTTGTCCGGGTTGACCGCGACGGGGTGGCCAACCTTCTCCAGCATCGGGATATCCGTAGCGGAATCCGAATAGGCATAGCTGGCATTAAGATCAATGTTTGCTGCGGCGGCAGTGCGCTCTAGTGCCTCCGCCTTATGTGGGCCCTTGCAATAAAAGAGCACCTCGCCGGTAAAGCGTCCGTCTTTTTCTGCCAATTCGGTGGCGATGACGTGCTCGACGCCGAGCTCCTCCGCGATGATGTCTACCAGCACGGTAGCGGAGGCAGAGACAATGACCACGTGGTCGCCCGCGGCGCGGTGGGCACGGATAAGTTCCCGGGCCTCGGCATAGATGGAGGGAGTGACCACGTGGTGCATGGTGTCTCGGGCGATGGAGCGCACTTCCTCCACGGACCACCCCGTGACCATTGCGGTGAGCTGATCGCGGCTAGCGTCCATGCCTTCGCTGGAGAGGCCGGAAAACATATAGCTGGCTTTCGCCAGGGAGAGCTGCAGTGCTTCGGCCGGGGAGATGAGCCTGTTGTGCAAAAATTCGCGGCCAAAGGCATAGGCCGAGGAGGTGGCGATGATGGTTTTATCGAGATCGAAAAACGCCGCGGTGCGTGTGTGCTCGCCGCCGGCGCAACTCGTGCTAGCGGGGCGGGGAGGAAAGGATTCGCGGGAATTCGTCATGGTGTGCTGCCGAGTGTAGCTGCCCTTCGCGCTTAGTGGTGTAGAAGTGGCTGCAGTTAATGGTGGTTGGCGAGTCAATAATGTGGGATTGGCAGCCCGTGCGGGGGATAAAGTAGTGAACACGCATTCGGTGCAGGTCAGCGCCATGGCCGTTGAAAAACTGCTGTTAGCTGTTGTGGTTGGGTGGCGAACATGTCATAATAATGCGTGCAAGGCCCCGATATACTGTGCGGCCTGCCCCGGCTCACCCCCCGAGGCCGGGTTACTGACGGCCCGTGCGCACACCCCCCGATGCACGGGCCGTCACCTATATCTAGCGCCATGTGATACGAGGTTATCCACAGGTTTTTAGTTGAAGTGGCAACCAAATCAGGACCACACGGTGACTTATCGCGGGTTATCCACAGTGCCACCGGAGAGCCCTCGCTGCGGTTGCACGGATGCTTCAGGCTATGAGGCATGAACGCATTACATCCTGATTCCGCTGCCATCGTCGTTGCCGTCGGTGACGAAGCACTGCGCGCCGAGGCTATCCATGCCGCGGCTGCTACCAGCCACGATGTGCTTACCGTAACCGATCCCCGCGACGTCCCGCGCAGTCTGCCAGGCGCCTTTGCGGTCCTGGTTGATTCCCTCATGGCCCGCGTGGTGGCGGCAGCGCAACGCCCCTACACCGCGCCTGTGCCAGTACTATTCCTTGCCGCGGACCCTGGACCGATTGACTATGAAGCGGCATTAGCCTGTCACGCGGAGAGCGCCTTTATCATTCCCGCCCAGGTTAAGGAGCTGCTCGCGGGCATTGCGGCCGCGGGCACCCCGCAGGACACGCGACCGGGTAGCGCCACCATCGCCGTGGTTGGGGCGAGCGGCGGGGTGGGGGCTTCTACCTTCGCGGCCGCCTTGGCCCGCACCCAGTGCGCTGCGGATGGACGCGCCCTGCTTATCGACGCCCACGCATACTCCGGTGGCCTCGACCTCCTGCTTGGCGTAGAGGCCGAAGCGGGGGCGCGCTGGCCGGAGCTTACCGTAGGCGATGGCAGTATCGATGCCGCCGATCTCTACCGCGCGCTGCCCACTACGCCGGATGGGGTAGCGGTGCTCTCGACCGCGCGCAGTACCGTCGCGGATCCCTTCCGCCTGGAAAAGGACCTGCTCGCGCGAGTAGTGGGCGCGGCCCACGCGGGCGAAGGGCTATGCGTGGTGGATTGCACCCCGGAGACCGTTCCGGATGCGTGTACCCACGTGGTCATAGTGGTGGCCGCAGAAGTGCGCTCGGCTGCATCGGCCGCGCAACTAATTGCGCGCTTCGGGGCTGCGCGGCGCAGCTGTGTGGTGGTGCTGCGGCAACGCCAGTGGGCATCGTTAAGCGCGGCGGAAGTAGAAAGCATCATCCACAGCACGGTGTTGGCAGAACTGCCAACGGCCCGGGGCCTTACGCGCGCGGTGGAAATAGGCGGCCTCCCGCAGCGCCTCCCGGCACCCTTGCGCAAGGCTGCACACGCGGTCCTCGAGGAGGTAGGCGCGTGAGTGAGCAGAAAGTAGCACAGGAAACGCTGGAAAAGATGCAGCGTATCATCGCCGCCGAGGCCGACTTGGTGCATGATGCGGCAGCCCTGGCTCGGCGCATCCGTGCAGAAGCCGGCGTGATTAGTGACGTCGCGGTACTCGACCTACTACGCCGCCTGCGTCAGGACGCCACCGGAATGGGCCCGCTTGATGCATTGCTGGGGCGAGAGGGGGTTACCGATGTCGTTGTTAACGGGCCGCATGCGGTATTCATGGACCGCGGCGAGGGTCTCGAACGCACTGACATCACCTTCCGCGATGATGGCGAAGTCCGCCAACTGGCCAGCCGACTGGCGGCAGCCTCCGGCACGCGCCTCGATGATGCTCAACCTTATGCCGATGGCCGCGTTAGCCGCCCTGATGGCGTCGTCCTGCGCGTCCATGCCTTGCTGAGCCCGCCTGCGGTGGCCGGAACCTGCCTGAGCCTGCGCGTACTGCGCCAAGCCCAGACCACCCTGCCCCAACTAGTAGACAACGGCACGCTGCCAGAAGATATCGCTACGCTGCTGCGCGCTGTGGTGGACAAGCGAGTCTCATTCCTGGTTATAGGTGGAACCGGCTCCGGCAAAACCACCTTGCTATCCGCACTTTTGGGAACCGTCTCCGAGCGCGAACGCATCCTCGTCATCGAAGACACCGCCGAGCTCTCCCCGCACCACCCACACTGCGTTAGCGTGGTCTCGCGCCGGGCCAACGCGGAGGGAAGCGGCGAGGTCACGATGTCACAATTGCTCCGACAAGCGCTGCGCATGCGCCCAGACCGCATCGTGGTAGGCGAGATCCGCGGCCGCGAGGTGGTCGATCTCCTCGCCGCCCTCAACACCGGACACGACGGCGGCGCCGGTACGCTTCATGCCAATTCGCTCTTTGAAGTCCCCGCCCGCATGGAGGCCCTCGCCGCCCTTGGCGGCCTGGACCGCGCGGCACTGCACTCACAACTGGCAGCGGCCGTACACATGGTGCTGACCATGGAACGCACCCCGCAGGGCCGCCGCCTTGCCCATATTGGCGTGCTCGAGGGAAACCCGGTTACCCCGCGCATCATCTGGAGTGCCGAAGACGGACCGGCGGATGGCTTTGCGGAATTTTCCGCACAACTTCTGGGCGAGCGCGCCGGGAAGGCCAGCCATGCTTAGTTTCCTCTTGCTCGCCGCCGCGCTGCTCCTGCCCGCGCCCTCGATTGCAGGCCGCTTGGCATCGGCCACGCGCCAGGTACAGGCCAGCTCCGTGGTCATCCTGGGGGCGGTGTTTTGCGGCAGCTTGGTCTTCTACTCGGTGGGTCGCATCAGCATCGCTATCGCCGCCGCCATAATCGCCTGGTGCGTGTCCTGGTACACCAAAGACATGGTGGCCGCGCGTACGCAGCGGCGCAGCCACGAAGGGCTGGCCGCCTATTTGGGAGTGGTCACCGCGGACCTGCGGGCAGGGGCGACCCTGGCTGGGGCACTTGCCCGCGGGGTGGAGGCCCTGCCGGGAACTACCCCGCGGGAGGTATCCGCCGCACTGGAAGCAACGGCCGCCCTCGCTGCGCGTGGCGCGCCGCCCCACATGGCGCTCACGGATGCGGAGGATACAAAGGCCCTGCCGGAGCTTTCCCGCTTAGGCCACCTGCTGGAGCTTTCCACTTACCACGGTATTGCGGTGGCCAGCTTGCTCGACCAAGCCCAAAGCCGCCTCGATGCTTCTCGACGCCACCAGCAATCCACCTCCGCTAGTCTGCAAGGCCCCCAAGCGACCGCCACGGTGCTCGCGTGCTTGCCAATAGCCGGCATCGCCATGGGCGGGGCCATGGGCGCTAACTCGCTCGGCTTTCTTTTCGGCGGCGGGCTGGGCGGTGTCCTTCTCGTGGTAGGCGTGGCGCTGGCCTGCGGCGGCTTCGCTTGGTCGCGCGTCATTATTCGGAAGGCGGCTGCATGACTCCGCTCATCTTTGTGGCCTTGGCCGCCCTCGTTGGCCTCCCACCGCACACTGGCCGGCTGGCAGTTACCAGTGCGACTGAGACCACCGCCAAGACCCCGCGCGATGGCCCGAAAGCGCGTGGGGGACTGATAAGCAAGCTCAAGCCCGCAGCACCGCTGGACCCGCTGGTAGTAGCAGGTGACGTCGAACTCTTCGCAGCGTGCCTGGCCGCAGGGCTGTCCGTGCACGGAGCCGCCACCGCGGTCGCTCGCACCGCGGACGCTCAGACGCAGGACCTGTGGGAGACCGTCTCCGCGCTGCTAGGCGTTGGAGTTTCCACGCAGTCCGCGTGGGGCCATATGAAGGGCCAGGCGGGGCTGGAGGACTTAGCACAGCTTGTCATCATGTCGGGCCAATCCGGCGCCACCATTGCGGCCGGATGTCATCGAATCTGTACCTCTTTGCGCGCGGAAGCATCCGCCCACGCCACAGCACAGGCGGAGCGCGCAGGAGTATTCATTGCCCTCCCGCTGGCGGTGTGCTTCCTGCCGGCATTCATCGTTCTAGGCCTTGCGCCCGTAGTAATCAGCCTGGGCGCGCAACTTCTCTAAACCTCACTTGAAAGGACACTAATCATGCACGCACTTACTAAGTATCCCCAGCTCATCCGCAATGACGAGGGGATGAGCACCATCGAATATGCCATGGGCTCTCTAGCAGCAGCGGCGCTTGCCGGGGTGCTCTACATGGTCATCAACGGCGGCGGCGTGGTGGATGCCATCGAAGGCATCATAACCGACGCCCTCTCTAATACCCCCAGCTAGCAGCTCTACCTAACCCCAGCCGGCGGGACCATTCCCGCCGGCAGAAAGGAGGCATAATGCACAAGGTATTTGATGACGATGGCTCCGTGACCATCGAGGCCGCCTTAGCTTTAAGCTCCCTAGTCTTGGTCGCGGCGGGAATCGTGGGTGCTATTGCCACGCTGGCATCCTATATCGCCGCTGTGGACATGGCGGGCGCGGCCGCGCGTGCGCATGCCATCGGCGTCGAATACCACCCCGCGCGCGAAGATGCCCAAGTCAGCGTGGAGGAAAGCGGTGGGCTGGTGAAGGCGTCGGTAAGCGTGGAAGCCCCCATCGGCACCATGCGCTCCGAGGCAGTCTTTCCCGCCGAGGTGGGCGGAAATGAGTAAGCCGCAACGCTGGGGCGAGGAAGGCTATGCCACCATCGCTGCGGCCGGCATCATTGTCGCCATCGTGAGCCTGCTGCTTATCGTGGCGGCGGTGGGCTCGCGCGTAGCCGCACGCCACGAGGCGCAAGTGGCCGCCGACCTCGCTGCGGTCGCTGGCGCCTGGGCACTTGCTACTGGCGAGGATGCCTGCACCGCCGCGGGCGATACCGCCGCCCTGAATGGCGCCACCCTAGAAACCTGCACCGAATCCGGTCGCGACGTCATCATCACCGCGGCAGTGCGCGGCCGCTCTACCCAGGCCAAGGCCGGGCCGGTGTGAGCCAGCGGAAGGAGGCAGCGCGGCTAGCCCTGCGTCATGGTGACCAGCGCGCCGAGTAGCTTGATAGCACCATCTTTGCTGAGCGGATTATTTCCGTTGCCGCACTTCGGTGATTGCACGCACGACGGGCAACCGGATTCGCAAGGACACGAGCGCACCGCCTCGAAGGTGGCCTCTATCCATTCGGGGAAGCGGCGGAAGCCTTCTTCAGCAAAGCCGGCACCGCCCGGATGGCCGTCATAGACAAAAACGGTGGGCAGCTGCGTATCGGGGTGCAGTGCGGTGGATACGCCGCCGATATCCCAGCGGTCGCAGGTGGCGATAAGCGGCAGTAAGCCGATGGCGGCGTGCTCGGCCGCGTGTAGGGTGCCGGGCGTATCGGAGGCCGTCACGCCCATGGCGGAAAGTGCCAGCGGATCGATGGTATAGGCCACGGCTCGGGTAACCAGGCGCTGTTCGGGGAGATCGAGGGGGATGTCGTCACCAATGGTGCCATCGGCAAGCCGCACTTGGTAACCGGTGACGCGATCGGTGACCTCTACCTCCACGTCGGCTACCCACAGGCCCGGGGAATAATTGACCAGGTTATCGGCCTCGCGCAGGATGCGGATATCCGTGGTGGAGCGCGGGGTCGTCGAATAATCCGGGGCCTCGGGGCGGGCCAGTGCCAGGTAATCGCTGAGGATGAGTTCCTCGATGACAAAACTTTCGCCTTGGTGCAGGTACACCGCGCCGGGGTGGACCTGGCTGGTGGCGCGAGCGGCATCGATGGTGCCGAGCAGGCGGCCGTCGGAAGAATCCACGATCATCACTTCCTCGCCTGACCCGCCGCGCAAGGAAACGGCGGTATGCGCCGTCTCCGGGGAGAGTTCTTCCGGCGAGTGGGCAGGAATGGGTACGGCGAACCACCCGCGCTCGCGGCGGCGCAGCAGGCCAGACTCGGCCAGCTGCTGGACCACGTCCTGGGCGCCCCAGGCAGCAATCGTGGCATCATCCAGTGGTTTTTCTACCGCAGCGCAGTAGACATGGCCGAAGAGGATATAGGGATTGGCGGGGTTGAATACGCTGGCCTCCACCGGCTTTCCCAGCAGCGCCTCGGGATGGTGGACCAGATAGGTATCCATCGGCTCATCGCGGGCGATGAGTACTACGAGCGAGCCCTGCCCGCGGCGGCCGGCGCGCCCGGCCTGCTGCCAAAAACTGGCGACGGTCCCCGGGAAGCCGGCCGTGACCACGGCATCGAGCCCACCGACGTCGATGCCCAGCTCGAGCGCGGAGGTGGTGGCGACGCCGAGCAAGGAGGCGTCGTCAAGCGCGCGCTCTAATGCACGGCGGTCCTCGGCCAGGTAACCCGCGCGGTAGGCGGCGATGCGCTGGGCAAAATCGGGCCGGCCCAAACTACCGGAGAGCACCTCGGCCGCACGCATGGCCACCACCTCGGCCGAGCGGCGCGAACGCACGAAGGTCATGGTGCGTGCACCCTCGGCGATGAAAGAGGCCATCATCTCGGCCGCTTCGGTGGTGGCGGCGCGGCGCACCGGCGCCCCGTGCTCACCCTCGGCGCCCTCGATGAAGCCTGGCTCCCACAGGGCTACGGTGCGCGCACCGGTGGGGGCGGTGTCCTCCGTAATTGCGCGGGCCGGCCGGCCGGTGAGGCGCTGTGCATGCCGGCCCGGGTCCTTCATGGTGGCCGAGGCATAGATAACCGTCGGCCGCGAGCCATAGTGCGCGCACAAGCGCAGCAGCCGCCGCAACACGAGCGCCACATTGGCGCCGAATACGCCCCGGTAGGAATGGCATTCATCGATGACGATGAATTCCAGGTGCCGCAGCAGCCGCGCCCACCGGGCATGCGCCGCCAGCAGGGACATATGCACCATATCCGGGTTGGAAAAAATGAACCGCGAGTGATCGCGCACACCCGCGCGGGATTCCTGTGGCGTATCGCCGTCATAGGGCGCGGGCACCACGGTCTTGAGCGCCGGAATCCCCCGGCACAGCTCCAGCACCGCCTGCAGCTGATCCGAACCCAGCGCCTTAGTGGGGGTGAGATACAGCGCGCAAGCGGTAGGCTCCTGCGCCAGCCGGCTCAAAATGGGCAGCTGGTAGCCCAGGGATTTTCCCGAAGAAGTGCCGGTAGCAATCACCGCATCCTCGCCTTCCCAGGCGGCCTGTGCGAGTTCAGCCTGGTGCCGATACAGCTTGCCGACGCCCCCTTCTACCAGCTTCTCCCGCAACTGCGGCAATACCCACTCCGGCCACTGCGCATACTGGGCGCGCTGAGGGGGCAGGGTGGTGTGAAAGGTGAGAGTGGACTCATCGAGGCGGCGCTGGATGAATTCGAGGAGCTCTGTTCCCAGGGGATTATCTGTTTCCGGGTGAGACAATTTTTACCCCCTCGTGGGTTTGGTCTATCGCTTTGGCGTGGAACGTGTCACACTGATATAAGGCCAATGATGTCTTGGTGCGGTGTTTACACTTTAAGGTACTGCTAAAGGACGCATTTACCGAACCCCCTTGGTGCGGAATCGCTGCACCGATAAGCAAGAAAAGGACTGCACACCATGGCACAAGGAACCGTTAAGTGGTTTAACTCTGAAAAGGGCTACGGCTTTATCGAGCGCGCGGATGGCGCCGGCGATATCTTCGTCCACTACTCCGAGATTCAGGGCAGCGGCTTCCGCACCCTAGAGGAAAATCAGCAGGTCACCTTCGAGGTTGGCTCCGGCCCGAAGGGTGATCAGGCCCAGTCCGTGTCCGTCATCTAGGCGGCCTGTTCTCCCCGCTACGGCGTCTCCGCGTAGCCGCGGCGGGTATCCCACCACTCGGTGAACTTATTCTGCAGCTTCTGCAGGCCCACGCCGATGATGATGGCGGCGATGATGCTGACCACCACGGCGAGTACTGGCGAATTAGAAAAGGCCATGCCGCCGAGATAACCAATGGCCAGCGCCTCGCCAGCCCAGAGGGCGACGCCGATGGTGTCGAAGAAAACAAAGACGATCCATGGGAACCTCATGGACCCCAGCAGGATGGTCATAAACAAGCGTGCTGAAGGGATGAAGCGGGCGATAATAATGGCGGCCCCTCCGCCGCGGCGCATATTTCGCTTGACCCAGTTCAGCCCTTCGTAGGCCTTAGATCCCTTTGGCACGCGCTTAAGCAAGGGCATAAACCGCGTGCCTAGCAGGAAACAGAGATTATCGCCCATCATGGCGGCGATGAGCGCCACGAAAAACATGGTGGGCAGGTGGGGGAAGCCCTGCGAGCCGGACCAGGCGCCGGCCATATTGAGCGGGATTTCTGACGGCAGGACGGGGAAGAAGCAGTCACCAAAGATCAGCGCGGCGACCAGCGGGTAGATCCACTCTGTGGACATGACGGTTTCGATCCACATAGTGATTGTGTCGACCATGAATCCTCCCCGGGTGTCGGCTTAGGTGTGCTATCGTGCCCCACAATGCTTTCACAGTTACTG
The DNA here is from genome assembly GCF_022345765.1 of Corynebacterium nasorum. Classification (NCBI taxonomy): domain Bacteria; kingdom Bacillati; phylum Actinomycetota; class Actinomycetes; order Mycobacteriales; family Corynebacteriaceae; genus Corynebacterium; species Corynebacterium nasorum. Next base: position 30,203 of record NZ_JAKRDR010000002.1, on the reverse strand, counting down.
GGCATTCTAAGTAGGCCAGTATAGACCCGTTCCGTGGGGGTACATAGTGCCCCTGAAAACGGCCTTTTGGCAGAACCGCGTATATGGTGCGAGAAAGGAAACACAGATCAACTGTGTACGCTAGGGGCGATTGCTGAAAGCGTGCATACCTTATTGTTCGCATCATCGAAAGGGATGAAGTCGAAGTGGCAGAAGCAGCCGGGCCGGGAAAGACCTTGGTGATCGTCGAGTCGGCGACGAAGGCGAAGAAGATTCAGCCTTACCTCGGAGATAAGTACATCGTGGAGGCCTCTGTAGGCCACATCCGCGATCTTCCCCGCGGCGCTGCGGACGTGCCGGCTAAGTATAAGAAGGAATCCTGGGCCCGCCTTGGCGTGAACCCGGAGGATGACTTCGCCCCGTTATATGTGGTGAGCCCCGATAAGAAGAAGAAGGTCGCGGACCTAAAATCCAAGCTGAAGCAGTGCGATCAGCTCTACCTCGCGACAGACCCCGACCGCGAGGGCGAGGCCATCGCCTGGCACCTGCTTGAGGTCTTAAAGCCCAAGGTTCCGGTGCGCCGCATGGTGTTCAACGAGATCACCAAATCGGCCATCCTGGAAGCTGCGGATAATACGCGCGATCTGGATTACAACCTTATCGACGCCCAGGAAACCCGCCGCATCCTGGACCGCCTCTACGGCTACGAGGTCTCCCCAGTGCTGTGGAAGAAGGTCATGCCGCGGCTTTCTGCAGGCCGCGTGCAGTCGGTGGCTACCCGCGTCATCGTCGAGCGCGAGCGCGAGCGCATGGCGTTCATCCCCGCGGATTATTGGGATCTAGCCGCCACGCTAGATACCGGCGCTGCGGATGCGGATAATCCCGCTACGTTCGACGCCCGCCTCACAGCCGTCAATAGCAAGCGCGTGGCCCTGGGCCGCGACTTTGATGACCGCGGAAACGTGAAGAGCAAAGACGTCATCGTCATCACCGAGCCGCAGGCCAAGGCGCTAGAAACCGCACTGAGCGGCGCGGACATGCAGGTCGCTGGTGTCGAGCACAAGCCTTATACGCGCAAGCCTTATGCGCCGTTTATGACCTCTACGCTGCAGCAGGAGGCCGGCCGCCGCCTGCACTTTACCTCCGAGCGCACCATGCGCATTGCGCAGCGCCTGTACGAAAACGGCCACATTACTTATATGCGTACTGACTCCACTTCGCTGTCCAAGCAGGGCCTATCAGCTGCGCGCAACTCCGCCACCAGCATCTATGGCGCAGAGTATGTCTCCGACTCCCCGCGGGTTTATGACCGCAAGGTGAAAAACTCCCAAGAAGCCCACGAGGCCATCCGCCCGGCTGGCGAGACCTTCGCCACCCCGGGCCAGCTTTCCGGCCAGTTGGATGCGGAGGAGTTTAAGCTCTATGACCTGATTTGGAAGCGCACCGTCGCCTCCCAGATGGCCGATGCCAAGGGAACCTCCATGAAGGTCACCGTGGCCGGCACGGCTACCACGGATAATGGCAGCTACGATGTGGAATTCTCCGCCACCGGCCGCACCATTACCTTCCCCGGCTTCCTGAAGGCCTACGGCGCAGATGACGCCAAGGGTGACAAGAAGGGCGAGACCCACCTGCCACATTTGGAAGAGGGTCGCGCCCTGAACGCCAAGGAGGTCTCCGCCGAGGGCCACTCCACCAACCCGCCGGCGCGCTATACCGAGGCCAGCTTGGTCAAGAAAATGGAGGACTTGGGTATCGGCCGCCCGTCCACGTATGCGTCCATTATCAAGACCATCCAGGACCGCGGCTATGTGGTCTCGCGCGGCAATGCGCTGGTGCCATCGTGGGTTGCCTTTGCCGTCGTGGGACTGTTGGAGGAGAACTTCACCGAGCTGGTCGACTATGACTTCACCTCTTCTATGGAGGATGAGCTGGACCAGATTGCTACCGGTATCGAGGACGGCACCGCCTGGCTCAATGGCTTTTATTTCGGCAACGCCGAGGCCAACGAGCAAAAGGCGGCCTCCATTGCCCGTCACGGTGGCTTGAAATCGCTTATCGACGTCAACCTAGAAGCCATCGATGCCCGCAAGGTCAACTCCCTGCGCCTTTACACCGATACCGAGGGCCGCGATGTCTTCGTCCGTGTGGGCCGCTATGGCCCGTATATCGAGCGCGCCGTCGGCACCAATGACGACGGCAGCATCGAGTACCAGCGCGCCAACCTCTCTGAAACCGTCACTCCGGACGGCTTGAACGAGGAGCTGGCGGAAAAACTCTTTGCCACCCCACAGGGCGGCCGCGAACTGGGTGAAAACCCGGCAAATGGGCGCATGATTGTGGCTAAGGAGGGCCGCTTCGGCCCGTATGTCACCGAGGTGGTCCGCGATGATGAGCGGGAGAAGGCCGAGGGTGAGGCCGAAGAGGTCGTCGCCAAGGAGCGGGCCGAGGAAGACAAGCAACGCGCCGAGGAAGGCAAGCGCGCCAAGAATTGGGAGACCAAGACGGCCGCAAAGCAGAAGGAAAAGCGCGTCAAGGAGTACATCGAGAATAAGCTGAAGCCGGGTACGGCCTCGCTGTTTAGCTCGATGGAGCCCTCTACGGTGACCCTCGAAGAAGCCCTCCAGCTGCTGTCCCTGCCGCGCGAGGTGGGCGAGGATGACGGCGTGATGATCACCGCCCAAAATGGCCGCTACGGCCCGTACTTGAAGAAGGGGACTGATTCGCGCTCTTTGGCCAAGGAAGAGCAGATCTTCACCATTACCTTGGACGAGGCCCGCCGCATCTATGCCGAGCCCAAGCGTCGCGGCCGCGCCGCGGCCCAGCCGCCGATCAAGCAGCTAGGCGATAATGACGTCTCCGGCAAGCCCATGACCGTGAAGGATGGCCGCTTCGGCCCGTACGTCACCGACGGCACCACCAACGCCTCCCTGCGCCGCGGCGATGACCCGGAGCAGCTTACCGACGCCCGCGCGAACGAGCTCCTCTCCGAGCGCCGCGCCAAGGAAGCTTCCGGCGAGACCAAGAAGAAGTCCACCAAGAAGTCCTCTAAGAAGACGACCAAGAAGAAGGCGACTAAGAAGGCCACCAAAAAGTCCACGAAGAAGGCCGGCAAGAAGGCAACCAAGAAACCATCGCCCGGCACGAAGAACGTGGTGAAGGCCGGCTCGCGCAAGAAATAACCGCGTAAGGTGGCGGGCATGAACGATTTTCTTGCCCGCACCCAGGAAGGCGCTGCGGCCCTGCGGCGCGCCGTATCCGATATCAGCGCACAGCCGCAGCTTATCGCCTCGGTCCGCGAAGACCCCGCCGTTGGCGCCGGTATCCTAGCCGGGGTCATCGCCCAAGTGGAAAAGGCCCGCACCCTGACTCGTCCTTCGGCGCTGGGCGTGGCGGCTGTAACGGCGAACCACGCCGCCTATGCCTGGAGCCTGTATCGCCGCGGCGCGCGCAACGATGCCCTGGGCTGGGGCCTGCGCGCGGCCGCATGGGGTGCGGGCGTTGCCGCTACCCGTAGCCAGCCGACGTCCGCCGCAGTGGCAGTGGGTGGCGCGGCCGTGCTTGCCACCTCGGCGCTGGCGGGCGACCCAGTGCTGCGCACCGACGCCGGCAAAGGCATGAGTCACGGCGCTAATGTGCTCGTCGCGGCCGAGGGGCTAACCGCCTTGCGTGCGGCGCTGAAGCAGCGCAAGCACAAGGCGCGGCTAGTGTGCGCGGCCGAAACCGGCGCCCTAGTTATCGGCCATCTGCTGCTGATTGACGGCCTTCACCGCACCCGGTAACTGCGGCTGCATCGTCGGACCATAGGAAAGGCGGCGGTGCACCGCCTCGAAGGGGCCGCGGCGGCCGCAGGCCTCCAGCACGCAGGCGAAGATGAGAGTGGCCAACCACACCGCGAAGGCCATCACCGCTTGGCCGAAGGCCCCCAGCTCGTGACCGAAGTTCAGCATAAACGGGTGCACGAGGCAGAAAAAGAGGATGGACTGCCCCACATAGCCGCTCATGGAGCGCTTGCCCAGCGCCGCAAAGGGCCATAACACTGCGGGCAGCGGTGCCCCGGCCGAAAGTCGCTCCTGTACTGGCTGCAGCACCAACGCGAGCCCGGCCAGGATGCCGGGGCCAGTGAAGACGCCGAGGAAAGAGTTGGCATTATTGGCTGCATTCGCCCAGCGCTGCTCGATGACCCCAAGCGTGCTCAAAGACCACAAGGTACCGATAACCACGGTAGTGACCACCGCGACGGCCACCCAGCGCAGGAGGGTGGGGCGGTGGGAAGGGACGTCGGCAAGCACGCCTTGGCGCGCCCACACAAAGCCCACCAGCATGACGGGCAGGTACATCAATAAAATGATCGGCGTGGCCAAGGCCTGGCTGCCTAGGGTGACAAGCTGGCTGAGCAGCAAATCGGGGTAGGACTCGATGGTGCCGATGCCCTCCGTGGCCACCACGCCGAGGGGATCCAGCGCGCCGGAAATGAAGGCCACAATCCCGCCCAGCGCGCATAGTGCGAATAGAATATAGGCCACGCGCATGAGGGAGGAATCCCGCTTGCGCAGCAGGAATGCAATCACGATTCCGGCCACGCCATAGAAGAACATGATGTCGCCCCAAAACAGCAGCACCATGTGCGCCGCTCCCATCACCGCCAAGAAGGCATAGCGCTTGGCGATGACCCTGCGCGCCCCCTGCACCGGAAAACCGCGCCGCCACAGGCTCAGCGCGATGAGCCCCACGCCAAAACCCAGCAGGGTGGAAAACATAGGCAGGCCGCGGTTGTGGACAAAGAAGGCGGCGAAGACGACGGTCGCTTTATCCCACGCGCTGCCATCGATAATGCCGCCGAAATAACTTGCTGGCCGGTCGGTGGTGATGATCCACGCCGTGGTCATATTGGCCATAGCGATGCCTAGAAGGGCCATGCCGCGCGCCACATCGGGCACGATCATGCGGGGCCGGGGAGCTGAGCTCACTGAAAACCTCTTTATACCTCGGAACGTTCTGCCAGGGTAGCGCGGATAGGGCGAGCCAGCTGGGTCATGCGGTGACGGCCGCGCAGCTCAATGGATTTCATCATAGTCCAGCGGGCCTGCTCAGCTTCGTTAGTGGTTTTGAGCGTGGCGGCATTGGTGAGCACTTGGCCCGGGGTGTCCTTGGCCAGCTCGGTCAGGCGCGCGGCCTCGTTGACGGCATCACCGATGACGGTATATTCAAAGCGATCGGCGCCGCCGATGTGCCCGGCGACAACGTGCCCCGCGGCCACGCCGATGCCGGCTTGCAACTCGAGTCCGCGCAATTCACTGCGCAGCTCGCGGGCGGCCTGCAGGGCCATGGAGGTGGAATCATAAACGTTGAGGGGAGCGCCAAAAACAGCGAGGGCTGCATCGCCCTGGAATTTATTAATAATTCCTTTATTGCGGTGCACCACCTTGACGACGTGCTCGAAGAACTTATTGAGCTCCTCCACAACTTCTTCGGGGGAGTGGTTAACGGCGAAGGTGGTGGATCCAATAACGTCAATAAAAAGCACCGCCACTTTGCGATCCTCGCCGCCTAATTCTGGGCGCTCCTCCAACGCACGTTGGGCCACCTCGCTGCCGACGTAGCGGCCGAAAATATCGCGCACGCGGTTGCGCTCCCGCAGGCCACGCATCATTTCATTAAAACCGGCCTGCAGCACGCCTAGCTCGGATCCGTCATAGATATCGACCTCGGCATTGGTCTCACCGCGGCGCACCCGATTGATAGCGTTTTGTAGCTCCACAATCGGGTCCACGACGCTCATCACCGCAAAACTGGTGCCGATAAAACCGGTAGCCAGGGCGGTAAGCGCCAGGGCGGTGATGGCGGGAACAAGAGCGCCGGCGGATCCCGGGAAAAGCCCGGTCAGCTGGGCAATCAATACCAGGAGGATGCCGATGAGCGGCACGCCGGAAGTCATCAGCCAGGTGGATATCAGGCGGTATTTGATGGGTGGCTCGAGCGTGGAATCCTCAAAGCGCCGTGCCACCGCCTGGGCGGCAACCGGGCGCACGAGGCGCTCTGCCTGCAGGTAGGTCAGGATGATAACCACCAAGCCAGCCAGGGTAGCGGATACGCCTACGACAAGCCCCAATCTGCCGGACTCCCGCGCGGAAATGACCACGGCCAAAATGATGCCGATGAGCCATACCGCGGCCGCTACTGCGGATTGGTAGACGGGGATGCGCAGCACGAGGTTGCGCACCATATTCGGATCGTGTTCGTCTGGGTTGCGCTGCCAGTCCAGCACCGGGCGGAAGAGCAGCAGGGTAACGGCAATTCCGATAATCACGGCGAAGATGAGGTACACCGCGGCGACACCCATCAAGCTCGGCAGCTCGGCGGCAAAGTCCTCGATTTCCGGCATGGGAAGGAAATAGAGAACGAATGTCATGATCGCGATGGCGCCGATGAGGTTCGCACCGAGGACTAAGGCAGCGTAGACCGGCCATTGGGTTCCCATGAGCCATCGTGCGCCGCGCAATAGTCTGTTCATGTCTTCATACTTTAGTAAGACCAGTAGGCTAGGGCGAGTGAATACCGGAAGCGTTGCGCAAAGATTGGCAGATACCCCAGGCGTGGCCCGCACCATCCTGGATGCCGCTCGGGCAGCTCGGGGGATGCCGGGGGCAGACCCGCGGGCAATGAGCCATTCCTGGCTATTTACCGGCCCGCCGGGCTCCGGCCGATCCCTGGCCGCCCTCGATTTTGCTGCCGCACTCATGTGCACGGACCCGGAAGAGCCGGGCTGCGGCCGGTGCGAGGCCTGCCAGGCGGTGCTGGATGCGAAGCAGCATACTGACTTGGTGCTGGTGGACCCGCAGGAAGTCATCATTCCGGTGGATACGGTGCGCGAGGTCATCGGCCGCGCCGCGAGCCTGCCCACGGTGGCGCCCTGGCGCGTAGTGATCTTCAACAATGCCGACCGCCTCAATAATAACGGTGCGAATGCCCTGCTCAAGACCGTGGAAGAACCGCCGGCGCGCACAGTGATCATCATGTGCGCTCCTTCCGACGCCCCCGAGGACTTCTCCCAGACCCTCCGCTCGCGCTGCCGCCACCTCTACATTCCTTCCCCGTCCGTAGAGAGCATTACCGCCCAGCTGGTCAGCGAGGGCGCCTCGGATCACGACGCCCACTTGGCCGCCCTCACCTCCCTCCGCCACGTCGGCAGGGCGCGACGCCTCGTCAACGACCCGGCGGTACAAAAGCGCCGCGCGGTGGCCATCAACCTGGCAGAAGAGGTCTTCCACGGCTCCCAAGGCTTTCAGGCGGTGACCTCGCTGCTGAAATTGGTCGATTCGGAGGCGAAGGAATCGCATAAGGAACAGGAAGAGGCCGAACTGGCGAAGCTGGAGCAGACCCTCGGCGTAGGTGCGAAGGGCAAAGGCGCGGCTAAAGCGCAGCGCGATGCCCGATCCGCCATTAAGGATCTGCAGGACCAACACAAGAAGCGAGCGAAACGCCGAGTTATCGACAACTTGGACTTAGTTCTTATCGATCTCTCCGGTGTGTACCGCGATGCGCTCATGCAGAAAGTTGGCGCGCAGGTGGACCTGACCCACCCGGACTTCGCCGGTCTTTCTGGCGAGCTAGCGCAACGCGTGAGTGAGGAAGGTCTGCTGGACTGCCAGGCCGCCATCACGTTGTGCCGCGAGCAGCTCACACAAAACGTCGGCACGCAGATTGCCTTCGACGGGTTGGTGGGCCGACTGCGTCGCGCGTGCCTATAAGCGGGTGCGTAGTCGGGGCCGATTTCTATTCCGCGGCGCCCCTAGGTTAAACTTTCTCTTGCTGCACTGGCATATGCCAAGCAGCGTGCCGCCTTAGCTCAGTCGGTAGAGCATTTCACTCGTAATGAAAAGGTCGCGAGTTCGATTCTCGCAGGCGGCTCCACAGTGGCCGCAGGTTATCTAGCCTGCGGCCTTTCGCCGTTGTGGGCACGGCAGTGGGTGCAGAGCGTTAAGCCTCGCCGTGGTTGTGCAGTAGGCGCGGGACCACCTTGCCGGTGGCGTTGCGCGGCAGCTGGGATAGGAAGTGCACATCGCGCGGCACGGAGTGATCGGCGAGCTTGGTGCGGACCCACTCGCGGATGGCGTCGGCCGTGAGGGCCTTTCCGGTGGCGTCGGCAGTAGGCACCGCCCACACGGCGATGCGCTGGAAGGTCTCGCTATCCTCCACGCCACCGGCATGGACCTCGTGGATGCCGGGCATGGCCTCGAGGACCTCGGTGATGGACTGCGGGTGGACGTTTTCGCCGCCGACAATGATCATGTCATCGGCGCGGCCGACCACGTGCAGGAAGTCGTGCTCATCGATGTAGCCCAAATCGCCGATGGAAATGAGCCCGTCCACCTTATTGAGCCGCAGGTTCGGGTTGGTATAGCCGGTCATCGCAGTGGAGTTGGTCAGGTAGATCTCTCCCACCTCGCCGCGCGGAACCGGGTGGCCTTCCTTATCGAGGATGCGCAGCTTCGTGCCGGAGGTCACGCGCCCAGCGATGGTGGGGTTGGCGGCCACCTGGTCCATGGTGGCGGTCGTCGCCAGGGCGAGTTCGGTGGAACCGTATACATTGCAGAGGATGGCGCCGAAGCGCGCATTGGTCTCCTTGACCACCTCCGGGGTCAGCGCATTGCCGGCCGAGGCGATGAATTTCAGGCTCGAGGCATCGAACTCACCGGCTGGGTCCCGCTCCACTAGGCGCTTAAAGAAGATGGGGGAGGAAATCATGGCATCGAGGCGGTAGCGCTGGACATCGTCAAGCACCTGCTCCGCGTCGAATACGCGGCGGGTGACGATGGTATTGCGCAGTCCGAGTGCGATATTGATGCAGGCCCATCCCCAGGTGTGGAAGATGGAGGCGGTGATCTGCAGGCGCTGGTCGGCGCGCCATGGAATGGTATCCACGATGGAGGCCAGCACTACCGGCAGGGTCGGTTCCGGCCGCACAATGCCCTTCGGAATGCCGGTGGTGCCGGAGGACATGAGCACGATCGGGCCGTGCTTGGGGAAGCGCGGCAGCTCCACGGCCGGTGGATTCTTCACAATCTTGTCTAACTTCGGCAGCTCGCTAGCCCCGGTATCGTGCGCGATGATTACGGGGATATCGGTATCCACGCGGTCGATGAATTCATCATCCACGACGAGCACATTGATGCCGTTTTCCTCAATGCAGCCGGCCAGCTGCTCCGGGGAGGAGCCTACGTTGAGCAGGTAAATAGAAGCGCCCACATAGCCCTTGGCGCCGAGCGGAATGATGATGCCGCGGCCGTTGCGCGCCATGACGCCGAGGCGAATCTCGGGCAGGTCCAGCGAGCGGAGGTAGCGGGCGAAGCCCTGCGTGTGGGTGCGCAGCTGGCGGTAGGTGAGGGTGCCGTCGTCGTCGATAAGCGCCAAGCGCTCCGGACAGGCAAGGTAGCCCTGCTCGATCTCGCGTGCGGTGGTAAAGCGGTAGCGGGCCAGGTTCGGCAGCAGGTTGAGCTGGGCCTTCGCGCCGCCTTGGTGGCTGATGAGTCCGGCGTTAAGAAGCGCCGGCACGAACCGGCCGAGGGCTGCAGTGTGGAATGTGAAATCAGAAAAATTCACGGTTGGGGTAGCTCCAAAAAGCGAAGATAACAAAAAGGTAACCATGGACGATATCGTGAGAGAGGCGCGCGGTGTAGCCGCCAACTCGAAATTACAGAAGTGACTACAGTTACCTGAAGTTACTGGTGTTTCTAGAAAAGGATCTCATGAAATCTCTGCAGCTCAAAGTCCTCTCCGTGGTGGCGTCCGCGCTGGCCGTCGTAGGCGTGGCAGTCGCGCCGCAGGCCACCGCCGCGGAGCGCAACCTAGTAGCCTTCGGCGATTCCGTCCTCGCGGATCCAGATGCCGGCTCCTACTTCGCCCACCGTTACGATCCCTCTAAGGGTGTGGGCGTGGATTGCCCGACCTCCAATAACTACGCCAAGCGTGCCGGTGCCAAGCTGCGCCTTCCGGTGCGGGACTTCTCCTGCTCCGGCGCCGTGTCCATGTCCCGCGGCCCGCAGATTTTCCAGCAGGTGGATGCGGCCATCCGTACCGGCGCGCTGACTCCGGCTACCAACCGTGTGGTAATCACTACCGGTTTCAATGACACCTATAACCACCGCGAGCTCAACCTGTCGCAGATTCGCAAGCAGTTCGCGGACCATACCGCACCGCAGATTGAGCGCATTAAGCGTGCGGCTCCGAATGCGCGCGTGCAGATCGTTGGCTACCCCACTATCGGTTCTGGCCCGTACTACTGCCTCTTCCACTTCGGCCCGCGCCCGGCCGATTCCACCTTCCTGCCGCCAATCCAGGACTTTGAGAATAAGGCACAGTGGATGCAGGTGGACCTGGCGGCACGCACCGGCGTGCAGTTCTTGGATATGAAACCTTCCACCCGCAATAACGGCATGTGCGCCGATGCAAACCAGCGCATGTGGGCTGGTCTAGTGGACTTTAGCGCAGGCGACGGCAACCTGCCCATCCACATGAACCAGCGCGGCCACGAGCATACGGCCAACGTCATCGCTCGCTCTTAAAAAATATTTTCATTAATGTGCCGATTTTGAAAATATCGGTACGCTCGGGCGCATGACTGTAAAAGCTGTTATTGCCCGTTCCAAGGGCGCGGAAGTCGAAACCGTCAATATTGTTGTCCCCGACCCCGGCCCTAATGACGTCATCGTGCGCGTGCAGGCCTGCGGCGTATGCCACACCGACCTTGCTTACCGCGATGGCGATATTGAAGACGCCTTCCCGTTCCTGCTCGGCCACGAGGCCGCAGGCGTGGTGGAGACCGTAGGTTCTGCGGTCACCCACGTGGAGGAGGGCGACTTCGTCATTTTGAATTGGCGCGCCGTATGCGGCGAGTGCCGCGCTTGCAAGAAGGGCGAGCCAAAGTACTGCTTCAATACCCACAACGCCTCGAAGAAGATGACCCTCGAGGACGGCACCGAGCTCACTCCTGCGCTGGGCATCGGTTCCTTCGCGGAAAAGACCCTGGTCCACGAGGGCCAGTGCACCAAGGTGGAAGACACTGACCCAGCCGCTGCAGGCTTGTTGGGCTGCGGCATCATGGCGGGCCTCGGCGCAGCCGTGAATACCGGTGACATCCAGCTCGGCGAGTCCGTTGCCGTCTTCGGCTGCGGCGGCGTGGGCATGGCCGCCATTGCAGGCGCCAAGCTGGCGGCCGCGGCAAAGATCATCGCCGTGGACATTGACGAATCCAAGCTGGAAACCGCCCGCGAATTCGGCGCGACCGATACTATCTGCTCCAAGGACCTGTCGGAACAGGAAGTCATCGACGCCGTCCGCGAGCTCACCGGCGGCTTCGGTACCGATGTTTCCATCGACGCCGTGGGTATCCAGCCCACCTGGCGCCAGGCCTTCTACTCCCGCGACCACGCCGGCCGCATGGTCATGGTGGGCGTGCCAAACCTCACCGACCACGTGGACATTCCCGCCATCGACCTCTACGGCCGCGGCGGTTCCATCAAGCCAGCGTGGTACGGCGATTGCCTCCCGGAGCGCGATTTCCCCGCTTATGTAGCGCTATCCAAGGCCGGCAATTTCCCGCTAGAAAAGTTCGTTTCCGAGCGCATTGCGCTTGACGACGTCGAGCAGGCCTTCGCCACCATGAAGTCCGGCAAGGTCCTGCGTTCGGTGGTGGAGTTCTAATGCGCATCGATAGCACGGTTACTTCTGGCAAGTTCCGCCTCGACGGCGGCGAGTGGGACGTGGATAATAACGTCTACGTCGTGGGCGATGACTCCAATGTTTATGTGGTGGATCCCTCTCACGATCTCGATGCCGTAGCGGAGCTGGTAGGCGATCGCCACGTGGAAGGCATCCTGCTCACCCACGCGCACAATGACCACTGCGAGCTCGCCCCCGAGGCCGCCAAGCGCTTCGATACCGAGGTTTATCTGCACCCGGACGATGACATGCTGTGGCAGGAGTCCAATGGCGATGCCCCGTATACGCCGCTGGCGGATCGCGGTCAATTCGATATCGGCGGCGAGAAAATCACGGTCTACCACACCCCTGGTCACTCGCCGGGCTGCGTGGTGCTGCACGTGGGCGAGACGCTGCTGTCGGGCGATACGCTCTTCAATGGCGGCCCTGGTGCCACTGGCCGCAAGTACTCCGACTTCGATGTGATCATCGAGTCGCTGAAGAACGTGGTCTTCACCCTGCCGGAGGACACCAAGGTCCTGCCGGGGCATGGCGACGCCACCACGGTGGGTGCCGAAGCCGCACGCCTCGACGAATACATCGAGCGCGGTTACTAGCCGTTAGTACGCCCGCAGGTACTCGCCGTAGCCGGACTTAAGCAGCGGCTCGGCGAGTGCTTCTAGCTGGGCGCGGTCGATAAAGCCCGCCTCATAGGCAGCAACCTCGGGCGATCCGATAACGATCCCGGTGCGCTTTTGCATCACCTCAACATAGGCAGAAGCCTCGCTCATGGAGTCCACCGTGCCGGTATCGAGCCAGACGCTACCGCGGTGCAGGCGCTGGACATTCAGCTCGCCGCGGCGCAGGTATTCCTCGTTAACCGCCGTGATTTCCAGCTCGCCGCGGCCGCTGGGCTGGATGCCCTTGGCAATGTCCACGACGGAGTTGTCATAGAAATACAAGCCCACCACCGCGTGGTTTGAGCGCGGGACCTCCGGCTTCTCTTCGATGCTGAGCGCATGCCCCGCAGCATCGAATTCCACCACGCCGTAGCGCTGCGGATCCGAGACCTCGTAAGCAAAAATGATGCCACCCTCCGGATCCTGGCAGTGGGTGAGCTCGCCGCCGAAGCCGTGGAAGATATTATCGCCGAGCACCAGTGCGACGCTGTCATCGCCAATGAAATCCTCGCCAATCAAGAAGGCCTGCGCGAGCCCCTCCGGCCGCGGCTGGACCGCATAATCGATCATGAGTCCGAGCTGGGAGCCGTCACCAAAGAGGCGTTGGAAGGCACCCGCATCCTCCGGGGTGGTGATGATGAGGATTTCCCGAATCCCCGCCTGGATGAGCGTGGTCAGCGGATAGTAAATCATCGGCTTGTCATAGATGGGCATGAGCTGCTTCGAGATGCCCTTGGTAATCGGGTAGAGCCGCGTGCCGGAACCGCCGGCTAAGATGATGCCCTTCATTTAATCCTCCGGGTAGAGCGCTAGGTACAGGGCCAGGGCGGCGCGCCAATTCTGCGGCTTGAAACCGGTGGCCTCGACTTTATCCAGCGCAAACGTCGATTCCTTGGGCCGCGGCGCCTCCGGTCCCGCGATTTCGCGGTACTGCTCGGTCGTCACTGGCGTGACCTCGGACGGATCGTGGCCGAGCCCGATGAATACCGCCATGGCAATCTCATCGCGGCCCACGGTATCGCCCGAATTGGATAGGTTATACACGCCGTAGTCCGCGTCGGACTTGAGCAGGTGCACGATGCCCTTGGCTAGGTCCTCGGCAAACGTGGGGCGGCCACGCTGGTCATGGATGACCTTCGGCTCCACGCCCTTATTAGCCAGCCGGCGCATGGTGGACATGAAATTTTCCCCATCGCCAAAGACCCACGAGGTGCGAATGACGTAGTGCTGCGGCGCGGTCTGTGCTGCGGTATCACCCGCGGCTTTCGACGCCCCGTACGCACTGAGCGGCGACGGCAACTCCGCCTCGGTGTGGACTTCGTTCGCCCCATCGAAGATATAGTCGCTCGAGACATGCACCAGCGTGATCTGGTTTTCTGCGGCGATGCGTGCCAGCTTTGCCGGCCCTTCCGCGTTGACGGCCCAGGCAGCGGCGCGGTCGTTTTCGGCGCCGTTGACGTCGTTGTACGCCGCGCAATTAATGATGGTCGAGTACTGCTTCCAATTTCGCTCCGGCGGATTGGTGATGTCGAAGTCGGCGTGGGAGCAGAATTCGGCGTCGCCAAGCAGGCGCTTCAGCGCCCTCCCCAACTGCCCATTCGCACCCGTGACGAGGATGCGCCGGGCGGGCATCGGGCTCACCTCTTCGAGGCTGTGGTGCTGCTTGTCTTTCTCCGAAATCTCGGTGGGCTCTAGTGGCCAGTCCACGATGTCGAGGTTCACCGCGGCATAGCGCGCCTCGGCAGACCAGTGCTCATTGACCAGGTAACTATAAGAGGTATCCTCCAGCGCTTGAAAGCCATTGGCGACGCCTCGCGGCACAAACACCGCCGTCTCCGGCCCAATCTCGTGGGTAATAACCTCGCCGAAGCTCTCCGACCCCTCGCGCAGGTCGCACCACGCACCAAAAATCTTGCCCTGCGCCACCGAGATGAGTTTGTCCCAAGGTTCGGCGTGCAGCCCGCGGGTAGCGCCGGCGTGGTTGAAGGAAATATTGTTCTGCACCGGCTGAAAGCTCGCGAGTTCGGGCGCGAGACCGGTGAGCTTTTCCCGCTGCCAATTTTCTTTGAACCAGCCGCGATTGTCCCCGTGCACGTCGAGGTCGATGATGAGTAGTCCCGCGATGGCGGTTTCAGTTATGTGCATGTCTACTGTCCTTGCTGCTTGTAGCGGGTCTCTACGTCTTCTTTCTCGGGCTTCCACCAGTCTTCGTTATCGCGGTACCACGCGATGGTGTCTTCGAGGCCGGCGCGGATATCCGTAAACCGCGGGGCCCAGCCCAGCTCGCGGCGAAGCTTGGTGGCATCCATGGCATAGCGCTGATCATGGCCGGGGCGGTCCGCCACGTGCTCATAGAGCGCGCGTCCATCGCGGGTGTGGCCCATGATCTCGCAGATAAGCTCGATGACCTGCTTATTGCTGATATCTGGCTGATCCGCGCCGATAGCGTAGGTCTCTCCAATCCGGCCGCGCTCTAGGATGGCGAGCACTGCCTCGTTGTGGTCATCGACATGAATCCAATCGCGGACCTGCTCGCCCGTCCCATAAAGCTTGGGCGTGCGGCCGGAGAGAATATTGGTGATCTGGCGGGGAATGAACTTCTCGATGTGCTGATACGGCCCATAATTATTGGAGCAATTCGAGATGGTGGCGCGCAGCCCAAAAGAACGCACCCATGCGCGCACGAGGTGGTCAGAACCTGCCTTGGTGGCGGAGTACGGGCTGGAGGGGGCGTAGGCGGTGTTCTCGTCAAACTTGGTTTCTGCCCCAATCTCGAGATCACCGAAAACCTCGTCGGTGGAGACATGGTGGAAGCGGGTATCGTGCTTCCGGCACGCCTCCAACAGCGTGAACGTGCCCACGATATTCGTGTGGAGGAATCGGGAAGGGTCACGCAAAGAATTGTCGTTATGGGATTCGGCGGCGAAGTGAACTACTACATCGGCGGCAGCGACGAGCGGTTCTACCGTCGCAGAATCGGCGATATCACCCTCGACGAAGTCAATATCCAGATCGGCGAGGTTGGCGCGGTTTCCAGCGTAAGTGAGCTTGTCAAGCACCGTAACGCGGGTATCGGGGCGCGCCTGGCGCATGAGGCGCACGAAATTGGCGCCGATAAAACCGGCGCCGCCAGTGACGAGCATCGTTTGCATGGTTATCCAGTGTAGGGCAGTCGGACGGGCTGCTGTGGCAGGCCGCGGGCCCGCGCGCAAGAGGTCAGGCCGCGCCCGGGGGAGACGGTGGTGGCGAGGGCGGATCCGTGAGCCTGCGTCCCGGGGCTTGTTCCGCGGCGGGGTGGTCGTTGACCTCTACTGTGGGCGATAGCCCGCTCGCGTGCGCGGCCCGGTAGCCTACCCGGCCGGTGGCGGGGTCTCGCTCGGCGTGACCCATTCCGTTGCGGCCATCGCGGTAGTCGTTATTGTCTACGTGGTGGCGCCGGCACAGCAGCGTGAGGTTCTTGAGGTCGGTGGCGCCACCGTGAGACCAAGCCTGCAGATGGTGGACATCGCAGTCCTGCCAGGGGCGGTGGCACTCGGGGTGGGTGCAGACAAGCTCGGAGGCCGCGAGGGCGAGCTTCTGCCAGAGGGACGCGGTGCGTTTGGTGCGGCCAAGTTCGAGGGGAAAGCCCTTCTCATCCACCGCACAGAAGAAATCGTGCTGCGCGGCACCCAAGCGGAGGAGATCGAGCGGAGAAAGCTCGATGCCGGTGCTGGTGGCGAAGCGGGTATCGCCGCCCATCGCCTCCAGTTCTTCCAAGGTGGTGGCGACGAAGAAAGAACCAAGGCCCGCTGAGTCCTTTTGGGTGGCAGAAAGGTAGCTCGACAAGGCAGCGGTCAATTGGTCCGCCATGCGCTGGGCATAAGTGCGGGTATCATCCTCGGCGCTGAAATCGGCGCTGCCTTTATTTTTGGCGGGAGCAAAGGCACTGGCAAGGATGGCGGCCGCGGAGGCGTCGAGGTATCCGGAGATATGCACACCGCCGTCAGCATCTTGGCGGGAGATGCTAAAGCGCCGCTTGCGGGTAGCGGCGTGCGGATCGGGCTCGCCGGCAGGATTGAGGGCGTGCTTATTCGCCTTGCGAACTGCCTTACGCAGCCACTCGCGTAAGGAATCGAAGGAGCGGCGCTTGGCCTGCTCGAGGGCCTGGTTGCGCAGCTCGCTTGGGCCGGGGATGGCGTACTTGCTGAGGCTGCGCAGCTCATTCTCGATGAGGTTAAGGATGCGCTCAGGGATAGGCTCTTCTTCGAAAAGCTTCTTGCGGCGCTTTTCCTCTTCGCGGCGCTCGCGGTCGGCGCGGCGGCGGGCTTCTTCCTCGGCCTGTGCGCGTGTGGCGTCATCAGCATCGGGATCAGCAGGTGGGGGAGTGGGCTCCGGTTCGGGGATAGGGGCAAATAGGTTGCGCCCATTGCGCAGACGGGCGGCGGCTTCGGACTCGCTAAGACCTAGGCGGGCGGTCAGGTAGTCCTTGGCCTTGGAGGAGCCCACGCGGCGGCCGGCGTCATCGCGCTCCGCGATGAAGGCGAAGGCAGCGTCAATAGCGGCCTTGTTGCCCAGGGCCCTTTCCAAGTGCTCGAAATGAGGGTGAAGAAGCTCGAAAGAGAGGTCGGAGGGATCCTGCATGAGGGCGCGCAGTTGGGTTAACCCGGCGGCAACTTGGGCGATGGCGGAGTCTATCTCCGCGTGCTTGGTGGTCTGCATAATCCCTCCCCTCCTGTTCGTTTACATGTTCTATTCTACCTAGATAAAACACCCCGTCAACAGGAAAGAAGGGATTGGTCAATAGATTAGAAAATCCCCAAACAAACGCAGGGCCAAAACCACTAACTCGGGAATGAAGGAAGGGCCGTGTGGTTGAGCCAAGCGTCTACGGTGGCGTCGAAAAGCGCGGCATCAGGAGCGGCGGCGCGGAAGGAATTTAGCAACATGGAAGGCTCCACCACCGAATGCTGGTGCTCGGTGAGGTAGCTGCGGAGGGTGCTAAAGAAGGCGTCGCCAAGCAGGCGGTGAATGGCGTGCACGGTCAAAGCACCGCGCTTATACACGCGGTCATCGAACATATCGCGCGCACCCGGATCGGAAACGGTGAGGTTCTGCGCCTTGCGGCCTAGGACGTTGTAGTGGGACCGTGCTGCCTCGCGCGCGGTGGTCTCGCCCTTGTGCTCGGCCCATAACCACTCGCTGTAGCAGGCAAAGCCCTCATTGAGCCAGATATCCTTCCACTCGCCTAGGCCCACGGAATTGCCAAACCACTGGTGGGAAAGCTCATGCGCGATAAGGCGCTCGAAGGCGTGGTCTCCCTTCACATGGTTGGATCCAAAGATAGAAAGCCCCTGCGCTTCGAGCGGAATCTCCAACTCATCTTCCGTGATGACCACCTGGTAATCCGCAAACGGGTAGGGGCTATAAATGGAGGTAAAGAAGTCCACCATCTCCTGCTGCTGGGCAAATTCATTCAGCACCCGCTCGCGCAGCGTGGCTGGAGCCCAAGCCCGAGTGGAAGGGCCCAAGGCAAAGCTGGAAAACTCACCTACCTGCACCGTAGCCAGGTAGGTGGCCATGGGCTGGCGGGTACGGTAATGCCAGCGCGTGGTGGAGCCGCCCGCCCTGCGGGAGACGAGGTCGCCATTAGACACAACGATAAAGGGATCATCGGCCGTAATGATGATGTCATAGAGCGCCTTTTCAGACGGTGTATCGTCGCAGGGGAACCAGCTCGGCGCGCCATTGGGCTGGCTGGCTACCAGCGAGCCGGACTCGGTTTCTTCCCAACCAATCTCGCCCCAGGTGGTGCGGATGGGGCGAGGGCTACCGCCATAGCGAATAACCAGCTCAAACTCCGTACCGGCGGCGATTTCTGCAGCGAAACGAAGACGCAACTTACCGGAAGACTGGCGGAACTTTGCCACCCGCGGTGCACCCTTCGCGGTCACGCGACGGGCCACCATCGCCCCGCCCAAATCCAAGGTCAAAGACGTTAAATCGGCGGTCGCTCGGATTGCTAAAACGGCCTCGCCGTGGAGCAAGTTGGGCTCCACGCGGTAGGTCAGATCCAGCGTGTAGTGGGACACCTCAAATCCGAGGTTAAAATCCACGCCGGTATAAGGGTCAGTGTGGGTACGCGAAAGGGCGGTAGGAAGCAACTTCATAATGCTGCAAGCCTACCGCCCTTTTAGCCGCGGAAAGAAACGAGCTTATTTATTGAAAGCGCGCTCGAAGACCGGCCAAGAATCCTTGAGGTCCGCAATCCAGTGCGGCCAGGAGTGGGTGCCGGTATTGCGGAAGTTATAGGTAGCCGGGATGCCAGCCTGGTCCAACTTGGCCTTGAAGTTGTGGGTGCAGTAGTTCACGCCAGCTTCGATGGCACCGCCCTCACCCTGCAGGACAGCGGAGCCTGCCGCGGCCGCCGCAGGGTTCGTGCCCTGAGCCACGTGATAGGAGAAGGTATCCTCCTTGCCGGCCAGACCGGAACCGGAGGAGATGTACAGCTCCGTGGCGCGCAGCTTCTCGTGGTTCATCATCGCATCGTTATAGCGGTTGGTGGGGGAACCGAAGGGGCCCCACATCTGCTCTGCGGAAGCGCCACCGCGGTTAACGGTGAGCTCAACGGCCTTGTGCTCTACCGGATAGGCGGTAGCCGCACAGCCGGCGTAGGAACCAACGGCGTCATAGAAGCCTTGGTTATGCTCCGCCAGTAGCAGGGAGGAGGTAGCGGACATGGACATACCCGCGATGGCGCGGTGGTTATCGGCCTTGATGTGTCCCTCGATAGCGCCCGGCAGTTCCTTGGTGAGGAAGGTTTCCCACTTCTGCGGGCCCTTAAGATACTGGGAGTTCGGCTCGGATACCCAGTCGGTGTAGTAGGAGAAGGCACCAGCCTGCGGGATGACCACGTTGACGTTCTTGGAGTGGTAAAAATCCACGGCATCGGAAAGCTTCAGCCAGTCCATGTCCTGCTCCGCGCCGCCTGCGCCATTAAGCAGGTAGATGGTCGGGCGGTTCTCATCCGTCGCGCGAATGACAGCCAGCGGAATCTTGCGGCCGTTCATAGCCGGGGAGGTGGCCTGCAGCTTATCGACGCGCGGATCGTCCTTGTACTTCTGGTACCAGGTCTGCTGCTCCAATTCCGGGGTGACCTCCAGTGGGGCCAGGGTGGACTGGGCGGCGTTGCCTGCTACCTGCTGCGGGGTGAGCTGTGCGGCGCCCGCCATCGGGGCGCTAGCTAAGCCTGCGCACACTGCGGTGGCGGCCAGGATGGAGCTAAGACGCTTCATTGTGCTTCTTTCCTGTAGTTAATGAACTCGTTGATTATACTTCTGCGCTACTTATTCAGCAGCGGCGGCAGCCTCTGGAGCTTCGGCTTCCTTGCCCTCGACGAAGTCCTTATCAGGGGACTGGTCAGCGGCGCTCGGGGCGTCCTTGATCTGCGCATTTTCCTGAGCCTGCGGCGCATCGATGGAAAGCTCGTTGGGCTTTACTTCCGGCTCGGCCGGAGCTTCTGCGGCGTCCTTGTTAAAGCCACGCTCGAAGGTCTTCCACGAGGAGAAGATGTCATCGCGCCAGCCCGGCCAGGAGTGGGTGCCGGTATTGCGGAAGTTCCAATCCGCCTTCATGCCCTGGGAATCCATCTTGGCCTTGAGATCGTGGGTGCAGGAGCTCATAGCAGCCTCGATGACGCCGCCCTCCACGATGAGGGTGGACGATCCCTTAGCGCCCCAGTCATTGGCACCGCCCAAACCGCTATTCACGGAGACGTAGGTCTCGGATGGGCCCAAATTCTTCGGGGTGGCATTGACCAATGCGTCGTTGTACACGTTGTACTCACTGCCCATAGCGCCCCACATCTGATCGGCCGAGCCGCCGCCGCGGTTGACAGTCAGCTGGGTGTACAGGCGCGGCAGCGGGCGAGAGGTAGCCGCGCAGCCAGAGAAGGAGCCCACCGCGTTGTAGAAGCCCGGGTTGTGCTCCGCCAGCAGCAGGGAGGAGGTAGCGGCCATGGACATGCCAGCGATGCCGCGCTTGCCATTGCCTCCGATATGATCCTCTAGAGCGCCTGGCAGCTCCTTGGTCAGGAAGGTCTCCCACTTCTGTGGGCCCTTGAGGTAGCCGGCATCCGGCGTAGAAACCCAGTCAGTGTAGTAGGAGAAGGCACCGGCCTGTGGGATGACCACATTGACGTCCTTGGACGTGTAGAAATCCACCATGTCCTGCACGCCCTCTTGCTCTGGGTTGACGTCGCGCTTCGCGGTGGCGGTGATCCAGTCCATGCCCTGCTCAGCGCCGCCCGCGCCGTTGAGTAGGTACAGGGTGGGGCGCTTCTTTTCAAAGTTGCCGTCTGGGGAGATGACCGCAAGCGGGACCTCGCGGCCACCCATGGCGGCGGAGGTAGCCGTCATGACCTTGACGTGGTTGCCGTAGTGGTTGCCCTGGGCGCTCTTGTGGCCGAAGGCATAACCCTTCCACTTGTCCTTGTCCTTTAGTCCGGCAATATCTACCACGCGGTTTTCGCCCTCGGTGGTGATGGCGTAGTTGATATTTTCCGGATCTGCCGAGTCAGTGAGGTTTACCTCGCGGATGGTGGATGGGGTGGCGTCCCCCTGAATCTTGGCCGGCTCGACGGCGGAGGCGATAGGGGCGGAGAGGACTCCTGCCGCGATGGCGATGCCTGCGACGCTGGAGCCGATAGAGCGCAAAGTATGCATATTTTTTAGCTTCCTCGAGTTAAGAGAATCTTCTCAGTAGGTATCGTTCCGCATAGCGGGAGTGTTAGCAAGACTCTATGCCTTAATAGCCCTTTTAATGTAGCAAAACCTGTGACGCATGTGGTTTGTGTGTCATAATTCTGAACGCAGCGCGTATGTAACGGCGGCGCTACAATTCCCGTTAGTTCTAAACGTGTGAATAGTGCGGTCCCATCCGCGGGCCCATCCCTCGCTCTAGGCAAAAACAGAAAGAAGAAAAATGAACGTTTTCGATTCCATCCTCGTATCCATCAACGAAGTTCTGGGCCAGTTCCTGCACACCGGTTCCTCTATGTCCTCCACCGCTGCACTGGCTCTCGGCCTGTTCTAAAACACCGAGCCCCTAGCCCTGCGTGGGGGCGTCGCGCGCTTGCCGACGCCACCGTGCAGGGCCTTTGTGCGTTTTACCCCCGAAGCGTGGGGTACTCGGGCACAAGAGTGTGACCCAATGCGCGACATGGAGGGGAAAGTTACGTATCCTAAAGGGCGTGACTAATGAACATTATGACGTAGTAGTACTCGGCGCGGGCCCTGGCGGCTACGTGGCCGCCATCCGTGCAGCTCAGCTTGGTAAGAAAGTTGCCGTAATCGAGAAGCAGTACTGGGGTGGTGTCTGCCTCAACGTAGGCTGCATCCCTTCCAAGGCACTGCTGAAGAACGCTGAGGTTGCCCACACCTTCAACCATGAAGCAAAGGACTTCGGCATCTCCGGCGATGTTTCCTTCGACTTCGGTGTAGCCCACAAGCGTTCCCGCAAGGTTTCCGCGGGCATCGTCAAGGGCGTTCATTACCTGATGAAGAAGAACAAGATCACCGAGATCAACGGCCTTGGCTCCTTCAAGGATGAGAAGACCATTGAAATCACTGACGGCGATGACAAGGGCAAGACCGTCACCTTCGATGACTGCATCATCGCCACCGGCTCCGTGGTCAAGTCCCTGCCGGGCGTAGAGCTCGGCGGCAATATCGTCTCCTATGAGGAGCAGATCCTCAACGATGAGGCCCCGAAGTCCATGGTCATCGTCGGCGCCGGCGCCATCGGTATGGAATTTGCTTATGTTCTGTCCAACTACGGCGTGGACGTGACCATCGTGGAGTTCATGGACCGCGTTCTGCCGAACGAGGACAAGGATGTCTCCAAGGCCATTGCTAAGGAGTACAAGAAGCTTGGCGTTAAGCTGCTGACCGGCTACAAGACCACCTCCGTCAAGGACAACGGCGATAATGTCACCGTTGAGGTCGAGTCCAAGGATGGCTCCAAGCAGGACACCCTCACGGTGGACCGCGCCATGATTTCCATCGGCTTCGCCCCACGTACCGAGGGCTTCGGCCTGGAGAACACCGGCGTTGAGCTCACCGAGCGCGGTGCTATTGCCATCGATGACACCATGCGCACCAACGTGGACCACATCTACGCCATCGGTGACGTCACCGCGAAGCTGCAGCTCGCACACGTTGCTGAGGCACAGGGCGTTGTCGCCGCAGAGACCATCGCCGGCGTGGAGACCCAGCTTCTGGGTGACTACATGAACATGCCGCGCGCTACCTTCTGCAACCCGCAGGTCGCTTCCTTCGGCTACACCGAAGAGGCCGCAAAGGAGAAGTTCGCGGACCGCGATATCAAGGTCGCTACCTTCCCGTTCTCCGCCAACGGCAAGGCTGCCGGTCTCAACGAGACCGCGGGCTTTGTCAAGCTCATTGCGGATGGCGAGTATGGCGAGCTCATCGGCGGCCACATGGTGGGCTCCAATGTCTCCGAGCTGCTGCCGGAGCTGACCTTGGCGCAGCGCTTCGACCTCACCGCTGAGGAAATCGGCCGCAACGTCCACACCCACCCGACCCTCTCTGAGGCCATGAAGGAAGCTGCCGAGGGCATCGGCGGCCACATGATTAACCTCTAAGCAGGGGCGCTTGGCGACGTCGCCTTGAGCGCAACACCCACGGCACCGCGCCGTCCCCCGCCCACCAGGCAAAGGGACCGCGGTGCCGTTTTGTATGTCTACGCCCCCGAAAAGGCTCGTCGTGGTGATGCGTAACTAGTACGGTGCCACCGCTGAGCGGTGGGCATCGATGCTGATGACCTCGTTAATGGGTGGGAAGGCGCGCTGCGCACAATTCTCGCGCGGGCAGGTGCGGCAACCGGAGCCGATAGGGGTAGCAGAAGAGAGATCTTTGAGGTCGAGACCTTCTGCGTAGACGGTGCGGTCGGCGTGGCGAGCCTCGCAGCCCAGGCCAATGGCGAAAAGCTTATTGGTATCGCCAAAGCGGCCTTGATGGTGCTGTACCGCGCGGGAGATCCACAGGTAATTGCGGCCATCGGGCATCTGGGCCAACTGACGGGAAATAATGCCCGGCTGGGTGAAGGTCTCGTAGACATTCCACAGCGGGCAGGTGCCGCCATTATTGGAAAAGTGCACGCCGGTGGCGGATTGTCGCTTGGACATGTTTCCGGCGCGGTCGACGCGGACGAAGGTAAAAGGAATGCCGCGCAGGTTATCGCGCTGCAGGGTGGACAGCCGAGAGGCGACGGATTCATAGCCCACTCCGAAGACCTGGCAGAGGTATTCCACGTCGTAGCCGGAGCGTTCAGCCTCAGAATGTAGCAGGGTATAGGGCATCACGGTGGCGGCGGCGAAGTAGCTGGCCAATCCGCGTTGCGCTAGGTTACGCGAGGCATCCGAGGTAAACGGCTCATTTTTTACCAAAGATGCGATCTCCTCGCCAGCCTCGAGGAAGCTCAGTTCCGCGGCCATGCGGAAGGCGCGTTGCCCTTCGCTTAAGCGCGAGGCGAGCCGAAATTCGCAGGTCTCGCGGTCGAAGCTGTGCAGCGTGCCATCCATCTGTGAGGTGATGCGAATGTCTACGTTGTGGAGATCGCGCAGGCGCTGGGCTAGGGCATGTTCGGTGTCGCGGATGCCGAATTGGGTGACCGAGAGGGCGTCGGCAAGCTGCTCCGCATGGTGGTCCAGGCCGTCCAAGTAGTTCTGGCGGGCATAGAAGAAATCGCGCACCTCATCGTGCGGCATGGACAGTGCCTGGGTGGCCTCGGTGGTGCGGCGGGTATCGGTGGCGAGTGAGAGCTTATCGCGCACATTGCGGTAGCGGCGGTGGACATCCACCAGCGTGCGGGCGACGGTGGGGTGGTTATAGACCAGCTCGGAGAGCTCCTGCAGCTCGACGGGGGAGGGGCACAGCTCCTTGTCCTGGATGACGTCCTGGATCTCCGCGAGTAGGCGCGAGTCATCGTCGCGGGAGAAGAAGGTGGCGTCAACTCCAAAGACCTCGGTGATGCGAAGGAGGACCGGAACGGTAAGTGGCCGAACGTCGTGCTCGATCTGGTTGACGTAGCTGGCCGAAAGTCCCAGCGTGGCAGCTAAGGAAGCCTGGCTGAGATCGCGCTCACGGCGAAGTTGGCGAAGGCGGGATCCCACATACGTCTTACTCATGCCGGAAAGGTTACTGGGTGGCCTGCGCGTGTGCACCTTAATCGCAAAGATCTTGTGAAGAATATTCACCCTCCTGTGGGGAATATGTGGGTTTCATGCGAAAGTTTGACACATAAAGGGGTAAGGGGATCACTCCCGTAACACTGGGTGACCAAGTTCACAACTGGAGGAAGATTTACGCAACGTCAATATTGCGAAATTGCGAGCAGCCAAGGTAGTGACGTTTTGAATCTGGCCATCTAAGGCAACCCTTACCTAAAAGAATTCTGAGTTTAACCGTACCGCCGTACCGTTAGATGAAACGCCGCCGGAATTGACTGGTAACCAGCGGTTAAGCCCAGTTAAGGTGAGGACGACAATGGAGGTGTCATGACTTTAAGAAATCCCGACCGTGAGGCAGTAGCTCACGGCCACATTACTAACGAACCAATCCGTCAGAAGCCGGGAGTGCCCTCTTGGGTTCTGAAGCTCATCATGGCCGTCACCGGCCTGCTATTTGCACTTTTCGTCGTCGGCCACATGGCCGGCAACCTGAAGCTGTACTTGCCGGCTGAGGGCGGCGACGAGGCTCTTGATGAATATGGTGCATTCCTGCGCTCCATGGGCGAGCCACTGTTCCCGCATGAGGGTGCGTTGTGGATCATCCGCGCAGTCCTGCTGGTTGCCATCATCGCCCACATCTATGGCGCGTTTGCTCTCACCGCACGTTCCAAGGCGTCCCGCGGCAAGTTCCGCCGTAGCAACCTGATGGGCGGCCTTGATTCCTTCGCCACCAAGTCCATGCTGGTTACCGGCATCGTTTTGCTGCTGTTCATCATCTTCCACTTGCTGGACCTGACCTTGGGCGTACAGCCCATCGCCCCAGGTGACTTTGTGGAGGGTGCGGTGAAGGCCAATATGATCGCAACCTTTAGCCGCTGGCCGGTCACCATCGTGTATGTGATCGCCATGTGCTTCCTGTTCCTGCACCTCACCCACGGCATTCGCCTCGCTGCTTCTGACCTGGGTATTACCGGTGCGAAGTGGCGTCAGACCTTCCTGATCCTGGCGTACGTCATCCCGGCCGTTGTCTGCATCGGCAACATCGTTATGCCTTTGTCCGTTGCCCTGGGCTTGGTCAGCTAAAGGAGTTAGAAACCCATGACTAATACTGAACTCAAGCGCGAGCACCCCAAGTTCTCGCATCCGCAGTCCATCGTTCCGGGCGTATCTGCCGGCAACATTCTGGAATCCAATGAGCCGCACGGCGTGCCAATGAAGGATATGTGGTCCCACCAAAAGGACCACATGCAGCTGGTTTCCCCGCTGAACCGCCGCAAGTTTGAGGTCCTCGTGGTTGGTACCGGCCTGTCCGCCGGCGCCGCTGCGGCCGCACTGGGCGAGCTGGGCTACAAGGTAAAGGTATTTACCTACCACGACTCCCCGCGCCGCGCGCACTCCATCGCAGCGCAGGGTGGCGTCAACGCCTCCCGTGCCAAGAAGGTGGACAATGACTCCGCCTACCGCCACACCAAGGACACCGTCAAGGGTGGCGACTACCGCTGCCGCGAGTCCGACTGCTGGCGTTTGGCCAACGAATCCGTCCGCGTTATTGACCACATGAACGCCATCGGTGCACCATTCGCTCGCGAGTACGGCGGCACCCTGGCTACCCGTTCCTTCGGTGGTGTGCAGGTCTCCCGTACCTACTACACCCGTGGCCAAACAGGCCAGCAGCTGCAGCTGTCCACCACCTCGGCGCTCTACCGCCAGATCGGCCTGGGCAACGTGGAGCTCTTCGCTCACAATGATCTGCAGGACATCATCGTCTACAACGACAATGGCAAGAAGCGCGCTGGCGGCATCGTTACCCGCAACCTGATCACCGGTGAGCTCAAGGCCTTCACCGGCCACGCAGTCGTGCTGGGTACCGGCGGCTACGGCAACGTCTACCACATGTCCACCCTGGCTAAGAACTCCAACGCCAGCGCCATGATGCGTGCGTACGACAGCGGTGCTTACCTGGCTTCCCCAGCCTTCGTGCAGTTCCACCCGACGGGCCTACCGGTCAACTCCGATTGGCAGTCCAAGACCATCCTGATGTCGGAGTCCCTGCGTAACGACGGCCGCATTTGGTCCCCGAAGAAGGAGGGCGACGACCGCGACCCGAATACCATTCCGGAAGAAGAGCGCGACTACTTCCTGGAGCGCCGCTACCCGGCATTCGGCAACCTGGTTCCGCGTGACGTTGCTTCCCGTGCTATCTCCCAGCAGATTAACGCTGGTCTGGGTGTTGGCCCGCTGCACAACTCGGTGTACCTGGACTTCCGCGACGCCATCGAGCGCCTGGGCAAGGACAAGATCCGCGAGCGCTACTCCAACCTCATCGAGATGTACGAAGAGGCCATTGGTGAGTCCGCCTATGAGACTCCGATGCGTATCGCTCCGACCTGCCACTTCACCATGGGTGGCCTGTGGACCGATTTCAATGAGATGACCTCCATCGACGGCCTCTTTGCCGCCGGTGAGTGCTCTTGGACCTACCACGGCGCTAACCGCCTGGGTGCTAACTCCCTGCTTTCGGCTTCCGTTGACGGCTGGTTCACCTTGCCGTTTACCATCCCGAACTACTTGGCCGACCACCTCAACGAGGAGAAGCTGGCGGAGGATTCCCCAGAGGCACAGGCAACCCTGGCCCAGTCCCAAGAGCGCATCGACCGCCTCATGGGCGTGCGCGGCGAGAACCCGCACGGTCCTTCCTACTACCACCGCCAGCTAGGCGACATCCTGTACCACGGCTGCGGTGTGTCCCGTAACGTGGAAGACCTCAAGGAAGCCATCACCAAGATCCGTGAGCTGCGCGAGGACTTCTGGGCTAATGTCCGCATTCCGGGCGAGGCCAACGACATGAACCAGGTGCTGGAATACGGCCTGCGCGTTGCCGACTACCTGGACCTGGGCGAGCTCATGTGTGTTGACGCTCTGGACCGCGACGAGTCCTGTGGCGCTCACTTCCGCGAGGACCACCTCACCGAGGACGGCGAGGCAGAACGCGACGATGAGAACTGGTGCTTCGTTTCCGCCTGGGAGCCGGGCGCTAATAAGAACGAGTTCATCCGCCACGCCGAGCCGCTGTACTTTGATTCGATCCCGCTGATGACAAGGAACTACAAGTAATGAAACTGACACTTGAGATCTGGCGTCAAGCCGGACCGACCCAAGAAGGCCACTTCGAGACCGTCCAGGTGGACGATGCCTCTGAGCAGATGTCCATCCTGGAGCTGCTGGACCACGTCAACGAGGGCTACATTGAGCGCGGCGAGGAGCCCTTCGCCTTCGCCTCTGACTGCCGTGAGGGCATTTGTGGTACCTGTGGTCTGACCGTCAACGGCCGTCCACACGGCCCTGGACAGAACACCCCGGCCTGCCAGCAGCGCCTGTTCAACTTCACCGAAGGACAGACCATCAAGCTGGAGCCATTCCGTTCCGCTGCCTACCCGGTTATCAAGGACATGATCGTCGACCGTGCGGCACTGGATCACGTGATGGAGCAGGGCGGCTACGTCTCCATGGATGCTGGTACCGCTCCGGATGCGGATACCCTGCACGTCAACCATGAGACTTCCGAGTACTCGCTGGACCACGCTGCCTGCATCGGCTGCGGCGCCTGCGTTGCTGCTTGCCCGAATGGTGCTGCACACCTGTTTACCGGTGCGAAGCTGGTGCACCTGTCCCTCATGCCGCTGGGTAAGGAAGAGCGTGGCCGCCGTGCCCGCAACATGGTCGATGACCTAGAAGCCAACTTCGGCCACTGCTCCCTCTACGGTGAGTGCGCTGATGTTTGCCCGGCCGGCGTTCCCCTGACCGCGGTATCCGCGGTTACCCGCGAACGTGCACGTGCTGCTTTCCGTGGCAAGGACGACTAAGCTAAGGTTATTCCGTAGGAATACAAGGAACGAGAGAAAGACAGAAAGACTCCGCCATGAGCGATAACACCCACGCAGTCGCTGACTACACCAGCGAGACTTACCCGGAGTTCTCCGGAAAGATTCAGGACACCTACATTGAAGGCTACGACCCAGTTTCCTTCGGTGCTCCTCATTCTTCCCTCATTCGCACCTCCACCTGGGTGGGCATGGGTCTGATCCTGTCTTGCCTCCCGGCTGCCGGAATCCTCATCTGGGGCCTCGGCGTGTGGGATACCCCGCTGGGCACCGCCGGCGAGGGTGACTACACCCTGACCACCATCATCGGCATCATCGCTCTAGCCGTTGTGGCTATCGCCGCCTTCAGCACCGTCCACTATGGCCGCCGCTACTACCGCAAGTACCGCAAGGAAACCGGCCGAGCCAACTAAATCGTTTCTTTAGCACGCAACCCCCGCGTCCATCAGTATGCATGACATGCAGGGAGGTGGGGGTTGTTGCATGTTCGCCGCCAAAGACCCAAGGCTGCGCCGACATTACGGTGCACTTAGCAGCGCTTGCCGATGCCCCCCTCCACACCATTGCTTCGATGGGTAGGAGAGGCTTGACATGGATAGGTAAGTTGAAGAGGAGGAGGCTTCCACTAAGTTGCCGGCTCCGAGAGTAAAGCGACTACACGAAGATCTTCACAGGAGGGCGCCTGATAGCATAATCATCCCCTAGAAGACCCATAAATTATACTGTTGCCGTCACGATAGGTTCAGCAAGCTGGAAGACTGGTGTAATTAACTCGGCAGAGTCGAAAGCTCGGTGGCGTAACAACTCGAGAATTGATGGACAAATTCAATTTGCTCGCGGCTCACTATAGTTATTACAGAGGCGGTACGTGGTAAGCGGAGCTTTTTCGGCACCGTTAACCTCTAACTTATCGCGCAGGCACTAGGGGTCGGTCAGAGTCCGATCCCGTAATGGCTGTCAGTTTGATGAGCTTAAAACCGTCGCAGGGGGCGGCACGGCAGCACAGTTGGCCCTTTCCTACCACGGCGGTGAGATTGTGTCAGAACTCTGAAGCTCTGAATCTTAGAAGAGTTTAGCTGGTGAGAGCGTTTTAAGCTCATACTATCTGCAGGAACAGGTAAAAGTTAATGGTTGTTTTCCTCGGTGTGAGGAGCTAGTTCGAGGCTTACGGCGCATCAGCAATCAAAGAGCTGTTCCTATAACTTCAAAATGTCATTGAGGTCTGGCCGTTGAGTCTTGGTAGAACAGTACTTAAAGTTACCTGCTATCCTGCGTCAAATTATGGTTCTGCTATGAGGTAAATCTACAGGATTAGACTATCTATATTTTGCGTACTGAGCACAGTCTAAATTCTGTTGGCTTAGGGGTCATTTTTCCGCTTCTTGGGACTAATATTTGAGGTCTCGGAATTTTTTCTTTTCAGCTTTCCACTGCTTCTTTGAAAACCGGAGATCTGACACTCGAGATTCAACTTGCTTCATTGCCACCTTGTTCCGTACTTCATCGTCAGAGATGGAGCGAAATCCATCGTACCCCAACCGGGTAAACACAACTCCGAATATACCTGTAATTATTGTTGCAATTAGATTTACAGATAGATCTGTCAAAAAGGCAGGCGTGCTGTCAAGGGGTGAATGCGCCACTTCGACCGGGAGGTAGTTGTGACGCGTTGGACTCCGAAGGATGTTAAGGATGCTGCTGTTGAGCGCGTGGTGGCAGGCGAGGCAGTTAGCCTGG